>CAYUBI010000066.1:0-13205 GCA_964443005.1 uncultured Candidatus Marinamargulisbacteria bacterium
TTGTAGATACTGGCGCAATAGATTGTATGGCTCCTACGAGTGAGCTTGAAAAAGCAGGAATCGAAGTAGAAGGAAAAGAAGTTTATGAATTGGCGAATGGTCAGCCTGTAGAATATAAATATGGTTTTGCACGAGTATCGTTTATGGGTGCTGAAACTGTTTGTCAGGTTATATTTGGTCCTGAGGATACTGAAGCTATTCTTGGAGTTGTTGCGCTTGAAAATGTTGGGATTGGTGTTGACCCTGTATCAAAAACACTAAAAAAAATGACAGCAAAATCATTAAAATAAAGTAGATTTAAAATTGTGTTGCAATGATCGTGCGTGCATTAATTGCTATGATATAATAGGGGCATGGGAGATATTTATACTGTTTTCGTAGTTCCGACTAAGCTGGAATATCAGCGATTAGTCCCTGTTCTTGTGAGTCAGGGTTTTGTTGTGGATCAAAAAACTGTTGATTTATCCATCTTGTCTCGACAAACAATTTCTTGTCATATTTTAATGACTGGCATTGGGTTAATGAATACGTGTATTCGATTAACGAGTTATTTAGAGCAGCATGAAATAGAGAGGGTTATTGGGATCGGAATTGCAGGTGCGTATGCTCAATCTGTTCTTGGCAAAAGTGATATTGCCATTATAGAAGAGGATGTGTGGGCTGATTTTGCTATGAATACAGCTTTTGATTTTAAAGCGATTTTAGGGCAGTCGATGCATGTGTCTGATGAACAGATTTTTTTTGAGAAACAATATACAATTCATGCTGCTTTGCCTATTGAATTGGCTTCAATGTCGCTGACAACTTGTCGTGTGCAAAAGGTCAAAGGTTGTACTGTGTCAAGCATTTCGAATGATATGACAATTGCACGAGAGCGAAATCGTCGGTGGAATGTTCAGGTAGAGTCTATGGAAGGAGCCGGCTTGCTGTATACTGCGAATCTTTATGGGAAAAAAGCATTGCAGATTCGAACTATCAGTAATATTGTTGGAGTCACAGATAAAAATCAGTGGGACTTTGGCCGTTCCTTTGAAAACCTTGTAAAGATTATTTATGATAATTGGCATGTTTTTGGATAGCTCTGGTTTTATTTCAGTGATAAAATTGAATTTATGCATATTCTAATTATTGAAGATGAGAAAAAAATTGCAAGTTTTATCAAGCGCGGGCTTAAAGAAGAAGGTTATGCTGTAACTGTTGCTAATGACGGTGGCGAAGGTCTTTTTTTTGTACAGAATAATGAATATGATTTAATTTTGTTGGATGTGATGCTTCCCACAATTGATGGCGTGACCTTATGCAAATCTATACGTGAACGGGGCAAAACTGTGCCTGTGATTATGCTAACAGCTAAAGACTCTATTAAAGACAAAGTTAAAGGTTTGGATTCTGGCGCAAATGATTATTTAACAAAGCCTTTTGCTTTTGAAGAACTTTTGGCTCGTATTCGTGCACAGCTTCGTCCTGTTGGGAGTTCGGTAGTAACAAAATTGCACGTGGATGATTTGGAAATGGATTTATTAAGCCATCTGGTAACTCGTGCTGGAATTGAGATAGAACTTACGACGCGTGAATGTTCGCTTTTGGAATATTTGATGCGTAATACTGGTACAATTGTAACGCGTACTATGATTTTTGAGCACGTGTGGGAAATTAATTTTGATACGGCTACGAATATTATTGATGTATATATCAATTATTTGCGTCGAAAAATTGATTCTAATTCAGCTAAAAAAATTATTTATACCATACGTGGACGTGGCTATATGCTAAAAGCTTAGTTAATGATTCAGCATATTCTTTCCGGGTTTTCTTCATTTATTCGTTCAATTCGATTTAAAATAATTGTATTATATATGTTGATTCTGACGCTAACGTTGGGCATATTTAGTGTTGCCTTGTTTTATTATTTTAGTGAGCGTTTGTTGGATTATCGGGATGGGATTTTATTGTCCAAGGCTGATGGATTGGCTGATTCGATTCAAACGTATTGGGATGTTGAGAAATTGGAGGCAGAACGTGTGGGTCGGTTTGGTGGGATATATAGTAAAATAAATGAAGATAATTTTAAAAAAATAGCTGAAAATTTGATGGACGAGAAAGCCGCTGATCCAAAAATGTTAAATATTGTAGTTCAGCTTTTTGATATTCATGGACAGCATATTTTGTCGTCGAAGCATATTCCTGGAATTCAGGTGTTACAACCAGATATTTTAAATCAGGTGTTGGATCATACTGCATTATTTAATAACATTTCAGTCAAAGATGATGAAGGTGTTTTAATTCAAATGCGACAACTAACTTTTGCACTGACTTATCACAATAAAGTAGTTTATATTGCACAGGTTTCTACTCCGCTGAATACATTTAATAAAGCACAAAATACGTTAAGGACTTTGTTGTTTATATTTTTGCCTTTGACTGTTGTTTTGACTGGAATTGTTGGTGCTTTACTTGCAAAAATTACGTTAAACCCAATTGATTTGATGGTTAAAACAATACGCGAAACGACTGCACATAATTTATTTCAGCCGATTCATGTTCCAAAAACGCGTGACGAAATTCAGTTGCTAGCAGAGACATTTAATGGTTTGTTGTTAGAATTAAACAAAGTTTTTTCGTCTCAAACACGGTTTATTCAGGATGTGTCACATGAACTACGTACGCCATTAACTGTTTTAAAAGGTGAAATATCTGTGATTTTGAAAAAGGTTCGCTCAACAGAGGAGTATCAAGAAGTTATGATGAGTAGTTTAGAGGAAATCGATATATTAATTAGTATTACTGAAACATTATTGGTTTTGGCTAAATTAGATAGTGATCAGACAAAAATAGCATTGCATGATGTTGATTTTAGTGAAATCATAAAATCGGCAATTAAAACCTTGGCAGTGTTAGCAGAAAATAAGAATATAGTTGTGACATCATTAATTTCTGAGAATATGATTGTGATGGGCGATGAATTATATTTAACACGATTGGTTCAAAATTTAATAGATAATGCAATAAAATATACACCGCAAAAAGGAAGTATTCATGTGGTGTTATGTCAAAAAACTCAGGAAATTATATTAACGGTTTCTGATTCAGGGTATGGTATTGCAGAAAAAGATCTTCCTTATATTTTTGATCGATTTTTTCGGGCAGATCTATCACGACATAGTACTGGTTATGGTTTGGGTTTAAGTATTGTCAAAGCAATTGTAGAGATGCATAGTGGCATGTTAGCTGTGACAAGTGTGTTGAATAAAGGTACAGAATTTACTATACGCTTGCCAGTAGTTGCCGAGGTGGGCTAACATATTGTAGTGAATTATAAAAAATAATAAAGGAGACATATATAATGGATATTTTAGAAAAAGTTTTCGTGGTTATTCAAGATCGTCGTGCTAATCCGAAAGAAGGGTCGTATGTCAATTATTTGCAAACTCAGGGACTTGATAAAATTTGTAAAAAAATTGGTGAAGAATCGTCTGAAGTTATTATTGCAGCAAAAAATAATAGTAAAGATGAAGTTATTTATGAGATGGCTGATCTGTTTTTTCATTGTTTGATGTTGTTAGAAGAAAGTGGTATCGCACCTTCTGATATTGAATCGGAACTTAAAAAACGGTTTAAATAGGCTTGATAAAAAATTTAGGATGGATTATTAGCATAGTTTGGCTAGGTGTAAGTTTTGCATCCCCAATTATTGTGCTTCAATCACCCGTGATGAATCAGTCATTCGTATATTCGCCAGTTAAAGTGAGTGGCACAGTTGCAGGTGCAAAAATGGTGCTAGTGAATGGTAAAGAAATTCCCTTGTTTCATAATAAATTTCAAACAATGATGGATATTCCTCAATCAGGCTTATTTGATATTTATGTTGTTGCTGTTGATGAAGCTTTTGAAAAAGCTGAAGTAAAACGGACTGTTACTATATTACGACCTTTCCCTGATACTTTAGGGCATTTTGCTAAAAAAGAAATTGAGTGGTTGGCTGCTTTGGGAATTCTGGGTGGACTAGCTGGTACAGATTTTTTTTCTCCGAATACATTGATGACGCGGGGTGAAATGGCTGAAGTATTATGTAAATTTAATCATATTTCTTTGATAGGGCAGTCAGCTTCCTATGTTTTTTCAGATTTGCTGACAACTCATTGGGCATATCCTTATATTCAGGCTGCATTGAAGCATGATTTGATTACAGCGCTGACGTCAGATTCTTTTGGGCCGGATAGTTTGATACAACGTGCAGAATGCTTGGTTTTGTTAAAAAATCATTATAAAATTCTTCATGGAACATCTATCAAAAGTTTTGCAGATATTTCACCAGATTTCCATGCTCGATCGTTGATAGAGCAGCTGAGCGGAACAGCGTTGTTGCCACCCCAATGGGTTGCTTCATCTACGTTTTTGCCAGATAAAGGCGTTACGCGGGGTGAAATGGCGTATCTTTTAGCGCGATTACTGGAGCAGCGTCCAGTTGTGGAAACGTTGAGAACTTCTTTGGGCTCTGCATCTAGTTCAGGTCAAATATTTTTTAATCTTGAAAAAACGGATAGTCCAAATTTATATTTTTTACGTTTTAATCCAGATGTTAGTACAACGTTGGCGTATATTTCGTTTACCATTTTAGCAGATCGTAAGTTTGAGTTATATATGGTTGATAATGGTGAAATACCTGATCAATTTTCCCAGGATCGGACTTTTTCAGCGCAGTTTATAAGCGCATGGGATTTTTTTCATCAACCAGCAACGTATTCTTATCAGTTGTTTGATGAAAATAATAGCTTGCTTCTTGAGCAACATGGGAAAATGCTTCCTTCTGCTACAGGAATTTCTTTGATTCCGGATTTAATCGTTGAAGATGAACGAGATGAAATAACGAGTCGCTAAAACATAAAGATATAGGATGACTAAATTCGTTAAGTGTTATTCTGAACCAATAATCCCTTCCAAAGGTGAACTTGCATTAGCATAAGCTTTTTTTTGCATTCGTCCAGACAAATAGGCAAGTCTGCCAGCAATAACACCATATTTCATTGCACTTGCCATTTTTTTGGGATCTTTAGCTAGTGCAATTGCTGTATTAATGAGTACTGCATCAGCACCGACTTCCATTGCCATTGCTGCATCTGAAGCTGTTCCAATTCCTGAGTCAATGATCACTGGAATAGTACTGATTTCCCTGATGATTTTGATGTTTTCTAAGGACCAAATTCCTTGACCTGACCCAATGGGAGATAATCCAGGCATAATTGTGACTGCACCAGCTGCAATTAATAGTTGTGCGATGATTGGGCTATCTGTTGTGTAGGGTAGTACTTTGAACCCTTCTTTTGCTAAAATTTTGGTAGCTTCGACTGTTGCAACTGGGTCTGGCAAAAGGTATTTTGCATCTGGCTGCACTTCGAGTTTAATCCAGTCTGTTAATCCTGCAGCTCTAGCTAATCGGGCTAAACGAACGGCTTCTTCAACAGTTCGCGCGCCTGCTGTATTTGGTAATAACGTAAATTTTTTGAGATCAATATAATCAAGAATATTTTCTTCATTCGGATTTAATAAATTGGTTCGTCGAATCGCAAAGGTAACAATTTCTGCTTCTGATGCGTCTAAAGCCTGTTTCATTATTGCGTAAGAAGTGTATTTCCCAGTTCCTATCATTAAGCGTGAACTAAATTCTTTTCCTGCAATTATTAAGGGATCTGCATGAACCATGCTAGCCACCTCCCATAAAACGAATAAATTCAATGACATCATCATTGTTTAATTGTGTTGATGCATATGCTTGTTTGTCGAGAATCGTTAGATTATGCTCTACAACAATCATTGTTTTTTCTTGTTGATATTCAGATATAAGATCTAGAATCGTAGTTGATGTAGTTGTGATGAGCTGGCCATTTAATTTGACTTGAATTTCAGCTTGATTGTGTGGGTTCATGCAAAACTATAATGATAATGAAGATGATCTTGGTATGTTTGTTGAAGGATTGCAATCACATCTTCAATTAATACAATTTCCTCGTTAGTTGGAATAATAAGTATTTTGATGCGCGATAGAGCTGAATGAATTTCTGTTTCGCCAGTTTTAGAAGAAGATGCCCGATTTTTTTCACTATCTAGTTGGATTCCTAAATGGTCTAATCCTTTAAGGGATTCTTCGCGAATATACCAATTGTTTTCGCCAACACCTGCAGTAAAGACTAAGGCTTCGGTTTGTGGATTAATTGCTAAATAAGCTCCAATGTATTTTTTGATGCGATAGGCTTCCATATCTAAGCTTAATTTTGCACGTTCGTCACCGCTTAAACAAGCATCTAAAATGTCGCGTCTGTCAGTCATGCCTTCTGTAATGCCAAAATGGCCGCTTTTTTTATTGAGAATATTTTCAATGTCTTCAGCAGTTTTGTTGAGCTTTTTCATCATAAAGGGAATAATCGCTGGATCAATGTCGCCACAGCGTGTGCCCATCATTGCGCCTTCCAATGGTGTTAGGCCCATGGATGTATCAATGGAACATCCGTCTTTGACAGCTGTAAAACTAACACCGTTTCCAATATGTAAGGTAATAATATTAACGTTGTTGGGAGCTTTATTTAGCATGATTGCAGCTCGTTTTGTTACATATAAATGTGAGGTGCCATGAAATCCATAACGTCGAACATCAAAATCAGAAAACCAATTATATGGAACTGGATAAAGATATGCAACTGGAGGCATGGTTTGATGAAAAGCAGTATCAAAAATAGCAACTTGGGGAACTCCTGGAAGTGCTTGTTGAGCAGCTTCAATTCCCAAAATATTAGGTGGATTATGTAAGGGTGCCATATTCGCAACATTTTTAATTGTATCTAAAATATCCTGAGTAATGAGTACAGAACAATGAAATTGATCGCCACCATGTACAACACGATGGCCAACAGCTTTGATATCTGAAAAAGATTTAAGAATTCCGTTAAGTATAAAACCATCTAACATGAGTTCAATTGCTTCAGTATGATTTGTGGGCCCGCCAACACCAATACGTTCAATGTTTCCTTTGGTAAGTAAGTTATGCGTATCCCAATTATAAAGCTGATATTTTAATGAAGAACTGCCACAATTTAACGCTAGAATAATCATGCTCGGGCTCCTTGAATTGCAGTTAAGGCTGTTATGTCTACAATATCTTGCACACTGCAACCCCGAGATAAATCATTAATAGGTTTTGCTGCACCTTGCAAAAAGGGCCCGAGTGCAGTAACTCCGCCGAATCGTTCAGTTAATTTATAGCCAATATTACCAGATTGCAAATCTGGAAATATTAAGCAATTAGCTTTGCCAGCGACCGTACTTCCTTTAGCTTTGCGTTGCCCAATGTCTGGAATTAAGGCTGCATCAACTTGAAGTTCACCGTCTATCATGAGTGTGGGTTCTTTTGTTTTGCATAAAGATAGGGCTTGTCGAACTTTCTCAACTAAAACATGTTCTGCGCTTCCATATGTGGAAAAGGATAGTAGCGCAACTGCTGGTTCTGTTTGGAATAATTTACGAAATGAATCTGCTGTTTGAATGGCAATATCAGCTAACTGTTCAGCTGTTGGATTTGGATTAACTGCACAGTCTGCAAATAAAAGAATGCCATTATAACCTAAATCGATTTGCGGGCTAATCATGATAAAAAAGCTAGACACTAAAGACGAGCCTGGTTTTGTTCCAACGCAATGAAATAGCGCACGTAAGGTTTCTGCTGTTGGGCATAGCGCGCCTGCAACCATGCCATCTGCAATGCCTGCATCAACTAGCATTGCACCAAAATAGAGTGGTTTTGTTTTAAGTGTTTCAAGTGCTTCGTCTGGTGTCATTCCTTTTTTCTTTCGACGTTCGTAGTAACGATTAGCTAAATTTATTAGTTCAGAATGAGTTGATGGATCCATGAGTGTTGCTTTATCAAGGTCAAGGCCTAATAGTGCAGATTGTTTTTTAATTTCTTCAACATCTCCTACAAGAATTAACTGAGCTAATTGTTGCTGAAGAATCAGGTGTGCAGCACGCAAGGTTCGTTCATCTGTTGTTTCTGGAAGTACAATTGTTTTTTGTAGGTTTCTGGCCTTTTCATGCATGCGTTCAATAAATGTCATGGGTATTCCTTTTTGATCATGTTGCCTTAAAAATGATAGCACTGGAGCATAGTTTTCTCAATGGGAAAATGATATTAAAAAATGGATATAGTTAAGAAATCTTGAAATTGTTGTATACTATACGCTAACGAAAGGATACGATATGAATTCACAGTTGTCTGGTTTAGGTATAGCGTTGTTGTTAGGTCTAGGTATCATGAATGGAATTGTGATGCAAAGTTGGGGTGTTGATCATGCTTCCGCTTTTGCGTCGAATTTGACAGAAGTTGCCCAAGGCGAAGACGATGAGGCTGTTTTTTCTTCAACAATTATTTCAATGAATGGTGTTGTAACGTTTCGTAGAGCTACAACATCTTATTGGGATCAAGCTACCCTTAGTATGAACTTATATGCTTTGGATGAGTTGAAAACAGGATTAAATTCGTTTTGCGAATTACGCTTTAAAGCTGGGCATATTATACGTTTGGAGCCATCATCCAATTTGATTATTGCGGGAATCAATAAAGAACGAAAAACTTTTGATAAATTCAAATTTTCGATTGGCAAAATTTGGGTCAAGATTGTCAAAGGAACGAGTCGTGTGGATCAATTTTCGATTGAAACGCCTCATGCTACGATTTCAGTTAAAGGAACCTTGTATTCTGCAATGGCTCCAGTTGGCACTGTTTCTGCATTTGAAGGAATCGTGCAACTAGCACAGGGAGCGCAAAATATTTTAGTTAATTCAGGATTTGAAAGTTTGATTAATTCAACTGGCTTTTTTCAGAATCCAATTCCTTTATCACCCGAAAGTTTGAATGCGTTTCAGCAATTTTCTCAGGTAACATCATTGGCACCTCAGCAATTAGGTGCTTTGGGTGAGTCATTAACTCAGCCACTTATTCCAGGTAGCAGCAGCGTTTTGCCGGATGGCAGTGCTTCTGGACTTCCTTCTGTTCCAGGTTCGCCTTCGGTTATGACTCCCGAAGGTGCTGGTAGTAGTGCGCCAGATGCGTTGGCAACAGATGCAAGTGCTTTAAAAAACGGTGATAATTTGCCTAAGCAACCTGCAATAAAAGAATCTTCAACAGAGGTTCATGAGTTGAGCATGTTAACAGATGTTAGTGACCAAATTGTTAATGATGAAAGCTTATTGTATAGAAATCCGGCCTTGTTATGCGAATTATCTGAAAAACGCAGTACGTCTCTATATGCTATGGGAGATTTTTCTGATGGAATGAGTCAGTTTTTAAACAAGACAAAAGACGGAAGTTATCGGTACGTTCCTAATTCAACGAATGATCCGCGTATGTTTAATTCTGGTTTAGCTAGCAATATTTCTTCACGGCTAGAAGCAGGATTTAATAGCTTGAATAAAAATAGTGCGTTGGGTTTATATTTCACGAGTCGGCAGCAAGCCAGATTTATGGATACGTATGTTGATGCTCGTCAAATGAATGAAGCATCTACTGTAGTGGGCCTAGGTTTTCCGTTTTCCGAACAACTAAGTTTTGGGTTTTTGGTTAAAGGTGTCATGGGGTTTTCGCAGAGTAATATACCCAGTTATAATGCCTTAAATATGCTGCGGAATTCTGGCCGCAATTTGACTGGTTTTTCTGAATTAGTGAATTCGGATAATCAAAAGAAAGACAATGCTGCCTTTTTCTTTACTAGTCATGCAGGTGTTTCGTTTAAATTAAATACGTGGTGGATTTCTGGGATATCTATTGAAAATCTTTTCTTTTCAGATGCAACGAAGTTGGATAATGGCGTAACGTTTACAACAAATTTGGACAAAATTCTTCATGCTAGTACGATTTTTCATTTTCCTAGATTGTTGGTTCAGTTGGATATTGCAAAGCCACAAAAGGATTCATTTCCTACATTCATGTTTGATACCCAAGTTAAATTACTGAATATTCCATGGCTGGGTCAGCTGAAAGCAGGCGTAAGCGGACATCATAATGATCAAAGTAATTCATTAACTGTAATGACTAGTTTTAAGGTGTGGTTGCTTCAGGTTATTGCTAGTTATCGAACAGAAAAAGCTGCTTTACCTAATTTAGGTAGTTTGCAAAATACTCCGGAAGATCGCTTTGGTCGAATAGGAATTAAAATTGATTTTTGAGGTTATTTGTGTATGAAAAAGATTCCTTTCTTTGATTTAATTCAGAAAACCTACGAGCAATTATGGAGTCAAGCTGATACTGCTAAGATTATTGATTTTGGTAGTCAAAAAATACTGGATCCTTTTTATTGGGAGGTTTTGCAAACAGCAGATTTCAAATCGCTGCTAGTAGAGCCTTCATCCAAAACCGTTGTAGATTTGGGTGCAGGACGCGGATCTCGATTAGCGCGAGTTTTGGCTAAAAAAGGATGCGCTGTTGTTGCTGTTGATAGTTTTTCCTCATTTCCAACATTAAAAATGGCCTATCTTGGGAAGCGTATTGTTGCGAATGTACTGGATACAAAGCTTCCTAGCGATTCAGCTGATGTGGTTATTTCAGCTTACGTAGCACTGAAGAATCCGTTTTTCGCTTTACAGGAACATCAGGAAAAGTATGTAACTGAAATTTTGCGATTAATGAAGCCTGGTGCTCTTTTTTGGGGTGAAGAAAGTGACCTGCCGCGTAGCTTGTTTATGAATCGTCCAGAGATTGAACATTATGCTTATTTGACGAATTATTATGTTCATTTTTTTAGGAAGCGGCCATAAGTCGTATGTTTAATCTTTATTTTTTCGGGCATGATATCTTTGTTGATCATATTTGTCATGGAGGATTGTTATGGACAAAAAATTAATTTTAGTTGTAGAAGATGATGTGCATTTGTCAAGAATTGTTAAAGAATTAGTTGAAGAAACTGAGTTATATGAAGCTATCAATGCTTATAATGGGCAAGAAGCGTTGGATTTTTTTTCGTCGAATTCTCGTGCATTGGAAGTGGCTTGCGTTATTTTAGATTATAAAATGCCGATTATGGACGGACCAACGTTTTTGGAGAAACTTCGTCGAAGTGACTTGCCAAATCGAGATGTTTTTATTGTAGTGCTAACTGCTTATGAAGACAAAGAAAAATGGTATGCTGCAACTTATGCTCAGGGGCGTGCTTTAGCTTATATTAAAAAGGATCAATTAGAAAGTAATCTTTTGTCCGTACTTCAGCGGGCCTTTAATGGCGAAGCTCTTCAAATGAGTCAGGAAACCGATGATTTAGCTATGGAAAACGTCAAAAATATTGTATGGCAAGAAATGCTTGACCAGAAGAAAGAGCGGCGTGAAAGCAAAAATCAGCCCAGTCAATAAGGATTAGTTCGTAGGCATTGTTTCCAAGAATTTGAATTTTAAGAGAAAAGTAGTTCCTTTACCGATTTCGCTTTGAACTTCAATATGGCCAAAGTGTTCGCGGACAATTCGAAATACGATGGATAAGCCCAGGCCGCGTCCTTCAGTAACTTTAGTGCTGAAAAATGGCTCGAAAATACGTTCTAAATTCACTTTTTCAATTCCGTTGCCTGTATCTTTAAATTCTGCACAAACGAAAAGATCGTTGCCATCGCGTTGCGTAGTTGTTGAAATTGTTAAATCTCCGCCTTTAGGCATAGCTTCATTCGCGTTTTTGATTAAATTGGTAAAAACCATAGTAAGGTCGTCAATATCTACAAAAAGATGTGGGAGTTCTTTTAAATTTAAGGATACAGTAATGCCAGACGGCGGCAGAATGATTAATGATTTGTTAATCAGTTCATTAAGGTTGCTTTCCACAAGTTGGCGTTTTTTAGCTTCTTGAATACGAAGTGTGGTATTAACGATATCTGCAATTTTGTTGCTTCGTTCAAGTAGTGCTTCATAAACTTCATCAGATTCTGGAGTATGGTCAGTAATATATTTATTTAATTTTGTAGCATAAAATTTTATGGCAGTTAAGGGCGTTCGAATTTCGTGATTGTATTCTTGAATTAAATGGGCTAGTGACGCGATTTTTCCAGAAATTGCCAGTTGTCGTTCAGTTTCATAAAGCTTTTTGATGTTAGCTTCGTATGGGCGAATACGTTCAATTGCCATAGCACCTTGGATGGAGAGTGTTCCAAATACAAGTTTGTCTTTGTCTGTGTAAGGCGCTTCCGAACTTTTTTGATCAATCAGAAAAAACGCATCTAATTCGTCTTTAATCCAAAAGGGAATTAAAACAGCTGAGCGTCGAAGCTTGAGCTCTGAAATTTCTTTAGTGACGTTGGGGTCATTAAGTTTAAACAATAAAGGCTCTTTTTGTTGCAAGGCAAACAAGGTTACTGGGTCTTCTAAGGTAAAGTTCGAGTTATTGTCGCTTAATCCATACGAAAGAATTTTTCCTGTTTCGTCATCGCGAATTGCTAGAAACATTAACACTTTTTCTACTTTGATGGTTTCGTTGATTTCATCTGCAATAACATCAAATACGTCTTCGCGGTTTAAAGCAATAACGAGTTTTTGAAGCGCACGGCTAATAAGCTGATCCGAATTGTACCAATCTGTGACCCATTTTCGAACAGCAGAGGTTTGGAGCTTTTCGCGAAGCTTATCGCCGTAAAGGGTAAAGAGGATGGCTGTAACGGTTACGATGATGGCTTTAATGATTAATGGCAAGTCCGAGAATAGGGTAATGCTTAAGATGAAGACGAGAAAGCCGATAATCGCAACAAAGGAGCCAACACGAGAGATGACGAGTTTGATGTCCATAAGGTCATGTTTAGTGATGGCATATGCAACAACAATAACTAACACGATAACCCCCAGTAGTCCAAAAGGAAAAATCGGAATATTGTATAATAAAGGGAAGGTTGTTGAGCCCCCAGTAAGGCCGATAGCCATAGCCCAGAATAAGAAATTTAATTGTTCTCTAAGCTGGTTGGATGAAGATGAATAGGCTTTGAAAAGTGTTATAATTCCAATTATTACAATAATAGTATAGTATAATGGAAAAATAAAATAGAGTAATCCTGCATTTGGATAATATGTAAATTGTAATTTTTGCGAAACACTTTTAACAAAAAAAACAGGATAGAATAAACAAAACACTAAATAACTAAAAGTTAATATGTAAATAAAGCCTAAGAAGAATTTATAGTTTTTTTCTTTTTTTAGT
>CAYUBI010000067.1:0-13175 GCA_964443005.1 uncultured Candidatus Marinamargulisbacteria bacterium
GAATGCAGACTTTATTTTCTATGTTATAATATGTTCAAATTTTCCCTGATAAGGAGTGATGCCACATGAAAAATATTTGGGCTATTGGATTGGGTTTGTTTCTGATGTCTGGGTTGAGTTATGGGCTTACGTTTAAAGATGTGCCTGTGAATCATTGGGCGCATGATGCTGTGTATAGTTTGGTTCGTCGTGGTATAGCTGATGGCTATGCAGATAATACATTTCGGGGCGAAGCTCCGATTAATCGATATTCTCTTTCTGTATTTTTGAATAATGCGATTATATTACTTGAAAAGAAAATTCAAGATAGTAATGATTTGTTACAGCAAATGAGTTCGCGTAATATTAAAGCTTCACCCAGTTCGATGGGTGAAATCGAAAACCAAATGGCGGGTATGCAAGGAGATATGGATTTACTAAAGGCAGATTCTATGGCAATACAAGATTCACTTGAGAAATTACGTAAAAATAATCCTAAAAATATACCGATTTTTATTCATCTTGGCATTAGGGCAGATAAAAATAATAGTTCGATGATTAATTATACTCAGGCTGTTGAAGTTAAAGCAATTTATACGCTTTCATCTAAACAGAAAGTAACTTTTGGATATGATAGTACGTATGTGCCTATGACTGCTCCGTCAGTTCCTGCAAATAATAGTTTTTACGCATTATTTAATACGATCACTCCAGTTTTCTTGGAAGAACCGTTAGATTGGGCTTTTTCTATTGGACCTGGCGAAATTGTTAACAAGTATGTATATTCGCTTCCTGGAACGCGAGTTAATGTGTCTACGTTTGTTTTAGGTGGTATTTCGTTAGATTTTTTGCATCAAGTTAAACCAATCACGCGAATTTCGGGTGCAACTATGAGTACGCAACTCAGTGCGGGCGGTGGAAATGTTTTATCGTTGGGTATCAAAGGTCATATGGTTTATCAGGGAAGTGACAATCCATTGTCAGGAACAAATCGGTTTTTTCGATATGGTGCATATGGTGCTTTTCAAGCTAAAAAATGGTTAGGTCAATTGGAATGGATACAAAATTACGATGATAAAACTGCGTATGTTTATATGATGGCCCAAGTTCCTGATTTTATTTTTTCTAAAGCGATTCATGAGGTGAGTGTTATATCCTTAGGTGCTACGTTTTTGCGTGCTGCTTATGAAGATTGGTATTCTGATTTTCATGCTATGGATATTCATCGTCAGCCCTTGGCTAATGATCGGTTAATGATTAGTGATAAGTATACAATTCCCTTAACAGATGAAACAGCTTTAGTATTAATGTATGCGTATATTGCTAATTCTAGTCAACAACTAGCGAATCAGATTCAAGTCAATGTGGAGCATCATTTGGATAATAATATGGATTTTTGTGGGGATGTATTTTTGTTGAATGATACAGTTAATAAAACAACTAATTATGAATTACGCTCTACTCTCAAAGTGGGACTAGACTTATGATTTTACTGACGATTTTAGATGGCTGGGGTATTAATCCGAGTAATAAAGGTAATGCTGTTGTTGAAGCAACCACTCCAGTTTTAGATTATCTTTTTCATGATTATCCGCATACAATTATTGAAACCAGTGGCATGGCTGTTGGGTTGCCTGAAGGACAAATGGGTAATTCGGAAGTGGGTCATCTTAATATTGGCGCAGGTAGGGTTGTATATCAAGAATTAACTCGAATTACAAAGTCCATTGTTGAGGGTGATTTTTTTACGAATATTGAATTTGTGCGTATTATGCAGCAGGTTAAACAAAAAAATGGCAAGCTTCATTTAATGGGGTTGGTATCTGATGGTGGCGTTCATTCTCATGAATCGCATGTGTATGCTTTGTTAAAAATGGCTAAGGAACAAGGACTGAGTGATGTTTTTGTTCATGCTTTTTTGGATGGACGTGATACGCCTCCAGATAGTGCTATTAATTATATTCAGCAGCTTCAGTCTGAAATGGCTACAATTGGATGCGGGCGAATTGCAACACTTTGCGGACGATATTTTGCAATGGATCGAGATAATCGGTGGGATCGTGTTCAAAAGGCTTATGATGCACTGACGTTGGGTATGGGTACGCGTATTCAGGACCCAGTTGCTGCTTTAACGTCGTGTTATGAACGTAAAGAATTTGATGAATTTGTGTTGCCATTGATTGTAGCGGAGCATGGGCAACCGCTGGCAACTGTTGATGATGCGGATGGTATTATCTTTTTTAATTTTCGACCAGATCGAGGACGTGAATTAACCAAAGCTTTTGTTTTGCCTGATTTTGATGGATTTTCACGTGCCAAAATAGTGAATGTTCCTTTTGTTACGTTTACCCAATATGAAAAGGGATTGCCTGTACACGTAGCTTATGCTCCAGATGCGTTAACTAATGTGTTTGCTGAATATTTAAGTCGATTGGGAAAAAAGCAGCTTCATATTGCAGAAACAGAAAAATATGCGCATGTGACTTTTTTCTTTAATGGGGGAGTTGAAAAGCAATATCCAGGCGAAGATCGGATATTAATTCCCTCGCCTAAAGTTGCAACCTATGATTTACAGCCGGAAATGTCAGCTTTTCAAGTTAAGGATAAAGTTATTGAGGCTATAGAGTCTAAAAAATATGATTTTATTGTTCTTAATTTTGCAAATGGAGATATGGTTGGGCATACGGGTGTTTTAGAGGCTGCAGTCAAAGCTATGGAGGCTTTAGATATGTGTTTAAAGGATATTGTTGCTGCGGTTTTGGCAGTGGAGGCTACGTTACTGATTACTGCAGATCATGGAAATTGCGAACAAATGATTGATCCTCAAACAGGTGGGCCATTTACTGCGCATACAACATTCCCAGTTCCGTTGCTCGTGGTAGATAAAAATGTTAAGCTTAAATTATCTGGTATTTTGGCAGATATTATTCCCACTGTGATTGATATCATGGGGTTACAAAAACCTAAGGAAATGACAGGCGTGTCATTAGTGTTACATTAAGGGGGCGATTTTCATGAATAGAAAAAAGGTTTTAATCGTTGATGATGATTCTGCTTTGCGAGATGTGCTTGCAATGATTTTAGATTCTTTTGGTAATATTGACGTTTTTGAAGTAGGTGACGGTGAAACTGCAATTATTAAAGCTAATGAATTGTCGCCTGATTTGATTGTCATGGATTATAAAATGCCAGGTATGAGTGGATGGGAAGCTGCAAAGTATATTAAGCAGCTGGACACGTGTAAACGGTCAGTCATTATTGGTTATACTGCGTGGGCTAGTTTAGATAATATATGTTTAGGTATAGAAAATGGAATTAGTGAAATTTTTACAAAACCAATTGAAATGGACGCGCTTCAGCGTATTTTTAGGAAATACTTAGTGATTTAAGTGTTGAATAAGGCTGTGTTTTTAACCAGTTTTCTAATTGTGTTACTAATTGTGCAGAAATTCTTGGATCGTAAAAATTTGCAGTTCCAATTGAAACTGCAGTAGCTCCTGCTATTAAAAATTCCAGTACATCGTTGAGGCAAAAGATGCCACCCATTCCAATAATTGGCACTGTCACTGCTTTGCGAACTTGCCAAACTGCACGAAGCGCAATGGGTTTAATGGCTGGTCCAGATAATCCACCAGTAGCTGTTGATAAGATTGGTTTTTTAGATTGTATATCAATCGCTAAACCTAACACTGTATTAATAAGGGATATAATATCTGCTCCAGCATGAACAACAGCTTTGGCAATACTTGCAATGTCTGTGACATTCGGTGATAGTTTGACAATGAGTGGTTTGGCGGTTTGGGCGCGTACAGCTTGTGTAATGGTTGCTGCCATGATTGTATCTGTTCCAAATGCCATGCCGCCTTGTTTGACATTTGGGCATGAAATATTTAATTCAATGGCATTCACTCGCGGATGTGCTGCTGCAAGGCGTGTTACCTCTATATAATCTTCAAGTGTATTGCCAGATACATTGACAATGACTTTGACTTTAGTAAAGCGTTCGAGTTGAGGTAAATGAAAATTGAGCAGTTGTTCGACTCCGTCATTTTGTAACCCAACAGCATTGAGCATGCCTGAAGGGGTTTCTGCAATACGCACAGGTGCATTGCCTTTGCGTGGAAGCAGCGTAGTTCCTTTAAGTGTGATAGCTCCTAATTGATCTAAGTCAAGGAATGGAGCGTATTCAATGCCATATCCAAAAGTTCCTGATGCAGTAGTAATCGGGTTTTGTAGTATTAATGGCCCTAGATGAGTTGTTAAATCGACCATAGCTCGGTTCCTTTGAATACTGGGCCATCTTTGCATACCTTTTGATAGTCACCGTGTTTGTTCGCAATTACGCAGCCTAGGCAAACGCCAAAGCCACACGCCATTCGAGCTTCCATAGAAACTTCAATGTCAATGTTTTGAGTTATTGCAATGCGACTCACTGCTTCAAGCATGTTAGTTGGACCGCATGCATAAATTTGATTAATTTTTTGTTCAGATAAAAGTGTTGGCAAAAGGTCAGTTACGCGTCCAGCATGACCATAGCTTTTATCTTCAGTCATAAATATTATATTTTTGTTGCTAGGCTTAATTTGATCAAATGTAATTAGCTCATGATGAGTTTTGGCTCCATATAAAAGGTGCCATTTGTTTTTTGTTGCTATAAGTTCGTTGATTAGAAAGGCAAAAGGAGCAATTCCCATTCCCCCTGCAATTATCAGACTTCTTGATGTGTTCTTAAGACTGAATCCTGTACCTAATGGGCCTATACAGTGAATCGTTTGTCCAGCAGACGTTAGCGAAAGGTTTTGTGTTCCTTTGCCTTGGATGCGATATAAAATAGATATTGTTTCTTTTTTGCGATTGATTTGGTGAATTGAAAAGGGTCGTTTTAGTAGTTGTGCGAAACTGTTGTCACAGCTAATTTCAATAAATTGACCTGGAATTGCTGTGTGCACAATCTCAGGCGCGCTAAAGGTTAATTGATAAACATAATTGTTCAGTTTTTTGTGACGGGTAATAATACAATCTGCAACTATAGCCATAGAATGATTGTTAGGCAGGCCGTTGTGTGTCAATAGGCAGTGTGACTTTGAATTCAGTGCCAAGAGAAGAGGAAGAAGTTACATCAATCCTGCCTTTGTGTTGTGCTACAATTTTTTTTGAAATTGCCAGGCCTAAGCCAGAGCCGTCTTTTTTGGTTGTGATAAATGGATCAAACAGTTTAGCCTTAATAGTAGATGGAATTCCAGAGCCATTATCTGAAATCGTCACAATGACGGTTTGCCCTTCTTCTTTTGTACTTAGCAAAATTGTGCCTTTTTGTTCTTTAGGTATTGCTTGGACGCTATTAATTAATAAATTAAGAAATACTTGAATTAGTTTAGCTTCGTCGCCATAAATAGCAGGAAGCGCAGTGATTGTTTGTATGAGTGAAATCGGCTTATTTTTGATTTGTAATTCAACTAAATTAATTACTTTTCGTAAAACGTCATCTAGTTTTACTTTAACAAACTTTTTTTCGTTTCCGCGTTTGGCTAAGTTTAAAAAATCACCCACAAGCTGTTCCAGTCGATCGATTTCATCTGTAATAATGCTTGAATTTTCTAGCCAAAATTCTTTGTCATTATGTTTGGTTTTCATGATTTGGGCAAACATTTTTAAACTGGATAACGGATTGCGTATTTCGTGTGCAACGCCTGCAGCAATAACCCCTAAAGTAGAATGTTGTTCACTTTGAAGAAGTTCATTTTCCATTTTTTTCATATTTGTGATGTCATTAACTACAATAATTTTCCCAACGCAAATTTGATTTTCATCTTTTTGATGATGTACGCTAATTGAAATAGGACAATAGCCGCCTTCTTGTTCATCACACAATTCATAATTGGAAACATCTTGGCAATTTAGCATAATATCTAGCAATTTTTTTTTGTCGTGAAAAAGAAGATTGATAGGTTGTCCAATTGTAGGTTTTGACTTCAGCCGAAACATTTTTTCGAAGTTTGTATTCATGTATTGCACGATGCCTTGATTATCAATTGCAATCATAGCAACTGGAAGATTATTTACAATTCGGCTTAGTTTATAAATTAAGTGAGTTTTTTCTTGATTTTCTTTTATTCTATTTTCATTTTCGATATGTTGTTCCAATATAGATTGCAGTGCAAAAACTTTATCCTCTTTAAAATGAACAGAATCTTCTAAAGAAAGCCCTTCAGGTTTTGTATGAAGTTTTATTGGTAAATAATAGGTTTTATTTAATGAGAGAATAAAATTGATTTCTTTGTTGTTTTCTTTAATTGCCTGTCGATCTGAAAAGGGATCACTACTTAGTGATTTAATTACCTCATCAACAGATAACGTATGATGACTCAGCCTAAGTGCTTTGATTAGCTTGCTAGTGCCTAGGATAGTTTGCGGTGCATAAATAATGTTTTTATTAAGGTCTTCTTCTTGATATACAGTTCCAATATGTCGAAAAAATTGATAATTTTCAATTTTAAGTCGTTCAAATAAAACAGATAAAGGTAAATTTAATAAAGAGTTAGATAAATTAGATTGCGCCAGAAATTCATGTAAAAAATTTCTTTTTGTGCTAATCTTTTTAGGCTCTATTTTTGTTTTAATCATCATGCATATTTACTCATTATTGATAGTGATTTACGGATTTGTAAACAATGAACGTACTTTATGTGAGTGTAGCAAAGTTAGATTAATAATTCAATGAGAAGATGTATCGATTTTGTATGAATTTGCAATAAGAGTTAAGTGTACATCTTTTCATAAATGTGAGCGAAGGTTTCAAATGGATTGCTGAATGCATAGGTTTCTTGATAAAGTTTGGGTGGTTGTAGAATATATCCGCCGATTTTGCTTTTTTTCTTTTTAAGATCTTCCCAATCAAAGTGGTTCATTAATTCTTTCCATTGGTTCGGTGTAATTTCTCGTTCTGAATACCCTAACGTATAGAGTTGATTTCCAGGAATATATGTTTGTTCTTGTTGGATTATTTTCCAATGAACAGAGTTCATAAAATTGAAAAATGTTTCTTTGCTAACTGCGTGAGAATGCACTGCATGACCTATTTCATGAGTAATTGTGCTGCGTAGATCGGGTTCTGATAAGTCTTTGAAAATGTAAATGCGTCGCTTGTTTTTATCATAAGCACCTAACACTTCTCGTTTTTGTTGTTTGGCATCTAAAAGATCCATTTGCAAACCTAAGCCACCATTTTTTTCAATTTCTTCTATTAAGGCTACGTGTTCAGCAGGTAATCGACGTAATTGGTTTAAAATCGTGTGTAGTTCTGAGGAATTAAACATTTTTTCGCGCGTATTACGGATTTTAATGCCAAATTCCTTGTTAATTTCTTCTGCAACTGCTTTGGCTTGTGCATCTAAAGGAACTAAACGCGAATCATTCGCTTTTTGCGGAACACCTGGGTCCCGCGGAGTAATGGTGGGTGTTTGGGTATATAAACCAGGACTCACTGTAGTTAGTGAAATAGGTGAAATAGCCATTATTAACTCCTACTAATTTTTTGTTTCCATTTGTCAGTTTAGCGAAATAATTTATATTTAACCATGTTTTCAATTTGATAAATTGTTTTAATAAATGTATTGCCATGAACAAACGTGATTTTTCGTTGTTGTTCAGGAAACATTTGA
This sequence comes from uncultured Candidatus Marinamargulisbacteria bacterium, assembly GCA_964443005.1. Taxonomy (GTDB): domain Bacteria; phylum Margulisbacteria; class Riflemargulisbacteria; order GWF2-35-9; family CAYUBI01; genus CAYUBI01. Next base: position 7,641 of record CAYUBI010000067.1, read on the forward strand.
ATTTCAAATAATTGATTTTTAACTTTGCGAATAGAATCGCCAGAATAGCTGTATTTAACTGCGCCACCAGATTCAACTTTAAGTTCGAATCCACGGTTTTTAAATTCTTCCCAAAATTTCGGACTGATATCAAACTTTTCTTTGTGATTACAACGTGAATGCATAATAATCTACCCCCTTAGTTTGTAATGATCCTGAACATCTTCTATTAATATGTCGACGTAAATGAATAAATATTTCAGTTAATTTGATAAAAACTTGAAACATTTTAATCTTTCGATGTATTGGCTGTTTTTTAAGGTGTTAGGTGCGGTATGTTTTGGTAGGGTGTAGGCTTAAATTTATGTAATTAATGCATTCATCTGTCCGAATGAGCTGAAGGCCTAAAAGTGCGATAACGTCATGAAGATTAAGTTGTTGTGATTGAGATTCAGTAATAGTATTAATAATGTTGATCATCATTTTTTCTAAATGTTTTTGAGGAAGTTTTTTACATTTTTTGTTTGAAAAAATTTCATAAAGAATTTTTTCCCCATAGGTTTCAATCTCTTTTTGATTGATTGTGTAATACTTTGATTTGTATATTGCACGTAAAATAATGGGTAATTTTTTTGATGAAAGTCCGTGATCATTTAGCCATAGTTTCAAGGTCGCTCCAGGTCGGCTTTCGATATAAAAGGCATCTCCATCTTTGATAACCGTTTTTAATGTTAGGCGATTTTCTTTGGGGTCTTCTGGTTTGTTAAAACTTCGCTGTATATTATTCATGCGAGTAATTACTGGATAAAATTTTGGACCATCATAAAGTTGAGTAAAAAGTAAATTGAGTAACCGATAGATAGGTTGCTGGGGTTTTATGTAAATATTTTCAAAATTTTCATTGATGGTAAGCACCATGTCAGGTTTTTTTTCTTGACTATTTTTTTCTAAGATTGTTTCAATTTTGTAGGAATCATCTGCACAAATGCCTGCAGTTTCATCGCCATTTTTATATCGATTATGACTTGCTACTGTTACATTGTGGTGATGCCCATCTAGTGTGCGTAGTTGGATTTCGCCAGAATAGGCTTGTAGTGTTTTTTTGCCTAGATTCCAGGAAGCACCTGGAAAAGAAAATTGTTCAAATAGTTGGTTAAGTTGGATGGGTAGTGTTGAATTATCTTTGGTTTCATCTGAAAACGATTCGTGTGTTAAGAAAGACTCTAGCTGTTTCCATTCAGTTTCGCATTCAGTTTTTTCTTGTTGAGTTAGACTGTGATTTTGTTCGCTGGATTCGAAATATTTGTTGACATTTGTTTGAATAGGTTCGATAAATTTATGATAATACTTTTGAAAGGTAGATAATTCAATATTCGCCAGTTCTTCACACGAAGCTGCTAATTTAATTTCATGTAATCCATCTTTTATTCCTTGCATGATTGCTACATAAAAGGTTTCAAAATTCTTAGCTTTGGATTCTGAATGTAAGCCGATTGTTGCAAAAAATTGTTGAAGGGGCGCCCATTGAAGTTTGCCGATATTGATATGAATAGATTCATAACCATTTGGTTTTTGTGTCCAATTAAGTTGTTCGGTTTTAATAAATCTTGCTAGTGGGCCTTTAGGGCCGCTATAAGCTCGAATTGCTGCTGTTTTGGGTAATGTTTCTGTTTCAGGTGTTAAAGTTGTTGCCTTGATGAGCGTAGTATAAAAACGAATCAGAGCGTCATGAGTTTGAAAAAATAACGTCCAGCCGAGAACATCCATTGGTTTTTCTAAAGGATTTTTTGTTTCTTTTTGGCTTAGACTATAAGGATGTTTGACTCTTCCAGTGATATTGACGGCATGAGTAGATAATCCTGCAAGCTTCACTACGTGATATAGTTTTTTAATTTGCAGCGAAACGCGTTTTTCCATGTCCATAGTTTCTGCATCATATTTCGCTTGCAAATATGTTTCATATTTTTCTGCTTTTTTAGGGTTTGTTATGCGTAATAATTGAAAGCGTAAATCATAAGCTAATACTTCGAATCCATATTCTTCGGCAATATCTGCCATAGCGATTAAAAATGTTTTGTCATGTTCACTCAAAAAACGTTTGGAAAACGTGTTAACTGCATCTACAGCATCTGCAAGGAAAAACAATAATTCTTCTGGTTTAGTAATTTGTTTCATTAAATAATTTTTGATGGCAAGTGGATGGCTTCCATTTTGTTGAAATACTTCAATGCGATCTTGGATGTTCCAATATCGTTGGATAATGGTTGTGATTGTTTTACATTGATCTTCTTTTAATGAAAGATTATTGTTAATTTGGCTGCAATTTGCTGTTTTATGCATTAAGGCTGCTAAGATATAGGGCATCATGTTTTCAATGTTTTTTCCTTGTTGGTAACACGTTAGATTTAACATCATGCTGGTTAGGCATTCTGCAGTAAAAATACAATGCTGTCTTAAAAGTGCCTCTTCTTGTTGGGGTTCGTTGATGCGTTTTCGTAATTGAGTTGAATTGATAAATGCATAGGCTTCTTTGTAATCTTTTCGTTTTTGAATTAATGCTAGTAAACGGTCAGGTGCAATCACTAGTCCTTTAATCATCAGGCTTTCGGTAAGTGCTATAAAGCGTGCACGACTATCGCTACGGGGTTTATATCCGATTTGTGGCGTTGTTGAGCTGGGTGATACGATTTTGTAATGCATTGAATTCCCCTTATTTAATTTATCGAAGAATATGATAAAAAATCCCACATTTCTTGTTTGGATTTGTTATGTTAACAACTGGCTATTGCCTACCTTGACACTACAAGCAAGGCCCCGTATACTTTTCTAGGTGTTTTTTCGGCGACGTGGCCAAGTGGTAAGGCAGGAGCCTGCAAAGCTCTTATCCTCAGTTCGAATCTGAGCGTCGCCTCCAATTTCTTTTTGGGCGGTTAGCTCAGTTGGTTAGAGCGCAACGTTGACATCGTTGAGGTCGCTGGTTCGATCCCAGTATCGCCCACCATAAAAATTCTGTTTTTGGGTGTTGAAAATGACTGAATAACTCAGGTATCAACTAAAGGTTGACGACTGAGTTATCCGGTTTGTATTAAATTAGCTTTAGCTAACCATTAATTGGCTAACTAGTTTGGTGAATTTTACTGGGTCCTTAATTTGCGAGCCTTCAGTAATTAAAGCTTGGCCATAGAGTAATTCCGCATAGTCTTTTAGCTTTGAGTTTGTTTTGTCTGCACTAAACATTTTTTTCATTGTTTCAAGTATTGGGTGCAGTGGATTGAGTTCCAAAATACGTTTTGATTTTGGAGCTTCTTGGTTGAATGACTGCATAATTCGTTCCATGTTCGGTGTCATATCATGTTGGTCTGCAACTAAACAACATGCACTTTCTGTGAGTCGAGAAGATAAAATAACATCCTTAACCTCTTCTTTAAGTAAATCTTTAAGTGCATCTAAAACATCTTTGTACGTTGTTTCTTTTTCCTTTTTAACTTTTTCTTTTTCTTTTTTTTCATCGTCAGTATTTAGGTCTACATTCCCTTGGTTAATAGGTTTAAAGTTTTTGCTGTTGAAATCTTTCATGGATTGCATAACCCATTCATCAATGGGGTCTGTCATAAATAAGACTTCATATCCTTTTTCGCGAAAGGCTTCTAAATGAGGCGAATGTTCAACGTTTTCACGGGATTCGCCTGTAATGTAATAAATTTCCTTTTGATCTTTGGGCATGCGATCAACATATTCTTTTAAAGAAGTAAATTTTCCAGAATCAGTAAATGTTGATTCGTAAATGACTAATTCTTTGATTTTGTCTTTATTTTCAAAATCTGAATGAATGCCTTCTTTGAGCATTTTTCCAAATTCTTTATAGAATTTTAGATATTTATCATGTTCTTTATCTTTCATGGAAGTTAAGGCACCCAAAACTTTCTTCACAACATTTTTTTCGATTTTTCGAATATTGCCATCTTGTTGTAAAATTTCCCGAGATACATTGAGCGGAAGATCATTCGAATCAACTACGCCAGTTAAAAAACGCATATATTCAGGTACTAAGTGTTTGCAATCATCCATAATAAAAATGCGCTTTACATATAAATGAACATTGTGTTTTTGTTCTGGCATAAACATATTCCATGGTGATTTTTCTGGAATAAATAAGACAGATTTAAATTCGGATGTTCCTTCCATAGAAAAATGAATAATTTCTAATGGGTCATCAAAATGGTGCGAAACATGATGGTAAAATTCTTTATATTCTTCAGGTGTTATATCTGCTTTGGGTCGTGTCCATAATGCTTTTTGAGAATTTAAAGTTTCAGTTGTAATAACTTTTTTCTTTTTCGCGTCTTTTATTTCTTCACCAGCCTCGTCTTTTTCGGTTTCTTCACGTTCAATATCCATTTGAATAGGATGTTCAACAAAACTTGAATATTTACGAACAATTTCTCGAATTTTGTATTCTTCTAAATACCCTTCCTGATCACTCTTAAGGTGAAGAATAATCTCAGTTCCTTGAGTGTCTTTGGGGACTAAGTCTATTGTGTAATTGCCATCTCCAGAGGATTCCCATACAACACCATTTTCAATGGGTTCGCCAGCTTTACGTGATTTAATAGTAATTTTGTCTGCTACCATAAAGGACGAATAAAACCCAACGCCAAATTGCCCGATTAATTCTGGATGATTTTTAATATCATCGGATTTAAGATGATTAATAAATTCACGTGTTCCAGATTGTGCAATAGTTCCGATGTTTGTTTCAATTTCTGATTGATTCATTCCGATTCCATTATCTGTAATAATGAGTGTATTGTCTTTTTTGTTAGCATCAATTCGAATAGCCCAACCTGTATTGGTTTCCACAAGTGCTTGATTTGTTAAACTTTCGAAACGAAGTTTGTCAATAGCATCCGAAGCATTGGAAATCAGTTCGCGTAAAAAAATATCTGGATTGGAATATAGTGAATGGATCATCAGATCGAGTAATTGTTTTACTTCTGTTTTGAATACTTTTGTTTCTTTAGTCATGAGTAATCTCCTTATTTTAGCAGTCTTTACGTTCAAGTGCTAATTATAATACCGGAAAAAGCTTGATTTTGGCAATAGATATTTTCTGTTTTTCAAAACTAGCAGCGTCCAGTACTTGAACAAATTGATAGAACCGAGTAAACTAGGCATACCAATCGGGGAATAGCTCAGTCCGGTAGAGTGCTAGTTTTGGGAACTAGATGCCGCAGGTTCAAATCCTGTTTCCCCGACCAAATGCGGGAGTAGCTCAGTTGGTAGAGCATCAGCCTTCCAAGCTGAGGGTCGCCGGTTCGAACCCGGTCTCCCGCTCCAAATTCAATAAGGCTTTCGTCGATTTTTGACACCTTAAATTTTCAAAGATGGTCGCTGAGGCTCTCGAAGTGCAGGAGAATAAATATTGTTATTTTTTCTGGTATCTACTAGAATGTAGTAGAGGAGCTGCCTTCATGAAAAAATTACCGATTGGCATTCAAACATTTGAGAAATTAATTAACGATGATTGTCTGTATATTGATAAAACAAAGCTGATTT
>CAYUBI010000068.1:0-13016 GCA_964443005.1 uncultured Candidatus Marinamargulisbacteria bacterium
CTACAATGGGATTTCCAAAATCCGTACCAGTAAGAGTAATTAAGTAACCACCGCCACTTGAACCAATAGATGGAGTTACACTTAACAAAGAGGGTGGAGATTTGTCGAATGTAAACCACGTTGTTCCTGTACAACCTTGAAAATTAGTCCCTGTAAATCGAATTGTTCCAGCTTTAGATGCATTACAATCAGCTGTGTCATTCGCTAGTTTAATTCCTCCGACAACCTCCAGCTTTGCACTTGGATTTGTTGTCCCAAGCCCAAGATAGCCATTTGGAATAATTACATTACCGTTGGCACTAATCACAACACTGCTAAAGGCATTAATGGTTAGTCCGCCAGAAGTACTGACGTGGAAATCAACGTAGTTGTTTCCATCGTACGCTAATCGTAATGGAGCTTTATTTTGTGTGCGAATTTCTAGTTTAACGCCATTGGAGTAGATGGGTAATCGGTTGACGTCATCTTGGAATAAAAACGTACCATTAGTACTAATCATTTGTTGGAACATTTGGCTGCTAGGGAATGTGTAGATTGGCCCAGCCAGCGCAGACGAATCAATACGGCAGCCTTGACAAAGCTCAGAGCCCCACGGAAAGGCTAGGGTAGTAAAAAGAAAAAGTAGAGAAAATAATAAAACTTTAGCTGATTTCATTTAAATGTATACTACAATGCGATTAACTTGATTGTAAATTGCTGTTTTTTGTTTTACTACCGAGAGAGTTAGCTTACATTAGTTTCGCTAACTCTCTCGGTATATTGTTTGTGTTGGCGCATTCATAGGGTTGTACGGAAAATAATAAAACGATATTTTTATGATAATGAAATATTCGTAAAATAAGTAAAACTCGCCGAGTTTTACTGTTGATCGTTATGCATTATATAAGACTTTTTCCTATTTAATCTGAAAATCTATGCTACTATATCGGATATGAAAAAGAAATTTGATTGTATTGAAATGAAACGGGAAATTCAGAATAGAATGTTAACAGAGACAAAAATGATGAATGACTCAGAAAGAATTGAGTTTTATCGTAATGCAATCAAAAAAAACGTCAATTTTTCTAAATATATTAAAAAAATCTCGAGTTTAAATACTAAAGGCTGTGTATCTTTAAGCTAATAATTAAGGTGCTTGCCCTTGTTTGCCATGCTGAGGTAGTGGCCAAACTTCGGACTTCTGGTTACAATAATGGTATCAAGACTTGATAGTTGGGGGAATAAATGATTACTATAAAACGACAGATTGTTACCATTCATCCGGATCCCAAACGTGTATTTTTACGATTTTATCAACCTGGTGATCTTTGCCGAAGTCAACAATTAGTTGATCGTATTTGTTCATTATCAGATGAACGTGTTGCAGATCAATTAACTCAGGTTTTTCATGCATTTGCGCATCGACATAAAGATAGTGGGGCTTTTTTCCTTAAACACTTTCATGAATTGAAATCAATTATTCCATATTATGCATTGCTTTCTCATGAAAAAAAACTGTTAATTGGCGCCTATTTCTCTATGGAATTTTCTTTAGAATCTATTGCTTTATTTAACCCATCAATGGTTAAGCACCCAGATCAGCAACACGTGCCTTTAGGTTGTACTCGGTTTTTACTTTCCTTACGAGCTGTTGGTGAAGGAAATGTGTCCTCAATTGTTTTTCGTGAAGGTTTAATTGATGAAAATCAGAACATTTTATTGGATCCTTTGACGCCATTTGTTGAAGATGGTGAAAAAATTGATTGTCCCTTGTATGACCGCAATATGTTTCAGACAAAACTGGCTGAAATTAATGCATTTAATTCCTTTTCTGCTGATGTTTTTGCGCTTTTGCCTTTAGAATTTACATTGCAAGATCTTGTATCAGTGATTGCTCATTATCAGGCGATTCATTCTGTTATGAGTTTTGTTGAAGAAGATACGTATAAAAAGATGCGATGGCTGGCCATTTCCAATTATTTTTTGCATTTTCATAATGATCAGACGTTGCTAACTGAACGTGTTATTTTCCCAATTAACCCGCATGAAAATAAAGGGATCGAAGATGCTCGGTGGGTAGAATTTATGGATGATGATGGTCAGATAATTTATTATGCAACCTATACTGCAACTGATGGGATTGCATTGTTGCCTCAATTATTAGAAACAACTGATTTTCGAAATTTTCGAATTATTACCTTAAATGGTAATGTGATCCAAAATCGGGGGCTTGCATTGTTTCCGCGTAAAATTAATGGCTGTTTTTTTATGTTAGGCCGTATGGATGGACAGCGAATTTTTCTGTTGACTTCCTCAAATATTCATTTTTGGAATGATGCGCAGTTGTTAGCTGAACCGTTGATGCCGTGGGAGTTTGTTCAAATGGGTAATTGTGGGGCTCCTTTAGAAATAGATGCAGGATGGCTTGTGATTACGCACGGTGTAGGGCCGTGCCGCCAGTATTGTTTAGGTGCATTATTATTAGATAAACATAATCCAAGTCGTGTTATTGGGAGGCTTAGCGAGCCATTTTTGCTTCCTGAAGAATCCGAACGTTCTGGATTAGTTCCAAATGTTGTTTATTCGTGTGGTGCTATGATTCATAAAGATTCGTTAGTGATTCCTTATTCTGCATCAGATACATCAACTGCATTTGCAATCGTGTCTATTTCGATGTTAGTTGAAAAGTTGATTGCTCAACTATAATTTTTATTGTATCTCCTTTTCTTGAATAGGTATAACTGGTGGCTCTGTAATAGAAACAGAAGGAATGGCTGGTTTTTGATCAATTGTAATTGGAATAGCTTGAGTTTCCGGTGTTGCAATTGCTGGAATCAAAATAGGAATGGATGAAGTTGGAGTCATTGATTCCAGAGCAGTTGCAGCAGCTTGCACTTCGTCTGCTTTTTTGATTAGATCAGCTGATTTAATATAGTCTTCAACAATATTGCGTTCAGGTGCTAATACACGTTCATATTTGATGTTTTTGGTATAGCCACTCAGCTTAAGAAGATTATCTGCTTCTTTTTGATTTTTCGAATCTGCAATGTTGTCAGCGTAGTATCGAATATTTCCAAGTATTTTTGCCATGGGAATGTATTGTTGACTGTCATCAGATAAGGCTACAATTTTTTGAACTGTTTTTCGTAGATCAATTGGCGATTCTTGTGCATCAGCTTCTTTTGCAAGCACTGCAATGTGTTGGCGTAATTGATAGACATGTCCCAGATCTTTCATTGATAAAAAGTAATTAACAATGTTTTTATCTGTAGTTTTTGATTTTTTTGCTAGAGCAATAGCTGTGTCATAAAATGTAGGATATGCATAATAATTGTGTAAGACTGATAATTCTAGACTTTGCCCAATCACTCCAAACATTCGATATAATTTGGTATTATTTCCAAGATCAGAAATAATTGTGCAAATTTTTTGAATGGTTGAATCAATACTCGTATCTTTTGAATATGATTTTAAATCTAGTAATTGTACTAAGGAATCAATGACTCGAATATCTGAGTATATATGAATTAAATCAATGACAAATAGTGTTACTGGATTTGTTAATTGATACTCAGTCTTTTTGAGTAGTCCTTCAAACATATTCGTATACGTTACATTTAGCTTTCCTCTTAAATAGTCGAGAACAGCAGGTTGAAGTAATGGGGAATATCCTGCAGTTTCAATAATAAATGCATACGTACTTTCATCATTAAATTGCATGAAAATTTCAGTAATTGATTCACGATTTGTTGTAGATGTTTGTTGTCCAAATAAAAGTAATGGTTTGACCATGCGTACATCACCTGTAAAGGCTAGGGCATGAATAACGCTGCTTTCAAATGTTAGATGCGTGCCATCCAATAGTCCCAGTAATTTATCCGTACTTTGTTTGTTATGACTTTCCCCTAAGATATCAAATAATGCAGAAAAAGCTAACTGATTTTTTGTGGTAATATTCATGGTAATGCGAGCATCAAGTGCGTTAATAAGTGCGGGTATCATGTTGTCGTTATTCATTGAAATAAGTGTTTCTTGAGTATATGTTAGATTATCAAGGCTTTCATTGACGTAGAATAAACTATTGATCATAGATGAATATAACACTTTATCATTATAAGCAGCAGCGATTTCGATAGATAAACGTCGGATAATGGGTGATTTATCTGCGAGTTTTATTGAAATATCAGGAACAATGATGGGATCTTTTAGTCGAATAACGGCTTCTTTCGCTAGTTTTCGCTGATCTGTTGTTGATGTTTCACTTTTAACAATTTCCCAGTATAAACGTGTTGCTTCTGGTATTTTACCTGCTTTTTCAAGTTGTTGACCTTGTTCAAGTGTTACATCACATCCAAGTAATAGCCATGATAATCCAAGTAATAGAATAATTGAAAAAAAACGTTTTGTCATGAATTCCCCTTTTATTGTTAGAACATAATTTTATTATAGAAAAACAATTCTAATTTTACAAGATGGCTTTATTAAAAAAAACAAAAAACATAGTCTGGTCGATTGACCTTTATCAATGATAAGATATTGTTTGATGAATTTCCAACAATTGATTTTAACACTTCAATCTTTCTGGGCTGATCATGGTTGTATTATTCAACAGCCTTATGATATGGAAAAAGGTGCTGGAACCATGAATCCAGCTACATTTTTGCGCGTTTTGGGGCCAGAACCTTTTAATGTAGCTTATGTTGAGCCTTGTCGTAGGCCAGCAGATGGACGATATGGCGAAAATCCGAACCGATTGCAGCATTATTATCAGTTTCAAGTAATGTTAAAGCCATCACCTTTGAATATTCAAGATCGATATATTGATAGTTTGCGTTCAATTGGCATTAACCCTGCAGATCATGATATTCGATTTGTTGAAGATAATTGGGAATCGCCGACACTGGGTGCTTGGGGTGTTGGCTGGGAAGTTTGGATGGATGGTATGGAAATTACTCAGTTTACTTATTTTCAGCAGTGTGGTGGGTTTGATTTGCCTGTAATTCCTGTTGAAATTACTTATGGAATTGAACGTTTGGCTATGGTTATGCAAAAAGTTGAGTCTGTGTTTGATATTGAATGGGTGAATGGAATTACTTATCGAGATATTCATCATCAGAGCGAAGTAGATTATTCAACGTATAACTTTGAAGTAGCTAGTATTGCTCGTTTGCATCAATTATTTAACGAGTATGAAGAAGAATGTCGTGTTTGTTTAGAGCGAAAATTAATTTTGCCTGCATATGATTATTGCTTGAAATGTTCACATGCGTTTAATTTACTGGACGCCAGGGGTGCAATTTCTGTGACAGAACGCCCAACATATATTCAGTCAATTCGAATATTAGCACGCGCTTGTGCAGAACGGTATTTGGTCCAACGGGAAGGTCTTGGATTTCCGCTGCTTAAATAAAGGATATTAAATGGCAAATTTGTTAGTCGAAATTCATACAGAAGAAATTCCCGCTCGATTTTGTGAATTGTTAAGTCAACAGTTGGCGCGATCACTGACCAATCAATTAGTTGCTTCGCGATTGTTGTTTTTACCACTACCAACTTTAGCAGTGAAAGTGTTTGCAACTTATCGGCGGCTTGCTGTTTTGATTGATTCGATTGCTGTTCAACAAATAGACAGTATTGTGTTGATTAAGGGGCCAGCTGAATCTGTTGCCAAAGATAAAACTGGAGCTTGGACGCCTGCTGCACACGGATTTTGTCGCAAGCAAGGCGTTCATGTTTGTGATGTAGAGATGCGCGATGGATATATGATCATCGAAAAAAAAGTTATTGGCTTGTTGGCTGTTGATTTGTTGTCAGATATTCTTCAACAGGTTCTTTGCAATCTGTCTTTGCCAATTACAATGTATTGGGGGGATAAAACAACGCCTTTTATTCGTGCAATTCATTCAATAGTTGTTTTGCTAGACAATAGTGTAATTCCTCTAAAATTTGGTGGTATTCAATCCGATCGTAAAATATATGGTCATCGGTTTTTAACAACTAATCAAAACACTTTAACGCAATCGAGTGGCATTGAAATTTCACTTAAGTTAGCAGTTGAATATGTTAATGCTTTAAAAAATGCGTATGTCAGAGTGGATGCCTTAGAGCGAAAATCTTATATTCGTGACCAATTGAATGCTGCAACAATTGATGGGAATCTTATTCTTGATGAAGCTCTTTTGGATGAGGTAACCTATTTAACCGAGTGGCCTGAGATTTTGGTTGGAAAATTTAATGCTACTTATTTGAATATTCCTCAAGAATGCTTAATTCTTACTATGCAAAAAAATCAAAAATATTTTCCTGTAGTTAATAATAAAGGAAAATTAATTAATCAATTTGTTATTGTAGCTGATAATGTAACACAACAAAATCGAGAAACTATCATTAATGGCAATGTTAAGGTCCTTTCAGCTCGTTTAAATGATGCTCATTTTTTTTACATAGAAGATTGTAAGCATGCGTTAGATTATTTTGCTGAAAAATTAGATAAAGTTGTATTTTTAAAAGAAGTTGGCAGTTATGCAGATAAAATTAAGCGACTACATGTGCTTACTATGCAGTTATCTGAAAAAATGATGTGTACAGAAAAAGAAAAACAACATCTTCAGTGTGCAGTTTCCTTGTGTAAGGCAGATTTAACTACGCATATGGTCATCGAATTTCCAGAATTGCAAGGTATTATGGGGCATCATTATGCGCTGGTTCAAGGGCAGGATCCAGAGGTTGCGCAAGCTATTATTGAACATTATCAACCCAAGGGTCCTGATGATCAATTACCTATGGGTTCTGTGAGTTTATGCCTTGCTCTTGCTGAAAAGATGGACACTATAGTCGCGTGTTTTTTGGTGGGTCGAATTCCGACAGGGTCAAAGGATCCTTATGCTCTCCGACGTCACGGCGCTGGGATAATCAAAATTCTTTTTGTTTGTAATTTCCCAATGACTTTAGATGAATTAATATTAGCTGCAACACCTACGTTTTCGATTATTCCATCTGAAACTTTTTTGGCAACAATTAATGACTTTTTTGCTCAGCGAATAAAAACATTTTTAAAAGAGACCCTGTTAATACCGTATGATCAATGTGACGCCTTAATGGCTGCTGGATTTTTAGATGTTGCAGATTTAAAACGACGACAACAACGACTGAATGAAATTTGTAAATCTTCTAGTTCAGGAATAATTATTCAAGCTGCAATTCGGTGTAAACGTATAGCAAAGGATGTATTAAATCAACAGTTTTTGATTTCGTCGAAATGGTATGAGGACCCAATTGAACATGAACTGGGTGATTATTTAAATTCGCACAAATTAGCAATAGTAGATCAAGAAATTATTGATCAATATTGTCAATTAGCTTTATGGCTAGACGTATTTTTTGAAAAAGTCATGGTCATGACTAATCATCCAGAACGTCGCCAAAATCGATTAGCGATTTGTCAACAAGCAGCTCAGTGGTTTATGAAAACTGCTGATTTTGAAAAATTAGTTATCAGTTAATATCTGTCAATTGGAACTGGCGGAATTTTCCATATATCGCGGTTGTATTCCATAATTGTTCGATCACTTGAGAAAAACCCCATATTCGCAACATTAATAATTGCTTTTTGCGTCCATGCTCCTGTATTTTGATAAGCTGTTGAAACATCATTTTGACAAGCAATATATGCATCAAAGTCTGCCAAAACAAGAAAAGGGTCATTATAAACTAATGAATCGAAAATAGGGTAAAATAAATCGTGTTGTTCTGGACAAAAAAATCCGCTTTTAATTAACCCAAGGATTTCTTGTAAGTGCGCAGATTTTTCAATGTAGCTTCTCGGATTATATCCTTGATTTTTGATAGTTTTAACATCATCAGAAGTTAAACCAAAAATAAAAATATTATCTTTTCCAACATGTTCCATGATTTCAATATTGGCTCCATCTAAGGTGCCAATGGTAAGTGCGCCATTGAGTGAGAACTTCATATTCCCAGTACCAGAAGCTTCACGGCCTGCAGTTGAAATTTGCTCGGATAAGTCAGCTGCTGGAATTATTCGCTCAGCTAAGGAGACATTATATTCAGGTACAAAATAGAGTCGCAGCTTGTCACATACTTGCGTATCGTTATTAATGATAGCAGATACACTGTTAATTAATTTAATATGCAGTTTTGCCATGTGATATGCTGGTGCAGCTTTCCCGCCAATGAATACAGTTCGTGGTGCAAAAGTTTTATTGGGATTATTTTTTATTTCTAAATATAAATAGATCACATGCATAATATTTAGAAGTTGACGTTTATATTCATGAATCCGTTTTACTTGAACATCAAATAACGAATGTGGATCAACAATAAAACCATATTTCCCTTCTAAATAACGACAAAAATCAGCTTTGTTGTTATGCTTAATAATTTGCCAACCTTCTTTGAAGTTTTGATCGTTTTGATGTTCTTCTAATCGCTTAAGTTCTTCTAAATTAATGAGCCATTGAGCATCAATTTTTGAGGTAATTAAGTTTGCTAAACGCGGATTAGCTTGTAATAACCATCGACGATGCGTAATTCCATTTGTTTTATTATTAAATTTCTCAGGAAAAACCGCATAAAAATTCGGTAATAGGTCAGTTTTTAGTAATTCAGAATGCAATGCAGCAACGCCATTTACTGAAAAGGAAGAGACAATAGCTAAATAAGCCATTCGTACTTTTTTTTCTTGACCTTCTTCAATAATTGACATATCTGCCATTTTTTTAATATCACCTTTATATAGAATACTAATTTTTTCCATAAATTTAGCATTGATCCAATAAATAATTTCTAAGTGACGAGGTAAAATTTTTGCAACTAACCATTCTGGCCATTTTTCTAAGGCTTCGGGCATTAATGTGTGATTTGTGTAGGCAAAAGTTTTTTGAGTAATTTCCCAGGCTGTTTCATAAGATAAACCATTGATATCAATTAGTAAGCGCATCAGTTCTGGAATGGAAATCGATGGATGTGTGTCATTTAACTGAATCGCAACTTTATCTGAAAATTTACTGAAATCACTAGCATGATCCTCTTTATATCGTCGAATAATATCTTGAAGTGATGCAGAACAAAAGAAAAATTCTTGTTTTAATCGCAATTCTAGGCCAACACTAGTATTATCATTGGGATACAAAATTTTGGTTACGTTTTCGTCAATTATTTTGTCTTGATATGCTTTGATATATTCACCATTATTAAAAAATTGTAATCGAAACTCTTCATCAGATTTTGCAGACCACAGACGTAAGGTATTCACTGTTCCGTTTGCAAATCCAGGAATCGGTGTATCATAAGGGATTGCCATTAAATTATTAGTGTTGACCCATTCAACTTTTTCTGTTCCTTCTGAAGATATAATGCGACGAACATTTCCATAAAATTGGATAGTAAAGCGTTCTGGACGTTCGATTTCCCATGGATTACCATCTGTTAACCAATCATCTGGCAGTTCAACTTGATATCCATTGACTATTTTTTGACGAAAAAGACCGTAATCATAGCGTATGCCGTATCCAAAGCAAGGAATTTGCAAGGTGGCAATTGAATCCAGAAAACATGCAGCTAAACGTCCAAGGCCACCATTGCCTAGACCAGGATCGCGTTCAACTTCTTCAATTTGTTCAGACGTTAGTCCTAGAGTCATAAAAAGTTCTTTGACATCATCCAATAAATTTAGATTGTCGATATTCATTTTAAGTAAACGGCCCATTAAAAATTCCAGAGAAAAATAATATATACGTTTAGTATCTTTGCCATGATGTTCGCGTTGCGTAATGAGCCATTGATTAGCTAAGCGATCTCTTAGGGTATATGCTAAGCTTCGATAAAAGTCTGATTTTCCTGCAGTAAATTCATCTTTGACTAATCGGAATTTCAAGTTATTCAAAAAAGATTTTTGAATTGGTTCGTTATGGATTTTTTGTGATAGAAAATCTTTTAATCGTTCGTTCATAATATCCCCTCATTATAAAATTACATTATCTTTTTAATTTAGCACAAAACTTGAGTTTGTGGTATGCTTTGCTTAGAATTTTTTTATGAAAGATGAAATTTACAAACACGTATCTGATTTTTTGTTACCTTTCGCATTTAATGACAGTGTCGCAAATGTGTTTGATAACATGATTGGCCGATCAATACCCGGCTACTCAATGCTACAATGGTTGTTAGCTCGGATAGCTGTGCATAGTTATCAGCCATCAACTATCATTCTTGATTTGGGGTGTGCAACTGGCGAAACGCTTTTCCAAATTGCGAGTCTGAATCTTTCAGGAAATGGACCCGTTCCTTTTATGCGGGGCGTTGATTTTTCGCAGGGTATGATTGATCAGGCAATTAAAAAATGTCGACAAATTCCGCAGGCAATTTTTGATTGTGCGTCAATCGTAGGATATCCGATGCCGCAATGCTCTGTTGTTTTGTTGGTCTTTACGCTTCAATTTGTTCCACAAGTAGAACGACCCATAATTTTGAATGCGATTTATTCAGCATTGTGTAAAGGCGGTATATTGTTGCTCTGTGAGATTAGTGAATCGGGTTTGCAACATGATTGTTTTGAAGAATTACATGAGCAATTTAAACGTGAGCATGGATATTCGGATATTGAGATTCAACAAAAACGACGAGCACTTGAAAATGTTCTGGTTCCTTTAACTGATGCAGAAAATTGTGCAATGATGCAGGATGCTGGATTTGAATCTATTTCACCTTTTTTCCGCTGTCTTCAATTTTCAGGCTGGATAGCACAAAAGGCTTGAATGTCTTTATTCAATTATTTGTCTGATGATTCATTATTTATTACCCAGGATCCTCGCCAACATCGTTGGGCTATTCCATTTCATGCTGATGCAGTTAATACGCGTGCTCATTTTTTATTAGGTGAAAATCGTGAATTTATTGAAAATATGCATGTATTAGATTGTGGGTGTTATTTCGGTACGTTTTCGTATTTGGCTTTATCGTTGGGTGCTTCATTTGTGACTGGCGTTGATTCTGAATCTGCTTTAATTGATAAAGCTGGTGTTTTGTTTCAACATTACAGCGTTGATTCGAGTCGTTATCAGTTTCATGTGAACGAAATTCATTCATATTTATTGTCCTTGCCTGCTAATAGTGTCGACACTGCCTTATGTTTTGGTTTGTTGTATTATGTCCCAGATCCGTTGTATACCTTGCGTTTAATTGCGAATGTTGTTCGTCATGCTATTATTATTGATACGTTCACTGCTGCTTATGCCTTGGTTCAAGGCAAAGATTCTTTACGTGTTGGACAAGCGTTAACTGAAGATGCTTTACAGTATCCATTATTAGTTTATACATTATCGCAATCTGAAAAAAGTAGTTATTTATTGCCTGACAAAATTCAAAAGCCAACAAATAACAAATTACTTAGTGTGCTGTCTTTTCCAACAGATCCATTGTTGAATATATATTTTCAACTATCTAAATTAAAGGCTCGGAAAATTGATTGGTCACCTGTTTTGCGTAATCCAACGAAAAGCTGGGCACAATTGGTTCATACTGCTGAAAAAAAGGAAAGTCATTGGACTGATGTATATAGCAGCGGAATTCGCGTTAGTTATGTAGCCAAAAAAGTCTAAAGAGCCGAATGCGACGAAAGTACATGTTTCTTTAGTTTAATAACCATGTGTTTTAAAGTTTCAATTTCTTGTTGTTGTTCTTTTAATAGATTTTCTAAATGACTTTCGTAGGATTCTGCTTCATAAGAAATTACTTGTAAACGTTTTCGTACTTTTTGAATATTTTCTGTTTCATGATTAATCTCTATTTTTTTAGTATTTACAAAACGACTAATAAAATCTTGAGCTTGTTTGATAAACGCAGAGAGTTGTTCTTTGCCTTGAGTTAATTCTTTGTGAGCTTGTTGTTTAATTGTGCTAGTTATTGTTTTTGTTTGTAAAAGTATTTCTGTTGTATTTTGATTGAAGTTTTCAACATCGTTTCGTAGTTCATGTTGACCTGTTGTGAGTTGTTGAAATTGAGATTGGATTTGTGCAGCTACAGATTTAATAGTTGTTGGAAGTTCCTTAATTTTTAATTGAACACTCGTTAATTGGTTATTAAAATCAAAGTGACTTTTCGTAATATTTTCTAATTGATGAATTGAATGACTATTTTGTTCTGCTAATGTATCGAGTTGTTTTTGTGTATTTCGTTGTAATGAAACAAGATTTTCTTGAAAATTTTGCTGTAAAGCAGCCATTGCAGTTTCATGATCAATTTTTGTGATGAGATCACGTTGGTTTGCTATTGATTTGCGAATAAGGCGATCATTAGTTTTGTTTTGTAATCGAAGTTGTTGAAGAACATTGTATGCATGACGATGTTTCGCTTCTAAAAGTTCGTTGATTGTTGTTTGATCCTCTATTTTTCGATTTAGAAGTGTTGACCATTCATGATGTAAGGTATCTAAATAGCCTTTAATAGCGTCTTGTGAGAACGGCTGCAAACTTTTTTGATGCGTTGTAACACTCGTTATTTCTTCTTGAAGTTTGTCGATTTTGGATGCACTTGTTTTTGTAATCGTCATAAATTCGCCCATTAAATTGGACACCATTGCCATTGTTTCTTCTTGTTTTTCTGCCAAAAGTGTTTCAATATGCGATACTTTTATGTCTAAATCAGCCATATTAACGATATTATTAGTTGGGTGTAAGTTGCTAACTGCATCTCTAACAAGCTTTTGAATATCAGCAGATAAGGTTTCTTTCATGATTTGGTTATATTTAGTTTGAACGTCTTTAAGAATCGATTGTCGTCGTTGATTGACTAAATGGTCGATTGGATTGGAATCTATTGTAGGAGAAGGCGTAGTCGTAATTGTAATGTCAGGATTTGCAAGAATAGTTTTTGTGGATTCTTTTTGCTTAATCACTTTTGAGGCCAATGTAAATCCTTTATTACTGTTTGGACTATTATATACTAAGACTTCTTTGATTAGCAACTGTTGGGTCGAATTTTAATCATTTTTGTTTTATAATATAAACATGAATAGTTCC
>CAYUBI010000069.1:0-2882 GCA_964443005.1 uncultured Candidatus Marinamargulisbacteria bacterium
AGGCTAGCTCTATTTTTTTATTGAAAGATAATCATTTAGCGCTTGAGCTATATTCTGCTTTAGGTGCAGGTGCTGATAAAATGCCAAAAACCGATATTCCAATAGAAGGGAGTATTGCAGGAAAGGCATTTTCCACACAAGAAATTTCAATAGTGAATAACGTTCAAGAAGACGCTGAGCATTGTAAGCATATTGATGATGTTACTGGATATCGTACGCAATCTATTATTGCTGTTCCTTTGGTGATTGATGATGATTGTTTAGGCGTTTTTGAAGTGCTTAATAAAAAAAACGGGCAAGCCTTTAATGAAAAAGATGCCCATTATTTACGTATTTTTAGCTGTTTTATGGCGTCATCGTTGTATAACCTTCAATTATTTCGTAATCTTCAGGAAAAAACAAATACAATTAATGAGTTGATTGACGCAATGCCTGAGGGCGTTGTTTTGCTGGATGCTGGGTTTCAACCCTTACGAATTAATCAAGCATTTCGGTCTGTGTTTAGCATTCAGGATGTATCAGATTTTCGATATTTTAAGCATAAGCATCGGTTTCTTTATAATATTATTCATGAAATTATGCACTATTTTTCTGATGAGTCTGTTGATACAGTTCGACTGCAGAATGGTAAAAATCATATTGAATTTTTCGTTTCTGCATTAAAACCGATGTTGTTTCAATTATGGTGTAGTGCAACTCAATTAATTCATCAAGGGAAACGTCGTGGCGTAATTATTAGTTTTCGAAATGTTTCTCAGGATAGAGAAGCAACACGCGAAAAATCAAAAATTCTTGCCATTATGGCACATCGAATGCATTTTCCTTTGCAGCGACAAAAAAAATATATTTCATTGCTGTATCATTTGCAAACACCCTTGCCTGTACCTATGAATGATTTTATCAAAGAAACAGGCATGCACGAACAATTAGTGGATAATCTTGTGAATTATTCCGATTTATCTGCAGGGTCGTTGCGTGTTCAACTCAGGCCGTATTCGTTAGTCACTGTATGTGCTGATTTTCAAAAACATATTTCGCATCCATGCCTTCAAGGCATGTATTCTATTGTTATGGAATTTGTTCCTGATGTAACTGTGCTAATTGATCCTGATGTTTTGATTAACGTATGGAAAAATCTTGTTATTACAATTCAGCGACTGGCTTCACGTAATCAGCAGTTTGTTTTTATGTTTGAAAATCTAGCAGATATTTTTAAAATTAAAATATCATTCATTTCTCCGCAAACAGAAACGGATTTATCTTCTCCATCTATTTTTGATATGCGTTATCATCTGGAACGATATTTTAATGGTCAATCTGCAGATTTGGGTTTTGACTTTGCATTTCCTTATGCGCATTTGGCTATGGAGGCTTTGCATGGGTTGATTTCATTGGAATTAGATCAGGAACACGGTGTTTTACAAATGATACTTAACAAGGGGTAGCTAATGGAACATGAGCTAGCTATAGCTGCTAATATTAAAGAATTAAAAAAAAATACAAAAGAAATTATGGGATTATGTGAAAGCCTTAATTTGCAAGCTGATGATCGCTATATGCTTGAGATGGTCCTTAATGAAGCGTTATCAAATGCTATTCAATACGGGACACAGAGCAAACAGCAAACCATTCAAGTAAAAATTGAAGTTATTGATAAAACATTTTCTGTTTCGATTCGAGATCAGGGAGGACGATTATTTGATCCTGAGTATTTCGAGAATATTGCGTTACTTAAAGATTGGGGAAAAGGTGGGCGAGGTATTTTTTTGATGAAAGATTATATGGATGAGGTTCATTATATGATTTATCCGAATGAAAGCACGATATTGTTTTTGAGTAAGAGGTTTAATTGATGTTGTCTATATTTTTTAATCTTTCTATTATTATTAATACATTCGTAATATTTTTAGCTGTTTTTTTAATATATCAAGCGTTGTTGGGCTTGCGACAATCAAATACGCCCTTGCTTCAGAATTATTTGTTAGTGGGTTTTTTTAGTGTTTATCTTTTAAGTATTATTTTTGATTTAATGGTTCGATTGTTTACGTTGATGGATTTGCGATTTATGAATGTATATTTTTTGCAAGGGTTTTTATGTTTGATGTTGCTGGTAGCTGCTTGTCTTCATGGTATGGTGTGGCTCGAACAGCGACGACATTATTTGGTGTTGACTATTGCAGTTTTGTCGGCTGTTACTTTTGTTTTGAGTGCAATGTGGGTGAAGGTGTTTGTTTTTGATTTTAATCCGTTTGTTTCTATGAATGTGATTGTTGGGTGTTGTCAGGTTGTTTTTGCTATAGCAGTCATGAGTCATGCGATATATATTTATATGAAAGCTCGACAGAATAAGACTGAGGTTTATAATAGTGAGCGAAGTCAGAGCATTTTGTTGGTTTTATTTGCCTTGAGTGTGTTAACTTTAGCTGGTATGGATGTAGCGCAATGGATATGGGCTTTTATTCCGTTAAATGTAGTATCTATTTTTGTTCTGTTTTTGTTTGGTGCACTACGTTATTCAACATTTATTTCTGATGAGCATTTTAAAAATCCATTTCGTTTCCTTTTTGGGAAAATTGTTTATCGGCTGACTGTTTCACTGGCTATTTTTATTGTGATTGCAATTGAAGCTGTTCATTATGGAACATTGCATATTGTCAAACAAGAATTAGTCAAAGTTTCGTTGTCAGAGTTTTCAAAACAATTGGATGTTTTAAATGCTACAATTAATGATTGGGTTGATGATAAAAAGCTAAGACTTGATGTATTGATTAATGTTCCTGATGAAAAAAGTAAATCAGTTTATTATAAAGGATCTAAATTATTTGAATTTGTTCGTAGTCATCCTGAATATCAGGATATGTATATTCTGACAACAGCTGGGC
>CAYUBI010000069.1:2892-12846 GCA_964443005.1 uncultured Candidatus Marinamargulisbacteria bacterium
AAATAGTGAAGTGATTTCGTTGGGTTTTGTTGTTAAAGAAGGTTCTTATTTTGAAACTATTGCAAATGAAGTTGTTGCACATCAATCTTCAGCAACCTTTATCTATGATCAGAAAGTTGTACGTATTGGTATTCCTGTTTATAATGAAAAAAATGAAGTTATAGCAGTTTTTGTGTCAGTTGTTGATTGTACGCCTTTGTTAATAGGCTTGGCTAAAAAGCGTTTTGGAGAAAGTGGAGAATATCGGCTTTATAATGAATTTATGTTGCCAATTGATTTGGCTTTGCCAGCGAATTTCAAGGATCAGTCTATATACAGTCATACTAAATTTCTTTCAGCAGCTAACAATGAGAATAAACTTCGGATATATTTAGAAGTGCGTCAGTCCGAAAACGAGTCATTGCGAGGATTGATGAAAGCGCAGTATTATTCAATTTTTTTTACGGCGTTGTCTATTTTGATGTTTACGCTATTGGCTTTTTTCTTTGTTCGACGTATTCAGAAACCGTTAACCATTTTGCAAGAAGGTACTCGCAGAATTGGGAACGGAGAGCTTCAGCATCGCATTGTAATAGCAGAACAGGACGAGTTTTTTGTGCTTGCTGAAGCTTTTAATCATATGGCAAAGACTTTAAAAAGTAATCAGCAAAAAATGCTTAAAGCTGAACAGTTAATGTCAATTGGTCAGGTTTCGGTTGGGTTAAATCACGAAATTAATAATCCATTGGCTACAGTTATGATGTCAACTCAGTTTTTAATTGGCTTATTTCATCAAATTGAAGAAGGGAAAAAGGTATGGGATCAGAAAAACGCAGAATTGGTAAAAAGTGCCTTAGCCCAAAACGAAATACAATGTTTTCGAATCCGTAAAATTTTGAAAAACCTTGAAGCAATTCATGAGCCTGTGATTACTGATTATGTTGATGGAACCAAAATGTTAAAAATAAACAGCTAGTGTACAAGTCCTTAAAAATTTCATAGAATACAAATATAAGATATTTGGAGGTGTAGCCATGAGTGAATCCCGAACTATATTAATTGTTGATGATGAGCAAACTATTCGATGGATTTTGAAAATGGCGCTAGAAGTTAAGCATTTTAAAATTATTGAAGCATCAACTGGACGTGAAGGCGTTGAAATGGCGCGTGAAAATCGGCCAGATATGATTATCATGGATTATAAAATGCCAGACTTAAATGGATGGGAAGCAGCCAAGAAAATTCGTGAGTTTTTGCCGGATGTACCGATTATTGGGCATACTGGGTATGCAAATGATCAAAATGTTGAAGATGGTTTTAAAGCAGGTTGTAATGAAATTTTGAAAAAGCCCGTAGATTTGGATGAATGGGAAAATACACTGAATAGCTATTTGAGGGGTTAATTATGGGGATAATAAAAAAAATTCTTATTGTTGATGATGAATCGTCTATTCGCTGGATATTGAATTTAGCACTTGTGAATAATTTATATGAAGTATTTGAGGCAGCAAATGGTTCTGAAGGTGTTGAAATGGCAAAAAAATGGAATCCAGATTTGATTATTATGGATTATAAAATGCCAGATATGAACGGTTGGGATGCAACTCGCTCGATTCGGTCTTTTTCGCCGAATGTGCCGATTATCGGGCATACAGCTTATGCTAATCTTGAAAATGAAGCTGAAGGCATGCTGGCTGGGTGTACGGAAATACTTAAAAAACCGATTGATTTAAGTGATTGGGAGTTAACCATTAATAAATATATGATTTCAGCAGGAAAGTCCTGATGAAAAAAGTATTGATTATTGATGATGAAGATTCGATTGGTTGGATTTTAAATATTGTTTTGGAGCAAAAACATTATACTGTTTTGCTGGCATCCAATGGGGAAGAAGGCATTCGTGTTGCAAATGCTGAATCGCCTGATTTAATTATTATGGACTATAAACTGCCTTTTTTGAATGGGTGGGAAGCAACACGGCAGATTCGTACTTTTTTGCCTGAGGTGCCAGTTATTGGGCATACGGCTTATGTAAATGAGCTGGACATGCAAGATGGATATAAAGCTGGGCTTAATGAAATTTTGGGAAAACCTGTTGATCTTGATGAATGGGAGTTGACGCTAAGGAAATATTTGGGGGATTAGTTTGTGAAAATCTGAGCCAAACCATTTTTCTTATTTTAAGAAAAATGGTTTGGTCTTGTTGGAGTTTAAGAAGAATAGCCGAGTCCGCGTAAAATCATAATTCGTAACGTGTATTCTAATTCCTGAATTGATCGAACATCAAATTCTTTTAGTGCTTTCTCCATATCACTCATGATTTTTTCCTTTCAGAGACTTATCAAGTAGAAAGTTGCTGCGTTTTTCGAAAACAGAAACGCTTGTAACAATATATCGTTTGATAAGCTAACTATTCCACCTATATTTTTAGATGTTTTTTAAGGAAAAATCAACAGTGTCACCGGTTTTCGAATATACCTCCATTGAATAAATTTGTGTTGATGTGCCTTGATAAACAATTTTTCCATTCGTATCACTTGAAGTATATGCTTTTTTGGTATAGGGGTTAATGGGCGGGCTTTCTAAATATCCGGCATCATGTAATAGTGCATAAAGGGCTTCTCCATCTAATGTTTGCGCGGGATATTGCGCAGTTTCCAGAAAATAGTTTTCTAAACTAGTCTGAAATGTTTTTAAATTAGTTTGAGATGCGACTTTTTTGGCATGATCTTGGATTTTAGTATAACTGGGCACAACAATGAGTGACAAAAGTGAGATTATGGATAATACAACAATTAATTCAAAAATCGAAAAGCCGTTTGATTTCGTCATGTTTCACCTCCTTGCAAATTGATTACGTTAATATTATGCACGAAAACATACGTTAACGTCAATATGCGATTTGTGATATTAAATTTTTCGATGGAAACAGCTGGTGTGCCCAGTATGACAAGCAGGGCCTGATGGATGAACCTGAATTAGTAATGTATCATTGTCGCAATCGTAAAAAATATTTTTTACTTTTTGTATGTTCCCAGAGGTTTCACCTTTATGCCAGAGTGCATTTCTTGACCGGCTGAAAAACCATGTTTGACTGAGTTCAATTGTTTTTTGTAGAGATTCTTTATTCATATATGCCATCATAAGAACTTCTTTGGTTATGTAGTCTTGGATAATGGCTGGAATCAAGCCGTGATCATTATAGCTTAATTCATCTATGTTAAAGGCATTAGCTTTTGACATAGAATTTTCCAGGAAGAGATTTGATGAGTTCTTTCATTTCTAAAAAAGCCAAAAGGGCATTAATGTCTTTAGTTTCTGTTGCTGTGATTTGGCTGAGTTTATCAATATGAATGGGTTCATAGGTTAATTTGTTATAAATGGCTGTTTCTTTTTCAGTTAATAAAGCAGTAACGGATTCTTTTGATTTTTTGATTTCGGGTACTAACATATTATATTCATTTAAAATATCAGTAACAGATGTTACGAGTTTGGCTCCGTCTTGGATGAGTTGATGTGGGCCTTGGCTATTGGGTTCTGTAATTCGACCTGGTAAAGCAAAGACATCACGGTTATGTTCGACTGCAAATTTAGCAGTAATCATGGCCCCACTGGTTATGGGGCCTTCTATGACCAAAATTCCTTTGCATATTCCGGAAATAATGCGGTTACGCCGCGGAAATGAGTATGTTGTGCCTGGATACCCGGGTGGGAATTCTGAAATTACAGCACCTACGCGTCGAATTTGTTCGTACAAACCTCTATTTTTGCTGGGATAAATTTGATCTATTCCAGTACCTAATACTGCAATTGTTTGTCCTTTGACTTTTAGTGCACCTTCGTGTGCTAGCGTATCAATACCATCTGCCATGCCACTGACTATTGTGAATTCTGCTTCTGCTAATTCTTGTGCGAATTTTTTAGCTGCCATATTGCCGTAATACGTACTTTTTCGTGTGCCAACAATGCCGAAACATTGTGAATGTTTGGGCTGTAAAGTCCCGCGAACAAAGAGCAGCGGTGGTGGATCATAAATTTCTCGTAATAATAGGGGGTAGGTATCATCTTCGATTGTTACGAGTTGAATGTCTGTTTTTTCTAGGGTGACAACTAGATCATTAATTTCGGGTGTTAAGCAACATGACAATTCCCAATGAGCTTGTAATCGTTGATTTCCTGCGCAAATGATAGCTTTTTCTTCCTGAGACATAGCCCATAGATGTTCGATTGAATGGCCGGTATTAACAAGGAATTTACATTCAGCTAAGGTGAGTTGTTGATGTGTTATCCATGCTAGCCAGTATAGTTCTTTTAATCGCATATTAATAATCTTTTTTTGACAACATCACGGGCCCAAGCATCTGCTTGCATAATTTCAGATAAATCTGGGTTTTGGATAATTGATGCTTGTTGCAAGGTTGCATCAACATATTCAGCAATTTCGGTAAATCGAAGGTGCTGATGTAGAAATTCGTGTACAGCTTGTTCATTAGCTGCATTTAAAATAGCAGGTGCTGTTCCGCCTGTTGTTCCTGCCTCATAAGCCAAACGTAATGCTGGAAATCGCTTCATGTCAGGGAGTTGAAAATCTAAGTGTGCCATATCAGATAATTGAAGTTTTTTTGCAGCAGCTGGCAACATGTTGGGATAGCTTAGTGCGTATTGAATGGGTAGGCGCATATCTGGCGAACTGAGTTGTGCCATGATGCTGCTGTCTATAAATTCAACCATACTATGCACAATGCTTTGTGGATGAATCATCACGTGAATGTTGGGATATGCAATTCCAAATAATTCATGAGCCTCTATAACTTCTAGGCCTTTGTTCATTAATGTTGCACTGTCAATTGAAATCTTTTTTCCCATAGACCATTTTGGATGGCTTAAGGCTTGTTCAATCGTGACCTGGCTAAGGTCCAGATTCGTCTGGCTAAAGAACGGTCCGCCTGATGCTGTTAATATCAGTGACTGAATTACGGTTGGTTGGCGGCCTTGGATGCACATTTTAATAGCTGCATGTTCGCTATCAACTGGTAAAATATCTACCTTGTGCTTTGTAGCTAAAGCTGTAATCAATGGGCCAGCAGCAACCATGACTTCTTTTGACGCAAGCGCAATGCGGCGTTGATTTTGAATAGCTGTGATTGTTGGAGCTAAAGCAGCAGTGCCAACAATTGCAACAAGAACTTGATGGCTGTCAATGGATTGAATCAGTTTTTCATTAGCGTGGGTTCCAGAAAAAACAGTTAAGTCTGGAAATTCTTTTTTCAATAATTCAGCATCTTTGGGAAGCTGAATTGCTACACCCGCTGGCTTGAATTCTCGAATTTGATTGCTAAGAGCTTTAATGCTACTGAATGCTGCTAGTCCTGTGATACGAAAATGATCTGGAAACTGACGTACAAGGTCAAGTGTTTGTCGTCCGATAGAGCCAGTAGAACCTAGAATAATTAGATTTTGCATTAAGGAAGCTTAGGACATTTTGCTTAGGCCAAAAAAAACAAGATAGTAATAAAAAATCGGTGCTAATAACAGAAAACTATCGAGTCGATCCAAAATGCCTCCGTGACCTGGCAAAATGTTTCCAGAGTCTTTAACATTGCATCGTCGTTTTAATAAGGATTCATATAAATCCCCTAATTGTTCAAATATTGCAATTAAAAGGCCCAGAAAAAAAGCATGCATCCATCCAATGTAGGTTGCAGCTAAAATAAACGAGGCTAGCACAGTTGCGCCAAATCCAGCTACTGCGCCTTCTACAGATTTTTTAGGGCTGATTTCTTCGTTAAGCCGGTGTTTGCCAAATTTGCGACCATATAAATACGCAGCAGAGTCTCCAGCCCAGACTGCAAATACTAGGAAAAAAATAAAGGATCCTCCCCGTGGTAGATTGCGTAGTAAAATAACGTAGGAGAGTAAACTTACATAAAGAATACCGCGCAAAGTCGAGACAAAAGGATTATCTAGGTAATATATTTTTCGTTTTGCTAATTCATATAACGAAAAAATAATTAAAGCAGCTGGAATCAAGGCTATAACTGGAAGCTTGAAAATAAATGAGGTTTCTGAAAAAAAGGCAGATAATAATATAACTAAAATACTAACAAAACCAACAATCACTAATGGTTTTTTGTAGGTAGAAGCAATCATGTGATAGATTTCGCCTAAACTAACATTTGCAAGTAATACAACCAGTAAAAATGTGGGAAGCGTTCCATAGGGCGACATATTAAACCATAACATCCAAATAACAACGGGGCCTGTAATAAATATAGTGATAAATCGTTGTAACATTACGCGTTTAATCCTCCAAATCGACGTTCTCGTTTTCTAAAAGCATCTAAAGCTTGTTTGAATTCTTCGCGACCAAATTCTGGCCAATATGTATTTGTGACAAAAATTTCTGTGTAAGCAATCTGCCATAATAGAAAATTACTAATGCGTAAATCTCCACCGGTTCGGATAAGTAAGTCTGGCATTGACATTGCTGGCTGATATAAGTAGCGTTCAAATGTAGCTTCGTCAAGCGTATTGTTGGGGATTGTTCCAGTTTTAATATCGTTGGCAATACGAGAAACAGCCTGAAGGATTTCTTGTCTGCCACCATAATTAACGCATAAATTTAAAATTAGAGTAGAATTTTTTTCAGTTAATGTATGTGCCCAAGCAATTTTTTTTTGAAGTTGAGGCGATAGTGCGCTTAGGTTGCCAACAAAATGCACTTTGACATGTTGGCGATGCAATTCATTCACTTCTTTTTGAATCAGAGTTTTGAATAACGTCATGAGAAAGGTGACTTCGTCTTTGGGGCGATTCCAATTTTCTGCAGAAAAAACATAGACTGATAATTCCTGAACGCCAAATTCAACGCAGGATTTTATGATATTACGTAGCGATTCGACTCCCCGTTGATGACCAGCACGACGTGGCAAACCTTGTAATGTTGCCCATCGACCATTGCCGTCCATAATAATTGCGACGTGACGAACGTCGTTTATATGTGCAAGTGGGTCACTTGGCTGCTGATCCACGAATTAGACCTCCATAATTTCGTCGATTTTTGTTTTAAGGAGGTTATCTATTTTTCCAATATACGAATCAGTTATTTTTTGGATTTCGGTTTGTTTATGTTTTTGTTCGTCTTCTGAGAGTTCTTCTTTTTTGTTTTTTTCGAGTATGTCTCTGCGAATGTTTCGTAGCGCTACGCGTGCTTCTTCTGCATCTTTTCGAAGTTGACGATCTAGGTCTTTTCGTCGTTCTTCAGTCATCATGGGAATGGTTAATCGAATATTGTTGCCATCAGACATGGGTGTAATTCCTAGTTCACTTTTGCTAATGGCTTTTTCGATTTCAACCATAGCACCTTTGTCAAAAGGGACAACAATGAGTGTTCGGGAATCTGCAACATTGATGCTTGCCATTTGTTTAAGTGGCACTTCAGAACCGTAATACATCACTCGAATTCGCGATAGCATTTCTCCATTGGCACGTCCAGCTCGGATTGATGAGAAATGTTTTTTTAAAGTATCAATTGTTTTATCCATTTTATCGTTAATTTCCATATTGTTTTTCCTTCATTCCTTTAGCGCTGGCGAGAATTAGTGAACCAGTGTGCCAATTTTTTCACCTTTAAGTACTTTTTCGATATTTCCGGGTGTTGTCATATTAAAAACAAGTATTGGTAATTTGTTTTCTTTGCCTAAGCTAATGGCTGTTGCATCCATGACCTTTAATTCTTTATTTAATACATCCATGTAACTAATTTCATCAAACATGACTGCATTACTTTCTTTCATAGGATCTTTATCGTAAATGCCGTTGACTTTGGTAGCTTTGATAATAATATTTGCATTGATTTCGATAGCTCGTAGGACAGCAGCTGTGTCAGTAGTAAAATACGGGTTGCCAGTACCGCCTGCAAAAATAACAACGCGATGTTTTTCCAAATGACGAATTGCACGGCGTCGAATAAATGTTTCTGCAACTTGTGTGATTGCAAAGGACGTTTGTACGCGTGTAGGCATGCCAACTGCTTCCAGCGCATCTTGCAGTGCCAGTGCATTCATAACTGTAGCTAACATGCCCATATAATCTGCAGTAACGCGATCCATTCCATTTGCAGCACCTGACATGCCACGAAAAATATTGCCACCACCAATGACAATGGCAATTTCTGTTCCAAGCTTAATCGCAGCACTTACTTCTTGGGCAATTGAACGCAGGAATTTTGGGTCAATACCATACTGTCGGTCGCCTAAAAAAGCTTCACCGCTAAATTTAAGAAGTACACGATGGTATTTTGATTCCATATCGAAGGTCCTACAAAATTGAGTATATTTTAAACAGATTAAATTACTTAAATAATAGCTTTCTTAAATGTTTTTGGCAAGGCAGTGCTTAAATGTTAACTTGCCAAATAATAGCATAATAGGTGTTTTTAAAATAAAATACGATCTATTAACGTTTTCAGATGTTTAATAATTATAAAAGGGTGGTATAGTTTAATGTATAGGGTAACCTGCTTGTATTTAGAACGTGTGCGATCATTGTTTATCGTGTATTTTTATTGGAGGGGATTATATGAAATTACATAAGAATCTGTGTTGGTGGCTTTTTTTTTTCATTTTTTCGACTGTATGGGCCCAAACTTTAATAGAAAATGGGTATTTGCGTCAAAAAGATGGGACCCCCCTTAACCGTAGTGTAATGATGCAGTATCGAATTTATACTGCGCAATTGGGCGGACTTTTAATGTGGGAGTCTTCGGCAATATCTGTGATGTGTACTGATGGATTATATTCGGTTCAGTTGGGTACTGAGGATAACCCGATTGATACAACTGTTTTTCGTACCATTAGTAACAACTATTATCTTGAACAAAAAATTGATGGTGAAATTTTACTTCCACGAAAGGTTATAGCCTCTGTAGCGCGGTCAGTACTTGCAGAAAAAGCTGATAGCGTAGAGTGGAGCGGTATTATTAATCGGCCAGACATCGTGACTGCAGGCATGACGATTATTCGAGCAGAAACTGCTGTAGCAGCAGGTTTAGCTCAAACAGCAAATTATGCTGTTTTTGCAGAAACTGCTAGTCGATTGACTAATATTACAATTAGTCAGTTTAGCAATGATAGCCGATATTTAACGGTCAATGGAACAATTAACGCTGCTCTCTTTGCATTAACTGCAAATTATGCAATGAATGCAGCAGTTGCTACAAGTGCTTTAACAGCTAATATCGCACTAACAGCCAATGCCGTACAATGGACTGGAGTGATAGGCCGGCCAACCGCAGTATCGCAGTTTAGCAATGATAGCCAATATTTAACAGCAAATGGAACGATTAGTAATGCACTATCTGCTTTAACTGCGTTAACAGCGAATTACACGATTTTAGCTGGTTCAGCTGTAACTAGTTTAATGGCAACAACTGCGAATTATGCAATTTCTGCAGGTTATGCTGGATTAGCAACCACTGCAAATTTTGCAGCAGTATCAACAACTGCATCGGTTATAAATTGGACTGGAGTCAGAAATGCACCTGCGTTTGTGACTGCTGGGCAAATAACCTCTGTTAGTATAGCCTTAACAGCAAATTACGCAACGAATGCTGGGGCAGCTGTCAGTGCTTTGAACGCAACAACAGCTAGCATTGCATTAACAGCTAATGCAGTCGTATGGACTGGAGTAAGTGGCAGACCAATAGCAGTGTCGCAATTTACAAATGATAGCCAATATTTAACAGCAAATGGCACGATTAGTAATGCTCTGACTGCGTTAACTGCGTTAACAGCGAATTATGCAATGAACGCTGATGCAGCTATAAGTGCCTTATTAGCAACAACAGCGAATTATGCAACGAACGCTGGTTTATTAAACAACAGAGTCGAATCAGTATTGAATGTAGCTACTTCCCTGACTGCAGCAACAGCGAATTACGCAACGAATGCTGGGGCAGCTGTCAGTGCTTTGAAC
>CAYUBI010000070.1:0-12658 GCA_964443005.1 uncultured Candidatus Marinamargulisbacteria bacterium
CCTGTTTTTTTGCTAATTCGATGATCCTATCCGCAAAATTACTCTCGAGTTCCTCCTGTGTATATCCCAACAACTGAGAATAATTTGCATCCATTGTAATATCATTTAAATTATTAAGTCCTGAAAACACATCTACTTTGCTAAATTTACTAACGCCTGTTAAAAAAATAAATTTCACATACTCGTCAGAGGCTTTAATAACTGTATAAAAAGCCTTTAAGGTTTCTTGTATTTCTTTAGCTGTTTCAACAACCGTAATATTATCTAAAATGGGTTTATCATATTCGTCAATTAAAACGATAACTTTGTTGATATTGGCCAGTTTCGTTATCAATTCTTCAAAACGTGCATAATATTCTTTTTCTTTTAATTTAATACCATATTTTTCAGCATTACTATCTAACTGCCGAATAATATTTTTTTTCAATTCAAACACTGTTGTTGAGTGAGTTTTACTAAAATCAATTCGAATAACTGGATATTCTTTCCATTCAAAAGGCTGGTCATAAATCCACAATCCTTTGAAAAGCTCCTTCTTCCCTTTAAAAATTGCGTCTAAGGTAGAGAGTAATAGCGATTTTCCAAATCTGCGCGGACGAGAAAGGAAATAAACGCCTTTTGCTGGGCGAACCATTTGATAAATATACTCGGTTTTATCAATATATAAAAAATTGCCCTGTATAAGATCCTGGAAGGTTTGTATGCCTATTGGCAAATCTTTCATTAATAGAGCTCCTTATACCCCTACTCATACTCATATTTAATTACAATTCAGTTTATTTTTATTTAGTATATAGTCAAAATTATTTATATTCAATCTATGTTCCAAAGGCGGATACCTATTTTTGTTAATAAATCGGCTAAACGGAAACAACCCAACGTTCATAGTTTAAAGTCATTCAAATGTGGGCAAACTAATCATAGGATAAAATGTTACATGTAATAAGTATCTGCTAATGGAGAAAATAGTAACTGATGAAAAAAAAATCAATTGCACATATCAACAATCAAATAAATCTGCCAACATTACGCATGATAAACCGATTTTTAAATGCAGTTACGCGCTATTTCGAAGATCAGCAAAAAAATTATACGCTCAATGATTATGTCGAAAATCCAGACAATCAACTTCGAAATAACAAAAAATTACTGTTTGAAATGACAAGTCCAGACATAGGTATGGACATTCGCATGACAACTATATTAAAAAAACATTTCATGACTATTGTTAAACTTCTCACGCTCATTCAAATGGAAAAAAAAGAAACTGTTAATCATTTTCGTCAACACTATATTGCTGATTATGATCGAACAACTACAACACTAGAAGGAATATTTTTAACAAAAATACTTCAGGAAATAATGGACAAAGCACGTATAAAACTAAATGCGTCTGAAATTGCTTTTCTCGGAGTCGGCATTCGGGTACTCTATAAATTAATACGCTATCAAGATGTTTTAAGCATCAATGCATGGATTCATATGTTCCAATTCCAAAACACTGCTATTCCAATTTCAAAAACCAACATCCGAAATCTAGGTCTATTATATAGTATTCTTGATCAACTATCTAAAGAATTTAAATTAACTAAACATCCTCATTTAGTAAAATTTCGACAAACACTGGACCAAACACTTCAACAATTATACGTACAACAAATTATTCCATTATTACAAGCAGTTAATTCCCATTCGAACGTGCTGCAACTCATGCTTACGATTAATTCAGAATCCTTATGGGAACAATTTTTCAATATTCACACAACAGGCAATAATGGCTTATCATCAAAACTCATTCGTCCTCGATTAGGTGGATATGTTGGCTATGCTGGGAGTGATTATTCTGCAATTGCAAAAACGCTCTTAGCTATTCCCTTCTCCGCTAACGACGTATTTGTTGATTTTGGCTGTGGATTAGGCCGAATGCTTGCAGTTGTTGGTTCATTGACAATGGTACGTAAAGTGATTGGCATCGAAATCATGCCAAATCATGTTTTTCTTGCCAAAAATAACCTAAAAAACTGCCCAGTTTTGCATGCAAGTTCTGCAATAATTGAAACAGATGCTAGTGATTTCGACCCTTATGAAGGAACTGTATTCTATTTTTTTAATCCCTTTACAGATGATACATTTAAAACAGTGATTACTAACATTGGCATGAGCCTCAAAAGAAACCCACGCCCAATCAAAATCATCTACTATAATCCAGTTATGAAATCCTATTTAGATGATCAACCATGGCTAATTCAAACCCAAACAACAGTAAACGGTCTTTTAATAGCATGGAAAAATCAATGACAATAATAATCTCGTTTACGACTGTTCATGCTATAATTTTCCCATGCAAGACATTTGGAAAAATTTAACTTATGACTTTATTTTTCTAACTATTGAAGAGATTCTCAACAAAAAATTAACTAATCTTATTTTGCAACGAAACAGCTACATCAATCGAGTTTTTGAACTTGTTACTGATAATCAAGAAAAACTCATTGTCAAATTCTATCGTCCGTTGCGATGGACAAAAGAAGCAATTTTAGCTGAACATGCGTTTCTCCAGGAATTAGCAAATCAAGAAATCACGGTTATTTTACCTATAACAATTCAAAATCAAACGTTATTTGAAAAAAATGGATATTTTTTCTCTATCTTTCCCAAAATGGGAGGCAGAGTCTTAGACGAATTAGACCACGACTCATGGACATTGATCGGAAGACTATTAGCACGAACGCATAAAGTAGGTGAAAAATTAAAGCTGACCCAACGGCAGCAGTTAACACCTGAGCATATTATAAAAAATAGTTTACCTTTACTCCTAACGCAGCCAAATTTATCTCCAGATTTTCAACGCGCACTCGAAAACCAAGCTAGCTTATTTTTAAAAATAGCTATTCCTTTATTTAAAAATGAACCACGTATGTTGATTCACGGAGATTGTCATTTAGGGAATTTAATCCATCGACCAGACAACGGAATATTCTTAATTGACTTTGATGATTGTTGCATTGGCCCTATTATCCAAGATTTATGGCTATTATTACCCAGCACTCCGGACAAATGTGAACGTGAAATTAACTGGTTTAGCGAAGGATATGACGTATTTGCAGATTTCCCGCATCATAGCCTAAAGTTAATTCCATTACTTCGTATTATGCGGCGTTTATATTTTGCAGCTTGGTGTGCATTACAACGTTCTGATTATAACTTTGAAGCTACTTTTCCTGAATGGGGCTCAACGCAATATTGGAATGAACTTATCACAGACATTCAAGAAGGAATCAGCCAAATATGAATTCGATACTCAGGCGGAAGTAACTACTAACGTCCCTATTAAATTTGACGAGTACAGAGTTCTTGAATGCTAATAATTTTGTCCGATAAAGAGTGTCAATGTTGATTTCAGTCTTGACATTCTGAATCGATTAGATAACAAAGCCCATCGATTACATGTTCCGCGAACAGCCTTAATAAAAATTGTTCTTGGCCAATATTTAGATGGATTATCACAATCACATACACAATCGCATACACACTAACAAACTTATTGTTCATCAGTCTTTTTTAGTCAAGGAATGACAAAGACTTATAAAAACACCTAAACGGTTTAATAACCACAAACTTACAAATTTCTGAGTTTTCATAAATTTCTTTGCCTAAACACAAAAAATACTGTAAAATTAGAAACTCTGCTATGTTACAAATAAACAACTTATCATTATCATTTGGAACCCAACATCTACTGAAAAATGTCAGTTGTAATATCCATAGTGGAGAACGGCTTGGCTTAGTTGGACGCAACGGAAGTGGAAAAACCTCGTTATTCAAGCTTATTACTGGAGAACTGCAACCGGATGACGGTTCAATTGCCTTACCCAAAAACTATACTGTTGGCTATCTTAAACAACATTTAAACTTCGAAGAATCTACAGTTTTGGAGGAAGCTTGTTTAGGACTCAAACCCGGCGAACAAGATCAAGTGTGGAAAGCTGAAAAAATTCTTTCAGGTCTTGGATTTTCGGAAGATGAATTATATCAATCTCCTCTCGAATTTTCCGGTGGATTTCAAGTTCGATTGAATCTAGCCAAAGTTTTACTAAGTGAACCGCATCTTTTACTCTTGGATGAACCGACTAATTATTTAGATATTGTGTCCATTCGATGGTTAATGCGATTTCTTCAACGCTGGCCCAATGAACTCATCGTTATTACTCATGATCGCGATTTTATGAACAGTGTTACAACGCATACCATGATCATTCATCGTCAACTAATCAAAAAAATGGCTGGAGATACAACAAAACTATTTCAACAAATCGCTGTTGAAGAAGAAGTATACGAGCTAACCCGTCAAAAAGAACAAAAAAAACGCGATGAAACTATGGAATTTATTAATCGTTTTCGCGCGCAAGCTGCTCGTGCAAGCTTAGTACAATCACGCATCAAGTCCCTTGAAAAAATGGGAAACAAAGAAGCCTTGGGCCGCATTATGGAACTGGGATTTCGGTTCAACTCGTTACCTTTTCACTCCCAAACACTCATCGCAGTAAGCAATCTAACTTTTGGATATTCAGCAGATCATATCTTAATCAATGATCTAACCTTTGATATTGGGAAAAAAGACCGCATTTGCGTCATTGGTAAAAATGGAAAAGGAAAATCAACACTTTTACGACTTTTGGCAGACGAATTAGAACCCACAGATGGAATAATCAACCAACACCCTTCCTGTCAACTTGGATATTTTGGACAAACTAACATTGAACGACTGAATCCCGCACTCACAATTGATAAAGAATTAGCTAGCGTACGCCCTGAACTAGCTTACAGCGAAATCAGAAAAACATGCGGCGCCATGATGTTTAGCGGTGATCTAGCATTAAAACCTATATCCATCTTATCGGGTGGAGAAAAAAGTCGCGTATCACTTGGGAAAATTCTGCTATCTCCAACTAACTTGCTACTCTTAGACGAACCCACCAATCATTTAGATATTGAATCATGCGATTCGATGATTGCAGCTTTAGATGATTTTAGTGGTGCTGTTGTCATTGTAACTCACAGTGAAATGTTTTTGCATCATTTGGCAAATCGATTAATTGTATTTAACGAAGACCGCGTATTTATGTTTGAAGGAACATACCAAGACTTTTTAGATAAACATGGCTGGGAACCTGAATCAAAAAAACCGAAAAAAGATAAACTGAGCGGAACAATCAATCCGACATCCAAAATATCACTGTCCGAATTCAACAAAAAACGAAAAACACTTTTAAATAAAATCGCGAATATTGAACGTCAAATTGATTCAGATGAAACAACCTACAAAGCTTTGGAAACTTTAATTGATGAATTAGATATTCTAGATAAAAATAAACCCTAACATATCAATTTTCAGTAAAATTCAGAATTGAATAAAAATTATGTGAATTTTTTTATGCTATTTAACGATAAATTGGTAAGAATTCAAAATATTATTCTCAAGGATACAATAATGCAAACAAAAATTGTAGCAGAATCTTCCAAACTATCGATCTATAACAAATTACAAGAAAAGCACTTATATTTTACATTAAAAACACTGGGCTGGATTCCCAACATTATTCCAGGCATACTAAACAGTTTTCCACCTTCAGTTTGGAGTAACCGAGTTCTTAATTTAGCTTTTTCTAAAGACTTTACTGGACATTCCAACGTTCCAAATACAAAAAAAATAAACTTCTTTTATGATATTTTTAACAAAATATCAAAGCCATCAGATGCACTAACCATTGCAGCGATTCGTGAAATTGATAGTTGCACTATTCCAACTTTCTATAATAGTCTGACCAACCCTACAGAAACAATCCAGCATATAGCTATTCAACGCGCAGATAAAACAACTCTTGGCAAAATTTTTTCATGCATCAATAATCCTTCAGAAACTATTCAGCTCGCAGCTATTCAACGAGCATATGGCAATACTCTTACGGAAATTTATTTATCCATTGAAAATCCTACAGAAACTATTCAGCTTGCAGCCATTCAACAGGCATATGGAAAATCTCTTGCTAAAATTTATTTATCAATTCAAAACCCTACAGAAGCTCTACGTTTGGCAGCTTTTCAACGTGCAGATCAATCTATTTTGCCCCAAATTTTTTTATCAATTCAAAATCCGCCCGAAGAACTCCAAATTTCAGCTATTAAACGCATCAATATACACGATCTTCCAACTATTTATTCTTCAATCAATAATCCATCAAAAGCTGTCCAACTTGCAGCAATTGAACAAGCAGATCAACCTACGCTTGCTACAATTTATTTCTCAATCAAAAAACCAACAGAAGATATCCAACTTGCAATTATTCAACGCGCAGATCAACCCACTCTTGCAACAATTTATTCCTCAATTAAAAATCCATCAAAATTGGTTCAACTAGCAGCTAAAGTATCACGCATACGTGCACAATCATAAACTATATACGAGCATTTTTTCAACCTTAACCTCTTTGCCTTCAAAAACAATGGCCAGCTTCATCATTTGCGTAACACCTAGACTTTGCAGTTCATTGGCATATTGCTGGTCTTCGATTTGCTTAAAAGCTACGGCAATTGCTTGCTCAATAGTTTCATGCTTGCGGATATTCACTTTTTTAAACTCAATAATAATCCCTAGCTTTGCTCGATCTTTAGGTATTAACATCACGTCATAACGTCCATATCCTGATTCGCGGTTGCTTCGCAACTCATGCGTGTCCGACAGCAACACCAAAAGCCCAATCACAAAAGCATGATATACTTTTTCGCTTTCCTGTCCAAAATCGTGATAGCTAAATATCTTTAATATAGTTTCCTGGAAAATCGTTTCAAATGTTTCAATATCACCTTCGATTAATGCTTTTAACATAAACCGCTGAGTTTCATTATTAATTCGTTCAACAAACCATCTCTCAACAAAATTACGATACATCATACGCACTTCACGATTGGGTATAGCTAAATCATAAAACCTAGTTTCACCATTATTAATCGTCCATTCATTCACAAATTTCAAGTAACCACTAAATAACAAAAAACTCCAAATAACGTCATCTTTTTGTCCTACGTCAGCATATATAATAGTTTCTTCGATTTTTTTAGCAATCACTTTCCCGCTGATTAAAGCTTCCATTTCAGGTTTTAAAAGTTGATTATTGTCAGTTAAAAGCTTTTCAATTAAAGCATTATCCGCAGTATTTACCCAATACGGAATTAATTTTTTATCTTTACTATCCATAAAATTCAAGATAGACCAGGGATTATAAATAACAGTATTGCCAAATTTGTATCCGTTATACCAATTTTGCATATCAAGCAGGTGATTAACCAACTGATACATCTCCAGTGCTAATTGTAATTCCGGTTCTGTTAAACCAAATTTATCATCAAACTCTGAAGATAAGATGGTATATACGCCCAAGTTATTCAAACCAGAAAAAATTGATTCTTTTGCTACGCGTAGGATACCGGTCAACACACCTTTTTCTACAGAAGCATTATCCTTGAGTGCTGCACTCAACAGATTACGAATAAAACAAATATTATCTTCATAATAATCATTCAAATATCCAGCTTGAATGGGAGTATCGTATTCATCAATCAGCAAAACAACTTTTTTCTGATGAAAGCGTTGCAGATACTGTGTCAGATTCTTAAGGCTGTTTTCATAATCTGACTGCGAGCCAGCTAAGTTAATGATGGCTTCAAAATACAATTTCTCTTGAGGTTTCAAGCAATCTCCAACTAACACATAATCATGCCTAAGATATTCTGCTTGAATAATTTCGTGTAGCTTGCATAAACAATCTTGCCACGTTCGTTCCTTTACATCTTTAAATGTCAAAAAAATAACGGGGTAACTTCCCTGCTTTTGAGTATATTCTTCGCCTTGATTTAAGATAGCAAGCCCTTTAAAAAGAGAGACATTAGAAATAACAGTTTTTTCAAAATAATAGCGTAGAGTGGAAAGATTTAAGGTTTTTCCAAACCGACGCGGACGTGTAATTAGGATAATCTTGGCAGATATATCAATGGTTTCTTTAATAAATAAACTTTTATCAATGTAA
Organism: uncultured Candidatus Marinamargulisbacteria bacterium; assembly: GCA_964443005.1. Lineage (GTDB taxonomy): Bacteria > Margulisbacteria > Riflemargulisbacteria > GWF2-35-9 > CAYUBI01 > CAYUBI01. The sequence continues at coordinate 8,085 of CAYUBI010000070.1, forward strand.
AAAAAGTTGCTTTCTCTTAGTTCTTTGAAATCAGAAATGCCAATCGGAATCTTTTGCATACTTTATTATATGATTTTAGAGGCAAAAAACGCAAGTCAGAAATGAATATAAAAAAAGCGATCCATGATGATCGCTTTTTTTATCTCTTCGGCTCCCATTTTCCCCACAGTTAAGGTATGCCACCCAACGGAAAATCTAAACATTTCAATACATTTATTATTTATAATATGTCAGCACTAATCTAAATCAGCCGCATCACTGTATCACGAACAGTTACGTCTTTGCGTTTGCACGCGCTTTGAAAAGCAGCTTTTTCACCCACCAAAATACATTTGTCTTTTGCACGCGTAACTGCTGTATATAATAATTTGTTATTTAACATCATAAAGTGCGAAAACGTCATAGGAATCAGCACATGTTGGTATTCACTTCCTTGCGTTTTATGAATAGTTAAAGCATAAGCTAACCGCAATAAATCTCGTGCTTCATCAAATGTGTACTCTACAACCAACTCATCATTGGGATAAAAAACAAATAAAAGATCTTCGTGAGTATTTATTTGAAAAAGAAGCCCGACCATTCCATTAAACACACGTTTGCGTTGAACACTATTTTCTTTATTTTCACTTTTAAAATCCTTAACTGCATAACAATCCATATCCTGATTCTGAATATGAATCACCTTATCAAAAAGATTAAATTTAATAAAACCAAGGTCCAGCTTATCAATGGGATTAACCTGCGCATTTAAAATTGATTGCAATTCTAAATTAAGATTTTCTGCACCTAAAACACCACTTTTAATAGGTGTAATCACTTGGAAATAAGTGATTAATTGCCGAATATTTTTTTGTTTTAGAAATAAAGAAAGCTGAGTTTTGTAAACAGTTGCCTGAGCTAAAATATACTGTAAAATTTTTTTTCCATTGTTATCTCGTAATTCTTTTAGTTCATAATCTTTTAACGTATTTTTCAAAGCATAATAATTAGGAATCGATTGATCTTCAAAATGAAAATCCTGAAAATCATTTCGTAAGTAACCCTCTGGAACACGCGCTTCCCGAATATCATTAGCAAATAATGTAATTACCTTATCTTCGGATTGTCGGTATATTTTTGTTAATTCAACAAAAGGAACAATTTTCTTGTGTAATAAATCATGAAAAGGATTACCTGCCCCAATGGGCGCCAGTTGTGCAGGATCACCTACCAAAATAAATAGCGTATCCGAAGGAATCGCAACCAGCAACTTATATAACAACTCGCTATTAACCATTGATGACTCATCTACCAAAAGAACCTTGTACGGGAGCAAATTTCCACTTTTTTCAGCTTGCATGAGCAAACTCTGAATGGTAGATGCAGAAAAACCACTTGTTTTACGAATGCGATCTGAAGCAATGCCGCTGAGTGCGCAACACATAATCGTTTCTCGGGCATAGCGTTGCGTTAATAAATTTAAAATTGCACGACTAATCGTAGATTTGCCTGTTCCTGCATAGCCACACAAAATTAGCGCATGATAACCTTCATCAACTAACCGAATCATTGATTTTTGCTCAGGACTCAAAACAATAGCCATCAACATTTCCTGTTCGGAAATATATTGTTCAATATTTGGAACAATTGGCAATGATCGAAGCTGAGTTTTAACAGTCATCACGTCTAAAATCGTTTTTTCAGCCATAAATAAAAAAGACGTTGTTAATTTATCTTCTGGCAAAAACACAATTTTGCGCTGAGACTCCATTGTACGCAATAAATCATCAATTTGCCCATTTGTAACCAACCCTGTTGACTCTGGTTCTGCTTCATCTGTCAATTCAACTACCAGACGTTGATAAATCTCAGTTTTCAACATACAACTATTACCTTCATCATACGTATAACCCAAAATAACATATTCAATGCAAGCGATAATACGAAACGGGCTGTCCCAAGCAATACCCATACGTCGAGCAATTTTATCTGCAGTTTTAAACCCAATACCCTTGACCTCTGTTAACAAATACGGGTTTTCTTTAATTTTAGATGAAATCGTACTGTCACCCTGAAAATGACGATAAATACGATTAACAATAGCTTGAGAAGCACCATAAGGAATTAAAACATCAGCAATTTCTTTTAAACATCGAAATTGATTCCATGAATTCAGAATCATTTTTAGCTTTTTTTGCTTGATACCTTTATTTGAAACAAGCTCTTGGGGATTTTTTTCAAGAATGATTTCGAGCTGTTCTTCACCATAACGTGCTAGCAGCTCTTTAGCTAATTTTTTCCCAATGCCTTTGACAATGCGACATAAAAAATAAAACAGCTTGCTTTCATTAACAGCAAATTCGTCAAACTGAAACTGCATGCCAAATTTTTTAGTATGCTGCCACGAACCTTTTGCAACAAACTGCGCACCATCCAAATTAACCTGAGTATCCACCAACATTCCACATAATGTTTCACTTTGAGTTGTACGCATAACTGTATAACCATTTTCTGCGTTTTGATAAACTATATTATGAACTGTCCCCCTCAACTCACGTGAAGGATCCGTCATTTCAGTTAAACCGGTTCATTCCCAATATTATCGCCCATAACTCCAGCAGGAATAACTACAATATGTTCCAGCCCATTATCTCCAATTTTAAATCGCACATTTTGCTCATAATCAGTAATAATAACGCTACGATCCGGTCGATAATCAAAATACGTACAATTTCCTGGTAATTTAATTTTCAAGGGATTTTCTGCTGATGGAAGATTTGTTACGAGGTTTTGAATCTGACAAATCATGCCTCGTTTTAGCTCTAATTTAGTTAAGAAAATAATACCAGAGGGCGCTGCCTCAACAACATTTTCTTTTCCTTCACCCGATTGCTTTGCTTCATGAAGTCCTGCTACTAATGAATCAATATCTAAATTCGCTGACATTATTCGATCCTTTCAACTATTATATATTTTCAATTGCGAGTACGGATCACAATGATTATCTCATCCAAACGAATACCTATAACTATATTTTGTAGCATTGACCCCATATTGTCAATTAATAGTCTTGTAGCAGCAACAGCACGTCGACAGTGCCTAATAATTGAAGGGATTAATAAAGTGTATCGATTCATATCATGGTGGTGACACTTTATGGTTACGCTTTTAGGTACTTCTTCGTTTTTCCAATCAATCTACAATCGGAGTTTCCGATATCCAAAAAGTGATCTTTTTTAAGCTTTCCATCCTGCATCAAAGAGTCATTTAAAAAGCCTATTTAGCTAATAACCGCTTAATCTCTGTTATTTCTTTTTCTAAGGTTTTTAGCTTCGCGTCATACGCAGCTTTTAGTGCCTTAATTTCTGAATCTTTTTCAACTTTAAGCGCGGTAATATCAGTATCCTTTTGCGCCTTAAGTTCTTTAACTGCTTCGATAAGAATACCAGAAAATTTATCGTAAGCAACGGCCTTAAACCCGTCGTTGCCTTCTTTTACTAGTTGTGGATATATCTTCTCTACTTCTTGAGCAATAACGCCTATTTGATCCCCTTCCTCAAATTGACGGGCCGGAAATTCATTTATTCGCCATTCATAATTTACGCCCCTGAGCTGCATAACCTTATTGAGCGAATCGTCCAGCGTTTTTATATTTTTTTTGAATCGTTTATCACTACTTAAAGCGACTCCGGCCGCTCTTACATAAGTACTGGAATTTATGTCTCCAGCAACATCAAGCCTATAAGCCGGCGACGCAGTGCCAATACCAACGTTGCCAGCATTATTAATGCGCATTCTTTGAATTGAAGTAGTAGACCCACCAGGTGTTGTCCAAAACACCAAACTAGTAGGCAAACTCCCGACTCCTGGCGACCCGTCAATAAATGAATCTATTTTTGTAGTTTGATAAAAGTCAGTTCCATCAAATGCCCGAAAAGATATAAGACCTATTTCATCGGAAGCATTTATAATTAATGGATTTGCATATGTCCCTCTTGCTTTAAAAATTGAAAACTGAGGAGAATAACTAGTATTTTGATAACTTGACATTGAAAAATCTCTTTTCCCTGATGAAACTGCTGAATCTGCATTTACTTGAAAAGCATCATCAGACCTTCCTGATGTTGTTAATATACCCAACGTTCCAACGCTAACGTTTCCTCCAGCGTACGAAAGAGTATTAACAACAACTCCATTAACAAGTAACGTTGATGCATTAACTGGACCCGCCACATCAAGCTTGTAAGCAGGACTCGTGGTCCCAATCCCCACATTACCATTTTGTAAAATTGTCATGGCATCCGTAAACGTTATTGGATTTCCGACCGTTCCGCCATTGGGAGCGGTTTTAAATGTAAAGCCACCGCGATCAAAATAGAACCGCGATGCATAATCACTACTCAAATAATTATAAACACCTGTTGTTGTGGTATTCTTATATCCGTAACCAATTGAACCATAATCCCCGCCAGAACCTCCAGCTGTTATCCTAGAAAGCGCAACACCACTTTCATCGCCAACATACAAAGATCCAGCTACGTTTAGCTTCCCCACCGGACTCGTTGTCCCAATCCCCACATTACCGTTCTTAATAA
>CAYUBI010000071.1:0-12650 GCA_964443005.1 uncultured Candidatus Marinamargulisbacteria bacterium
TATATTGCGAAAATGAACACGGTGAAAAGTTTATTGTTGAATTGCAAAAAGCAAAGCAAAACTTTTTTAAAGACCGTAGTATTTTTTATTCAACATTCCCAATACAAGAACAAGCGCAACAAGGAAATTGGGATTTTGAACTGAAAGCTGTATATACGATTGGAATACTGGATTTTGTATTTGCTGAAGATAAAGATAGCCCAGATTATTTTCACCATGAAGTTAAGCTCATGGAAACCAAACGGAAAAAAGTATTTTACGACAAATTAACGTTTATTTATTTGGAAATGCCAAAATTTAATAAAACAGAAGATCAACTCATCACGCATTTTGACAAATGGATGTACATACTTAAAAATCTATCAAAACTCGATCATCGTCCTGAAAAATTAAAAGAAAAAATTTTTGAAAAAATGTTTCGCTCTGCAGAAATTGAACAGTTAACACGAGAAGAACGTCAACGCTATGAAAATAGTTTAAAATATTATCGTGATATTAATAATATTGTTGATACGTCTTTTAGTGATGGTGTTTTAAAAGGTATTGAAAAAGGCAAGATCGAAGGCAAAATCGAAGGCAAAATCGAAGGCATTGCAGAAGGTCTTGAAAAAGGTCGACAAGAAGGTTTAATTGCAGCTTATCAAAAATTAGTGAAAAATGGAGTTTCTTCTGAGAAAGCTCGCGATATGCTAGGGCTTTATGCTATAGATACTCCGTTAAATGAAACATGATAGCCCTAATGGTTTTTTTGAATTCATTCGTATTTTTGTTTCTATAGAGTAACAGCTGCCGATTGGTCTCTCGTACTGTCGATTCTAAATATGGAGGATTTTTAATCAAACGATCTAAGCTAATTTTTATCGTTCTTCTTTTTCTTCTCACGACCCTAGCGTTCCCTTGGGGATCTGAGCTGTGCCAAGGGTGTCGTATTGATTCGTCTGCGCTCGCTGGGCCAATTTACACGTTTCAAAATAGTGCGATGTTCCAACAAATGATTTCAACTAATGGTACGTTTCTGTTTCAAGATGCAATTGAACGTCTTCCAGCGTATTCGACTGGCGTTAAACTGGAAATTCGCACGCAAAACAAGTCACCCTTGCGATTAGCGTATGATGTGAACAACTACGTTGACTTTTCGGTCAGTTCCAGTGGTGCGCTAACCATTAATGCTACTGGCGCTGTTGTTATTAGTCCGAACGGGAATGTGATTGTTCGGAATGGAAATGTTGGTATTGGGACAATTGCACCTGTGGCAAAGTTGGATGTTCACACAACGGCCGCAGCTATTTCAGGGGCTGAATATGGGACGTATATTTACGTACAAAATAATCAGTCGGGAACAGCAGGTTTAACAGCATTGGGTATTTGGGGGAATTTAGCCAGTTTAGGTTCAGGTGAATACAGAGCTATTTCCGTAAAGCAAAATGGGGGCAGTTATACTGGACAAGAGGTTTTTACTGTTGGTTACGAAGGAACAGGATATTTCGCTGGCAATGTTGGCATTGGTACGATAGGGCCGGCTAGGAAATTAGATATCAATAATGGATTAACAAGTGCTGGAAATGGATCAGTCAGAGTATATGGATATCAAGCTGGCTTTGAAGTTTATAATGCAGCGGGAACTGGGAATTGGTATTTTGGGAACAATGATGCAGATGGCAATAAACTCTATATTGGTCAAGGGTATGGGCCTAATCAAGGGATCGTTCCCAAGATGGTAATCGATTATGTTAGTGGCAATGTTGGGATTGGGACCACGAGTCCGACAAATAAATTATCTGTAGCAGGGAATGCTGATTTTAGCGGTAACGTTGGCATTGGCACAACATTGCCTTCGAGCTTGTTGCATGTTGCTAAGAATCAAAATAATGAAACCATGGTTTCTGTCACCAATACGATGGATGGGATAGCTTCGTGCGGACGTATTGACATTGTTGGTGGATCGTCGCAAAGTTTACGAGCTATTTCACTTATACAGTATGCACCGTCTTTCACTGGTACTTTTCTTGGAGTCAATGTCGCTAAGACTAGTGTAATCATGGATAATACAAGTGGTGCTGCTGATGCTAGTTATGGATTACTAATCGGCACTCAGTCATCAACAGCTCCATTGATTTTCGGTGCAGGAGCCGCAGAGCGAATGCGAATTGCGGCATATGGCTACATTGGTATTGGAACAACGTCTCCTGGACATCTTTTAACGCTTGCTGGGGGTGCTTATTGCGATGGAACCGGTGCCTGGGTTGCTGGATCGGATCGGGCGTATAAGCGAGACATAAAGCCTTTGATCCGTTATGGTTTAAAGGAAGTGATGCAGTTACAGCCTGTGACGTTTATCCATAAAGAAGACAAACAAAACAAAGTGCAATTAGGGTTCATAGCGCAGGATGTAAAGCCTGTTATTCCTGAGATTATTGAAGGGACAGACGGCAGTTTTGGCTTGGCATATGATCGTTTGACTCCAGTATTGGTAAATGCCATTAAGGAGCTAAAAACGAAAAATGATCAACAAATCCAGGCGTTAATATACGAAAATAAATTACTAAAATTGAGATTAGAAACATTAGAAAAATTACTTAAAAAATTCAAATAATTACTAGAAGTCCCTTAGTTAGATAGACGCCTACAAGAAATTCGACGTAAATAACGGATTAAATGTTATTTAATGCGTAGTGGTTGCTACGGCAACAGCAATTGCATATTCTTTGCAATGAGATAGCGAAATTTCAATAGACAATATGTTTGCCATGTTAGCAATGGTTAATGCGCGTCCTTTTAGTTGCACTGTGGGTTTTCCAGATGCTTGGTTGATGATTTCGATATCTGTAAACCAAAACCCACGAATACCCGTAGATAAAGCTTTGGCTACTGCTTCTTTTGCTGCAAACCGAGCAGCATAGCGTGCATATTTTTGCAGATTGGCGTCATTGCAATAAGCTTGTTCATCAGGTGTAAAAATTTTATCCAAAAACGTATTGTTGTATTGCTCTATAAGATGACGAATGCGATGAATTTCGATAATGTCTGTTCCAATCATTTTTTCTATTTGCCTTTTGTTTGTTTCGCTAAATCCTTGATAAACAGGGTGAGTAGGTGTATGGATTGTTTGATGTCGCGTACATTAACCATTTCGATTGGAGAATGCATATATCGTAAGGGAATACTCAGTAATAGTGTCGTAGTTCCTTTGCCATTGGTTTGGATAACATTGGCATCTGTGCCTGATCCTTTGGCTAGTGCGCGTAGTTGATAAGGAATGTTGTTTTTTTTCGCAATTTTTTCTAAACGTAGCGTCAGTAATTTGTCCATGTTGGGGCCTACATTAATAATAGGGCCTTTCCCTAAATAGAATTCACCGGCTTTTCGTTTGTCATTACCAGGAAAATCTGTTGCAAATCCTACGTCAATAACTAATGCAATGTCAGGATTTACATTGTATGCGCCTACTTTTCCTCCGCGAAGGCCTAATTCTTCCTGAACAGTACTAACAGCTGTTAAATTAATTCGAGTTTTTTTTGCATTGATTTTTCGTAAAACTTCAAACATAACAAAAATGCCAATTTTGTCGTCAAATCCACGGCCAACTAATGTTTGCTTGTTTAGAGCTATAAGCTTTGTGTTGATAACGCATACATCGCCAATTGAAATTTTGCTTTTAATTTTTTTGACGTTACTTTCCCCTATATCAATAAAATATTCTTCTTTTTCGCCTATTTTATCGTGATCTTTGGGTGCTATATGATGAATTGCTTTTTTACCAATTACTCCATTTATTTTCTTTTTATGGTTTGTTAAAATCGAAACTTGTTGTCCAGATAATAGTGCAATGTCTAGTCCACCAATGGGATCAAAATAGAGAAAGCCACGATCATCAATATACGTAATCATTAATCCAATTTCATCACTATGAGCAGCCATCATCACGCGAGGAGTTGTTGCTGAATATGTTGTTAATTGATAATAATGATTGCCCATTTTGTCATGATTGTGAGTGATGTCTTTATTTTTATAAATTGTGTGAAGTAAGGCTTGAAGTGTTTCTTCATGGCCGCTGGGGGAGGGCGTTGCCATGATTTTTTTTAGATTACCAATATGTTTAATCATTGAGATGTTAGCTCCTTTTTCCCAATACGATATAAATGAACTGGAATTTTGAGGATTCGTTTCCATCGTTTGGGATCTTTGTATAAGCGAAATAGCCATTCCAAACCTATGCTTTGCATCCATACTGGCGAGCGTTTAATCGACCCTGCCCATACATCAAAGGTTCCACCAATACAGAGCTTAACATAGGGCGTAAGGCGTGATAAATTTTGGCTGACAAACTGTTCTTGGTAAGGGGCACCCATGCCAATGAACAATATTTCTGCATGACTATCATTAATTTGTTGGATGATTGTTTTGATTTGATCATTCTTAAAATAGCCATTATGATATCCGACTACAGATACAAATGGATAGTTTTTCCTTAATGTTTCGACAGCTTGCTGAACTGAATTGGGTGAAGCGCCAAGCAGAAAAACTTTTTTCGAAAAAGGAGCAGCTAATAAGGTCGTTGCCGTATCAATTCCAGTTAATCGTTGAGTAATAGGAATGCGTAGCAATCTGCTTAACCAGAGAATTGACGATCCATCTGGAATTCGAATATCTGCGGATTCAATAATACGGTGAAATTCAGAATGGGTGAGTGCGTATCCTAGAATTTCGGGATTGGGGGTAATGACAAAGCAATTGCGCTTGGTTTCTATTGCATTATGCAGTTGCTTTTGTAATTCGTCCATAGTTCCATCAAATAAGTCAAAGCCTGCGAGTTTCATAAGTTAGAATCTCCTTTAATTCGTTTGAAATAGCGCGTTCATATGCTGCTTTTGTTGAAGATTTTAACAGTGAAATTTGGGATGATCGATCGATTACCATTTCGTGAATAGCTTTAATAAGCATCGATTTTGTTAATTGGTTAAGTTCTAAACAGGGCTGTTTCATATCTTGTGCAAACCCACGGACTTTGGGGTCATAAGTAATGCCAATAAATGGAACTTCGCAGGTTGTTGCAAATATTAGGCAATGAAGTCGCATGCCAATGACACCATCTAGTTGATCTATGACGCTTAGCATATCTGATGGTCTGTCAACATTAGGCGCGATTGCTAGCGAATCAGCGCCAACTAGTTTTTGTAATTGAATCCCAATTTCACGATCCTCAGGTGAAAAAGCTAAGAATAAACAGCGAACGTTATAGTCCTTTAGTAGTGTAGTTAATGCAGCTGTAATTTCGTAAATAGGTAGAACAAATCCTTGGTAGGTTAGTGAACGTAAATTTAGACCAATACAGTGAGAATACTGAGAATTTGTTTTTAGCGGAATGAGGTTTAACGCACTATCACGTACAATGGTAATGGGTTTTCGTAACCGGATTTTCTTTAAATAATCAAAACTGGCTTGATCTCTGACACTAATTCGATCTGCAAAAAATATGATGCTTTTGAATAGCCATTTTGACCATGGAAATCGAAACTGACTGAATCCCTGACTATATAAAATAATCCGTTTACTATACCACATTGCTAGAATAATATGTGCTAAATAGTATAATAATGATCCAAAACTAGTGTTGTCTTGAAATAGTGATCCTCCTGGGAAAAGTAGGATATCTGAAAATTCGATAGCTGCAATAATGGAGGCCCATTGCTGACGTTGGTGTGCTTGAACTCCATATAATGTCGTCACAGCTTCAGGAGTTGCAGAAAGTACAATCATTTCTGCAGACGGAAACCCCATGCGAATTTGTTGAATTGTGCTTTGTAAAATGGCTTCATCGCCTAGATTGTTATATCCAAAATATCCGACTAAAGCAATCTTCATAACGTGTTAGTGGAAATACACGTATTGATATACAGAAGTAGCAGCAACAATACCGTCTGCAACTGCGATTGCTACTTTTTTAACAGGATGATCTTTGATGTCGCCTGCAACAAAAATTCCAGGAAGATTGCTGCTTAATTCTTTGTTATAGGATAAATAGCCTTTGCTATTTGTTAGCAGTTTTTCATCAAAATAATTATTCATGGGAACCATGCCAACATAAATGAATAGTGCTTCTCCTGGATAAGTTCGTGATTCACGAGTATCCATGTTCGTGATTATAAAATCTTCAATGCAGTTATGCCCGCGAATTTCATCAATACGGTAATTTTTGAGCATTTCGATGCGGGGATTATTTAGAAGCTTGATGTGAATATCTTCTGTAATATTAAAGTGGGGCTTAATCGTAAATAATGATACTTTTTTGCAGGTATTTGTCAAATACAGCGCACTTTTGGCAGCGCGCTCATTATTGCCAACTACTAGAACTTCTTTGTCTTTATAGTATATTGCATCACAAGGTGCGCAATACGAAACTCCTCGGCCAAAGAAATTCTTTTCACCTGTAACGCCTAATTCTCGATATTGTGTTCCAGAAGCCGCAATAATCGTTTTGCTATGGTAAGTATGATTTTCTGTGATAACATCTAAATGTCCTTCGTGAGGAATTATTTTTGTGACATCTTCATATCGAAAAGGAATATCGTTTTCTTTGAATTGCTGAGAAAGTCGTTGGGTTAAATCCATGCCTGAAACTCCGCCTGGAAAGCCAACAAAATCCGTAATTAATTCAATGTTGATAATATTGCCACCTAAAAGTGTTTTTTCTAGTAGTAATACGCGTAAATTTAGTTGATGACATTTAATTGCAGCTGAGATGCCTGCAGGGCCGCCGCCAATGATGATGCATTCATACATTATTGTTTTGTTAATTTCTGTGGAGTTTTTTGTTTGGTTTTCAGTTTGCATATTTTGCTCCTGTTGTAGTGGATTTTTTATTGTCAACTGTTACGTAAGTTTTACTTAAGCTTTTAATTTTTTTTGTTTTTAAGTTAACAATAAAGTTTTCCCCTTCAATTTTGTTCCCCTGACTCGTAACTTTGGTATTTCCAAATAATTGTACAGTACCTGCCTCAATTTGATAAATAGCCCGAGTTGTTTTAATTATCATGTCATCATACGTCATGGTTACATTTGTGATTGCTGTAATCGTGTTAGTTGTATCATCAAATGTCAAATCTTCGCACGTCATAACTACATTGTCATAATGAAGAATAACATGATTGTATACTTTGACAATACGACGTTTTTGATCATATATTGTTTTATCTCCAGTAATAAGTAGCTTGTTCTTTCGAATTTGAATATTGCCATTGCCATTTACCATGTTAGTTTGAACATCAACTTCTAAATAATCAGCATTGACTGTTAATTTGTCATCTGCAGCCCATGTTAAAGCTGTAATAAATAAAAACATTAAAAAAACGAGTTTGATTGGTTTCATAAAATAATAGTTCCTCGGCGTTTCATAAAAATTTTCTGTTGTACTTGATCTACAATAATTTCCGGTGCTCGAAGCGAATATTCTGATGTAAATAATTCCACTTGTTCACGTGCAGTGATAATACGGCTTTTAATGTCATAAATAATTTCATTAGCAGATACATTCATGGTTGGACTTGATTGTATCATACCGTGCCCTTGTTTGATTACTAATAATGAACGATCAAAACTTGCATTGGGTGCAAGCATGTCCAAAACAAGTTTATGTTCATTATTATATAGCATAATGTGACAGGTATAAAATTGAATTTTGGCTTGTGAAGCAAAAATTTCTGCTTTTTGAGAAAATATTTTATAATCAAGTTTATCTAAAATGTAATGATCGATTTCGCTGGAGTACATAATAAAATCAGCGCGGAGTGTACTGGATACATAATGACTTTTTTGATGTGAACTAATATAGGAAAGATATAGAAGTGCTGAAATTCCAAACCATATGATGAATGCAAGTAAAACTCTTCCAATTGTTTGAATTATCAGTTGTGTTTCTCCTTAGGAGCGTTCTTTTTGTCGATCATCTGCAATAACATTTTTTGCTTTCATGCTTGCGCCTTTAATCAAATATTTTACAGCTTCTAAGGTGTGTCCACCTTCTTTTTGCGCATATCCCATTGCCAAATATAAATAGGTTCCATCTGGTTCCCATTTGATTGCTGTAGTAAGAATTTCAATTGATTTTTCCCATTCTTTCCGATCTGCATAAATAACTGAAATGTATCCATATGCCCAAGCTGAAATAGGGTCCGGTCCTTTTAGTTCTGCAACTTTTTTAAATAATTCAATTGAAATATCTTTTTTTTCTAAAAAATAATTTGCAAATGCTACATAAAAATAATTACGCCAATTCATAGGGTCTACTTGAATTTTTTTTTCGTATTTCTCAATGGCTTTTTTTGCGAAATCGCTATCCAAGCGACTAACTTCCTTTAGCTCATTAAAGCCTTCTTCCACATATCCGCAATAAGCATAAGACATAGCTAGCAAAAAATGCGCACCTGCATCCTGAGGTCGCAGCTTAATTAAATATTCATTACGCTGCAATTCCATAGATAATTCTGAGGAAATGCTTCCAAATGAAAGCATGAACGAGAACAGTAATAGTGTAAAAAATGTTAGTTTAATATACATAGTTTTGCCTTTCATCGTCCAATAGAATAGTACCGCAACCCTTCATTTTTAACAATTCGAGGGTCAAAAATGTTGCGACCATCAAAAATGACTTTATCTAAGAGCTTTTGGTTTAGTTGGCTAAAGTCTGGATTGCGAAATTCATTCCATTCTGTCAGAATAATTAATGCATTGCACCCAGTTAAAGCGTCCATATTTGTTTTTGCATATAATAATTTTTTTCCGTAAAGTTCGTTAATGTTTTGCATGGCTTCAGGATCATAAACTGTGATGCTTGCACCTGCTGCTAATAAGGCATTAATAATGGTTAAGGACGGTGCTTCGCGAATATCATCTGTTTTGGGTTTAAAGGCTAATCCCCATATGCAAAAATGTTTGGTAGACAGATCAGCTTGTTGATAATGCTGTTGAATTTTTTCCATTAGTACTTGCTTTTGATGTGCATTGGCTGCTTCAACTGATTCCAAAATACGAAAAGGGAGTTGTTGCTCACGCGCCATACTGACTAAGGCTTTGACGTCTTTTGGAAAGCACGAGCCACCATAGCCAACACCTGGAAATAAAAAGCGATTGCCAATACGTTGATCTGAGCCCATTCCTTTTCGTACGCAATCGACATCTGCACCCATTTTTTCGCATAAATTAGCTAATTCGTTCATAAACGAGATTCGTGTTGCTAAATATGAATTTGCAGCATATTTTGTCATTTCTGCACTGCGATTATCCATTGTAAATAAGCGGTTATCTGTGCGTAAAAATGGGGCATATAATTGATTCATAATTTCTAAAGCGTGATTGTTTGAGCCGCCAATAATAATTCGATCTGGTTTCATAAAATCATCAATTGCAGTGCCTTCTTTTAAAAATTCGGGATTACTAATAACAGATATGGAATGCGTTACTTTACGGACAGTGAGTTCCTTTTGTACTGCTTCACTGACTTTATCTGCTGTTCCTACAGGAACCGTAGATTTATTTACAACAATCATGTTATGGGTCATGGCTTGCCCAATGTGTTTGGCTACAGCAAGCACATGTTTTAAATCTGCAGATCCATCTTCATTAGGTGGCGTTCCCACTGCAATAAATGCTACATCCGAATTTTCGATTGCATAGCTAAAGTCTGTAGTAAAGCTGAGACGATTTTCTCGAACATTACGTTGAATGAGTTGATCAAGCCCAGGTTCGAAAATCGGCACTTCACCGCGATTTAGCTGATTAATTTTGTTGCTATTAATATCTACGCACGTTACTAGATTGCCGCTGTCAGCAAAACATGTTCCAGCAACCAGCCCAACATACCCTGTTCCTATCACACATAATTTCACAATAACTCCTTATTTTTCGATCATTGACATTTATTTAATGGTGTCTTATTTCTAATATTAGCTCGTATGAAAATTTTCGCATAAAGTCGCTAGTTAATAAAGCATTTGTTTTGTTGCCTAATTATTTTTTTTAGGATATTATTCTCTTGCGCCAATGCGGAGGGATACCCAAGAGGCTGAAGGGGCGGGTTTGCTAAACCTGTAGGGTGGTTATGCCGCCGCGAGAGTTCGAATCTCTCTCCCTCCGCCAGCCGTTAGCACGAAAACCTTTATCCTCAACTGTTTCCATTTTGGAAACAGTTGAGGATTCAATCAATTCACCACTATCAAAAATATTTTTAAGATGTTTGCTAATAGCAGGAATTTCTACTCCAAATAAATCAGCTATTGCTTTTTGAGAAAGCCAAAAGCTTTCGTTGCTATATGTCACATTAATTGAGATATTACCCTGGTCATTTTTGTAGAGGATTATTTTATTTTCCATTATTTTGATGTCCTTTCGGCTGATGTTTTTAATACTTCGTTATTCATAATTTAGCAATTTCACCTCAAAAGCCTTCTTTAAAATACTTTGTTTTAGTGATTCCTCTCCGGTCATTCTTTCAGTCTCTTCCTTATTACTTTATTAACTCTTTTACAGATAAAAGTAAAAAATTATTAGTTACCTCTTAACAAATGTTTTATTTCTTTATCAAAATCACTTTCAAAAAGTTTATCTTGGATTGGTTTATACTTTTCAAACTCGTTTTCTGCAAAAGATTTTGCTATTTCGGCAGTAACTTTCCCGGCATCTTCCAAAATAATCTTGTCCAAAAATGGGTTGTGGATTTTTTAATCTTTCCACATCCATTGTGTAGCCTTTAATAATAAACTCTTTCAGCACTTTCGTTGCCCATATTCTAAACTGAGTTGCTCTATTTGAATTTACTCTGTATCCCACGGCAATTATTGCATCAAGATTATAATATTTAACCGAGTTTTTTTGTTTTTTTCCTTTAATAGCACCGTGCTGAGTGGTTAGTTCCAAAATGGAACTAACCACTTGTTCGTTAAGCTCGCCACTATCAAAGATGTTTTTTAGATGCTTGGTAATCGCAGGACGTTGAACCCCGAAAAGTTCAGCAATTTTTTCTTGAGGCATCCAGATTGTTTCGTTTTGAATTAAAACATCTACTTTTATTTCGCCGTTTTCGCTTTTATAAAGTAAAAATTCTCTATTAGGGCGGTATTTTGATAAATCCATAGCTTCACTTCCTTTCGGGTTCACTTTACCCCTCCGTCTTCGCTGAAGGCGAAGCCACCTCCCCTGTTAGGGGAGGCTTTTGTTGCGTTTCTTAAGGCTCCCCTAACAGGGGAGCTGGCAGTCGAAGACTGACTGAGGGGTTGCATTTCACTCTTTGTCGCTGTTTCTCCGTCACCTAATAATTCCCCCTCAAAAGCCTTCTTTAAAATGCTTTGTTTTAAAGATTCAGCCTGCAGCAAACTTTTGCTGATAGTTTCTTCAATTTTATCGCAAATAGTAAGTTTTGCTTCAAGTTCTTGGACGATTATTTGTTGTTCTTCAAACAAGCAATTGGGTACAAGCATATTTTTTATTGTTCCTTGACTTACAGTATTTTGCCCTGCTGATGTTACCATATTATCGTGAATGTATTTCCTAGCTTTTACGGTAGAAAAATAGAAATGATAAAATTTTGCAAAAGCTTTTTGTGGATTTAGTCTGAGTCTAATAAAATGGTCACAAAATGCCCAATTATCGTTTTCGTTATTACTCGAAACATGAACCAATTTACCTACCAAATCTTTACTTCCATTAACTCTTATACATATTAAATCGTCTTTTTGTATTTTGTATTTATCTATTTCATTCTTATCCATTATTATTTTTCTTGGACTTGAATTATCAATAGCGTTATTGCTTATATCAGCTAACCGCAGAACCTTATATTCTACACCGCTTGTTCCCGTTCTTTTAGATAACCCATTTTGATATGATTGCACAAATTGTTCAAAAGGCAACAATGACTTCCCTTCAAACGCCCATTTTAACAAACTCTGTCTGTAAACTTTCAATTGCTGTTGGGCAGTTAGCAGTTGTTGTTTGCCGTTTTCTAAGTCGCTAAGCAGTTCTTCTATTTTTGCGACGATGGCTTGTTGTTCGGGAAGTGGGGGGAGAACCAGTTCAAAATTCCAAAGCAAAGTTGGCTCAATATGAGGGATTCCAACTCCCATTGGTTTTGTGTTTAAAGTCCAAAACTTTGAATTAATAAAATGGTATAAATATTCCTTCCTAATATTATCTTTTGGTAAAATCTTCATTAATGTTGAGCCAACGACACCATTCTTTGCTCTGCCAATTAAGCCACACCGTGCACCGTCCCAAACCATTAATAAGTCACCGTCATTACATAAGTTACATTTTTCACCATCGGTATATTCCGCAAAAACTCCTTTTTCAAAAGCCTTTATGTTAATATACGGAAGGGAACATTCTTTGTTTTTTTCTTCCTTTAAAACCTTTGGCATTTTCCCTTTTGAGTAGGTACAAACGTCACCTAATTTTTTTACTTGCCAATGCTTAGGAATATTATTTTTTTTTGTCATTTTATTTCACCAACAAGCTGTTCTTGTAGACAATTTTTTGCAGTTATCAAATAACCATCAAATAAGCTCCTGTTGAAAATTTTATTTTTAATTCCCTCGAATTCGGGGGAATTAAAACCGAGGTTAGTCATTTTTAATTGCCTTTGTAATTGCGTACGCAGTGCG
>CAYUBI010000072.1:0-12514 GCA_964443005.1 uncultured Candidatus Marinamargulisbacteria bacterium
TGCGAATATTCCCTATACAATCAATATTCCTTTAGAAAAGTATTATCAAACGATTTTCTATATTGTTTTTACTTTGCTTGGTTTGCGCATTCAAGCAGAAGTTGTTACCAATCAAGGCCGCATTGATGCAGTAATTGAGATTGCCAATACAGTCTATGTATTTGAGTTTAAGCTAGATGGAACAAAGGAAGCAGCGTTAGCGCAAATTAAGAAAAATGACTATACTCAAAAGTATCAAGGTACTACACAAAAGATTATTTTAGTTGGCGTCGAATTTGACGCGGAAAAACGCACTATTGGGCTGTGGGTAACGGAACCTCACACCCTTAGCACACTCTCATGTTAGGAGAAAGCGAGAACTATACATTCGACTTTTTTCTATCCCAAAAACTTGTATCCAACTCCACGAACTGTTTGAACAAACTCAATCTCTGTGTAAGACTCTAGTTTGGCTCGTAAACGCCGAATATGAACATCTACTACGCGGTCATCCCCATAAAAATCCTGGCCCCAAACGTGATATAAAAGCTGCTCTCGTGAAAATACTTTTTTAGGATAATTTGCCATAGTATGCAATAAATCAAATTCCGTTTTCGTTAAATTAAGTGGACTGTTTTTAATTGAAACGCTATGTTGCTCCAGATTAATCATCAAATCCCCAAACTTTAACGCTAACGATTCACTAGCTTTTGTTAATTGAGGCTGCAAGATCTCACTGCTTTCTGCAGATGGCTGAATACGACGCAAATGCGCTTTCACACGCGCCAACAATTCTCTAACACTAAACGGCTTGCATAAATAATCATCTGCCCCCATCTCAAGCGCCAGTACTTTGTCAAATTCATCGCCTTTAGCTGACACCATAATAATTGGAATGGTATTAGTCAAAGGATTATGCTTAATCTGCTTACACACATCCAGCCCATCTAACTTTGGCAACATCCAATCTAACAAAATTAAATCCGGTCGCTGAGTTTTGACACACATTAATCCTGCTTCTCCATCCAAAGCAATAGTTGTAGTATACCCAGCTTGTTTCAGCTGATAATCCAATAATTCAGTAATATCTTTTTCATCTTCAACAATTAAAATATGCTTCATCAACCCTCAACTCCTTTAACCTAAAGGCACACGAAAAAAGAATAATGCCCCATGCCCCAATTTGCTTTCTACACCAACAGTACCATCATATTTTTCAATCACATTCTTCACAATCGCAAGCCCCAATCCTGTGCCACCTGTCTCGCGTGAGCGGTTTTTATCCGGTCGGTAAAACCGTTCAAATAGCCGTAGCAAATGGTTTTTAGCAATGCCAGGCCCCTGATCCTGCACGTGAAAAACACCCTCATTATTCATCCTTTTTAACGTAATTGTAATTGGACCCTCAGGTGCATAACGAAGCGCATTATCAATATAATTTAAAAATGCCGAATACAGTTCATCATAATTAGCATTCATCTTTATAGCAATAGTCGTAATATTCAATTTAATTCGCGGATTATCTCGTAAATTAAGATTCGTGATAACAGTTTCAAGTACGTCATTTAACACAACAAGCTCCGGCTCATTAGCCTGGCTTTCAATACTTGCCAAATTCAAAATATCATTGATCAACACATTCAGGCGTTGAGTATTATCTTTAATAATTTTCAAAAACCGTTCATTGTATTGTGGATCATGAATAGCGCCAGTCTCCAGTGTTTCAATAAAGCCCATAATCGAAGTCAACGGAGTTTTCAGTTCATGCGATACATTCGCAATAAACTCTTTACGCATGTTTTCCAACTTTTTGATTGCATCAAAATTGGCCCGAAGCTCATAAATCAAAGCATCAAAGGACGCAGCTAAGGCAACAACCTCGTTTTTTACGTGAACAGCACGATGAGGCATGTGCTGTTCATTAGAAAATCGTTCAATAGAATCAAGCAAGTTTTTTAAAGGCAACGTGCTGCGCCGTGCAATCATTAAAACAATCACAAAAATAACAATCGATAAAGTAACGTAAACAGCAGTTAATCGAATTAAACTGTGACGTACATGCTGATTAATACTTTCTAACGAAATCGCAGTACGAATCACAAAAGAAGGGTACCGCGTTGCCACATAAGCCAAATTCTGGTGCGATGTATGACTATATCGCACACTAATTCCAATTCCCGACTTAATAGCCTGCAAAAACTCAACCCGAGTTTTATGATTCTCCATACTACCTATATCAGATTTAGAGTCGTAAGCCACACGACCGTCCATTTCAATAAGCGTAATACGAATATCAAAATGACGAGCGTAATCTGCCAAAAATGCACGATTCAAGAGTTCAACATAAGGCAACAAATAACGATTATGTTGTTCTAAAATCTCGCTATTTTTGGACAAATACGATCGTTGAATGCCAGTTTGAATCAAATAAAAAGACGTGATAAATAAAACAATTAATAATGCAGTCATCAAAATAAAAAACTTCTGAAACAAATTCAGGTCATTAGTCCATTTTTTAAAAATTATACGAAAGATTATCATAATAGCCAAATCATACCACAAAATAGCAACTTTTTTTCAATGTTTAATTTCTCCAAAACATGGGCATGCTTTTAATATCAAAGGAGGTTTTATCTGTATGAGCCAAAAGAAAAAAATGAAAAAAATTAATCGTCGCTTGATCCGTGAATCGCGCCGCGAAACAAAATCATCTATTCATGAAACATCTGTGATGTAAGAATGATGTAGGATGATGGGTGATTAGCAATCATTTCTAATCACCCCAACATTGCTTATTTTGTTACCTTTTTACCTGTTTTTACTGGACCTACATTAGCTGTAACTAATGGAGAAAACGCATCAACATTTCCCAATGCGCTCGTTTTTTGTTGCGCTAATTTTTCCTGCTGCGCTTTAATATCATCCATTTTCTTCGTAAGCATCTTAGCTTCTGCTACCATTTTATGCTCAGTATAATAGCCTTCCAATAACTGATATACATACATATTATCATTATTTACGTGTGCAATATCTTCTACTTTTTTTAAGGAGGCCATAGCTTTAGGTAGTTCCTTTTTCTTAATATAAAAATCAGCCAAAGCAAAATGAAAGGAAGGATGTTGATAACGGGGATTCAATTCTTCCTTAATCAGCCCTTTTTGATATTCTTTTTCCGCACTAGTAAAATCATCTTGCACTTGATAAATCTGTGCAATCATCATATTACGCATAGGATCTTGCGGAAACTGCGATGCCAGCGATTCATAAATGGTCATGGCTTCTGCGTATTTCCCTTGACTTTTAAATGAAAAAGCCTTGAGTTCTTTATCTTGATAATCAATCTTTACATTCGCGAAAATGGGTTTCATCCATTGACGCAAAACTTTATCTTGCTTGTCCTTTAATAAGGCATTTCGAATTTGCTCATCTGTAACATCTTTGGGGCGTTCTTTCGTTTTCGCATCTACAACATAAATAATATGAAAACCATATACAGTTTGAATCGGACCGCCTATTTCAGCTTTATCCATAGAAAATGCCATATCTTCAAACTCAGAGGGCATTTGACCATACGTGACCCAACCTAAATCCCCACCACTAGTTGCTGTTGCATTATCCTGAGAATACTGTTTGGCATAATCACCAAACTTTTTCGGCATTGCAAGCACTTTTTCATAAACATTATTGGCTTTGCGTAAAGTTTCATCACGCAACCGCTTGTTGTCAACATTAATTGCTTGAATATCCTCTGTAACCAAACCTGAAGCAGGAATCTTAATCAAAATATGACTAACTTTAATTTCTTTGAAAGCTTTGCCCATATCCTTATCTTCCACTTTAACCCCACCAATAATTGAACCAATCAATTTAGACACCATCATTTCTTCCCGTTGATCATGAAGAAATTGATTGTACACAATACCGTTTTGTTTAAGAATTCCTTTTAATTCTTGTTTACTTTTCAATTTATACGTACTTAATATTTGATTAATGCGCTGTGTCATTTCGCCACCAGCAACTGTAATTTTTTGTTTTTTAGATTCAGCTAAAAGAAGCTGAAATTGAAGAAGCTGCTGAAACACATTATATTTTAGTCGTTCAATCATATTCGGATCTAAATACGGACGCTGCTGTTCTGGAATCCCCATATATGCTTGATAAACACGCCGATTAAAAGCCATAGGGTCAACAGCACTTCCATTTATTAAAGCAATTTCCGAAGCTCCCTGCTGCTGAGTTTGTGTTCGTGGAATTTTATACTTAGCACTAATAAAAAAGGTAGACATCAACCCAAAAATAACAATAGACCCTGCAAATAAAACAACAATTGTTAACGCGATATGAGCTGAATGTTTCCGTATAAAACCAAGCATGGTAGATCCTTTCTAAAGTTTAGATAGCTGTTTGAGTAATTTCGAAATGGACATATATCCACCTAATAATCCCAAGACAACCCCACATATTATAATCGAAAGGTAAATAAAAAGTAAGGCTACTCCTTGCGTTACCAATGGGAAAAATGGAAAGATACTATTTATCTTTAAGGTTGCCAAAAGATAACTAAACTTTAAAAACATTACAGCTAACAAGGCACCTAATAATCCCATAAAAACACCTTCCAAAATAAATGGCCATTTAATAAATCGATTCGTAGCACCTACCAGTTTCATAATTGAAATTTCATTTTTTCGAGCCAAAACTGTTAAACGAATTGTATTTACAATAATTAAAAGCGTTGCAATAGATAAAAGCGATACCAATAACATGCCACACAAATGCACTAAATTTATAAAATTCTTTAGTTTATCAGCAAATTCTTTGCCATAATAGATTTCTTCAATACCACCCAAAGAAGACACGCGGTCAACAATACTCGGAATATTATCAACTTTATCAATCCGTATTTGATACGAATTCGGCAAGGGATTGGTCCGAACAAATGAAAATATATCATGTTGTCCAATGAATTTCTTTTGAAATTCAATCCATGCCTGGTCTTTAGGAATAAACCGTAAAGAAATCACTCCAGAAATTTCTTTAATTCGAATACCCATTTCCTGAATATCTTTATCACTTAATTGATCTTGAAGATAAATCATGATTTCAAGTTTAGACTGAATATTTTGAGTCATTTCATGAAAATTAACGATCACCAATAAAAATCCACCCAATACCAACAGGGAAATCATAATTGTCATTGTTGTGATAAAGGACATCAAGCCGCCACGTTGAATACCCAAAAACGCTTCTCGAAACATAAAGCTTAAAAACCTATAATTCATAACTGTAAGCACCTAATTGTTGATCTCGGGTAATACGTCCGTTTTCAAGAGCAACAACACGTCTGCGCATTTGATCAACAATATGCTTGTCATGCGTTGAAACCACAACTGTTGTATTTTGTTTATTAATTTTTACTAATAATTCCATAATTTCCCACGATGTATCTGGATCAAGATCTCCAGTAGGCTCATCAGCCAAAAGAATTGGAGGATGATTAACAATTGCACGTGCAATCGACACTTTTTGTTGTTCTCCACCTGAAAGCTGATTTGGAAAAAACAATAATTTCCTAGACAATCCAACCAGCTCAACAACTCGTTCTGTTTTTTCTTTAACTGTTCGTTTTTTTTCACCATGAACCAGCAAAGGAAACGCCACATTTTCAAACACAGTACGCTTAGAAAAAAGTTTATAGTCTTGAAAAATAACACCCAAATTTCGACGCAATTTAGCAACCTGAAGATCGCTAAAATTACGAATATTTACTTTATCAATATAAATATTACCTTGGGAAGGCACTTCTTCACGTAAAATTAATCGAATAATGGTAGATTTCCCAGACCCACTGGGTCCCACAAGAAAAACAAATTCATTAGGACTAATATGAAGATTTACTTTATATAGTGCCTCGAACCTGCCATATAAATGCGTAACATTATGAAGTTTAATCATCCAGTTAAATCGTGTTTTTGTTGAGAACGAACCAGACCTCTGGCTGCAATTGCAACATCTGCTGGCGTTAATTTGAACTTCTTAATCAAATCCTCAGGAACTCCGCTAACGCCAAACTCATCACGTGTGCCTATCATCACTAGTTTTACTGGATACGTGCTAATTAAACATTCAGCAATTGCGCTACCCAGCCCTCCGAAAATTGAATGCTCTTCTGCAGTTAAAACACAGCCACATTTTTTAGCTGAATCAATAATCGTTATTGCATCCAACGGTTTAATACTTGATACATTAATAACTTCAGCAGAAATACCTTCTGCAGCCAGTTCAATGGCTGCCTCTAATGCAGCAGCAACCATAATTCCACACGCACAAATCGTAATATCCTTACCTTTGCGTAGCACATCAGATTTTCCAGGTTGAAAATCAATTGGATCTTTTGAATATACAACTGGTGTTGACGATCGACTCATGCGAATATAACATGGCCCCTTAATATCAACTAATTTTTTAATAATCGCAGCAGCCTCCAACGCATCTGCAGGCACAAACACCTTCATGCGAGGAATAATTCGCATTAACGCAATATCTTCAAGTGCTTGATGCGACGATCCATCTTCGCCAACAGTAATGCCAGCATGCGTTGCAGCAATACGAACATTCAAATTTGCAGCAGCAATAGAATTCCGAATTTGCTCCCATGCACGTCCAGTAGCAAACATAGCAAAAGAGGAAGCAAAAACAACCTGACCTCCTAATGCCAAACCAGCTGCAACACCCATTAAGTTTTGTTCAGCAATACCTACATTAAAAAACCGATGAGGAAAAGCATTTGCAAACAAAGATGTTCGCGTAGAACACGATAAGTCAGCGTCCATAACAACTACATTCGGATGACTCGCCCCTAATTCAACTAATGCTTTGCCATAAGCATCACGCATTGCAGCCATTTCAGTCATAAATCATTTCTCCTTATTTTAACTCATCTAATGCCAAAAGCAATTCATCTTGACTCGGTGCTACGCCGTGATACTTATTTTTACGTTCCATAAAGGAAACACCTTTTCCTTTGACAGTTTTTGCAATAATCATAACTGGACCTGTTTGTTCAGCACGACAATCCATTAACGTAGTTAAAATATCGCGAATATTATGACCGTCAATTACACTAACTTTCCATCCAAAAGCTTCCCATTTTTGAGCAAGATCACCTAAATTCATAACGTCATTCGTACAACCATCAATCTGAAATTCGTTTCTGTCAACAATCCCAATCAAATTTCCCAATTTAAAATGAGCTGCTGCCATTGCACCTTCCCAAACCTGCCCTTCTTGCATTTCGCCATCCCCCATTAACACAACTACTTTGCCTGGGGCTTTATTTAATCGTTGAGACAAAGCTGCACCTATTGCAATAGAAAGCCCCTGTCCCAACGAACCTGTTGACATTTCAATGCCAGGAACTGAACCTTTAACCGGATGTCCTTGAAGAATCCCGTGCGCTTGACGTAAAAAATTAAGATGTTTTTTATCAAAAAAATTCTTTTCAGCTAAAACAGCATACAAGGCTGGTGCGCCATGCCCTTTAGCTAAAATAAAAATATCACGATCTATATCTATGGGATTTTTAGCATCAATATTTAACCATTCAAAATAAAGAACAGTCAGTAAATCAGTCATAGACAACGAGCCACCTGGATGTCCAGACTTGGATGTAGCTAACATCGTCAAAATAATTTTACGAATATCATTAGCTTTTCGTGTAAGATTATGAATTTTAGTGTCCATGCATCCATCCTTCTTTTACTAATTTTATCACATCATGATAGGTTACCCATAGAATCAAGGCCATTAACACAAGAAACCCAATATAGTGAATTTTATTTTCAATTTCCTTGGTTAATCGTCTCTGACCAATCACACGCTGAATTCCCAGCAATAACAAGCGGCCTCCGTCTAATGCTGGAAAAGGAAAAAGATTAATGACCCCTAAATTAATACTAAAAAATGCAGCAAATCGAATAAAAGGCCCAATCCCATACTGTGCAACTTCGCCTGTTATTTTAATAATTCCAACAGGTCCAGCAAGCTGAGCAACCGATACTCGCCCAGTAACTAGCTGCCAAAACCCAGACAAAACACTATGAGTCACACGAATAGTTTCTGCCATACCCAAATGCAAAGCTGTCCACGGAGCATATCGCTTCCATGATGCAGGTGCTAATACAAACCCAACATACGACAGCTGATCCGTCGCATTATACCGAGGTTTAACACGAAAGAAAAGTTGCTGATTCCCACGCTGAATCACAAAGGTTCGTTCCTGATCTTTGCTATGATGAATATCTTTGACCATTGCTTCAGGATGAACAAGATCAGCATCTGCATAACGCACAATAATATCGCCACGTTGAAACCCTACAGATGCAGCTACTGACTGCGGTATAACAGAATCAATACGATTAGAAACACCCTGAGGCGTTCCCAAAATCATATAACTAATCGTATATAACAAAATAGCACTAAATATATTGAATATTGCTCCAGCTACAATAATACTAAATTTCGTCAAAAACCCCTGATCATAGTAACTTTGACCTTGCAGTGGAATTTGACCTTCAGATTCATCCAATCCTGCAACTCTAACAAAGCCACCCAAAGGAATAATCCCAATAGAAAACTCTGTACCTTTAATAGTTTTTGAAAATAATTTTGGGCCAAAGCCAATTGAAAACTGATAAACTGCAACACCAGCCCTACGCGCCATTAAATAATGTCCGCCTTCATGAACCCAAACAACAAATGTAAATAAAACCAGAAAAGCAATTAAGGTCATATGAAAAAATCCGATAAAAACCTACTTAGTAATTCATATCCTTTTTCAATATAAATTCCTTTTCTAGCCTCAATTTCCGAAAATCCATGTACAGTACCATAAGTTTGTTTTCGCTCTAAACCTGCAGTCCAAATTGCAAAAGGTACAGGATCACGCGTATGCGTTCGTTTAGCAACTGGCGTCGGATGATCTGGCATAACCAAAATTCGAGTATCCTCACACTGGTTCATTAATTCACCAACAATATACGTATCAAAATCTTCAACTGCACGAATTTTAAGCGCAGCATCGCCTAAATGCCCAGCTTCATCCGGCGCTTCAACATGAACCAACACAAGATCATACGTTTTAAGCGCTTCAATAGCAGCTGCAGCTTTTCCACAATAATTCGTATCTATATATCCGGTAATTCCTGGCACAGAAATATAATCCATGCCTGCCAAAGTCCCAATACCCTTAACCAAATCAACTGCAGTAATCATAGCCCCAGATACCTGAAACTGTGAAGCTAATAATGGCAATTGTGGCATAGTGCCATAACCCCATAACCAAATCGACGTAATAGGTTTTTGTCCCAGTTTAATACGTTCTTGATTTACTGCATGATTACGAAAAATTGCAGAACTTTTTTCCATTAACTCCCGAAGAATATCTGCACCTACGCCATTAATTGGCAAATATGGCAAGACTGTACATTCTAAAATATCATGCGGTGGTGTTGTTAGCGCATCAACTGCAATATCACGCAAGCGCAGAATATGACGATAACTAACCCCTGAAAAAAACTCAATACTTGGCGTACTTAAATTCTCATTTAAGGCAGCAATCAAACGTTGCGCATCTGCTGTAGCAATATGACTACCACTATAATCAATCATTTTTTCATCTTCAATAACAACAAGATTGCAACGCACAAACACATCATTAGGTTGTGCAGGAACCTTCATGCTGGCAGCTTCCAACGGTGCCCTACCTGTGTAATAAACTGTGGGATCATAACCAAAAATAGACAGCATTGCAGTATCACTTCCAGCAGGCAAACTAGCAGGAATGGTTTTGGCTAACCCAATAATACCTTCACGTGCAAGACGATCCATATTCGGCGTTTTTGCTGCTTCAAGAATTGTTTTATGATTCAGCTGTGCAAGCGGTTCATCTGCCATACCATCCCCAATTAAAATAAGATATTTTGTCATAAGCGTGCCACAAAATTTCCAATACGCGACATTGCTTCTCGGAGTTGCTCTAAACTCGTAGCATAACAACATCGAATATAGTGATTCGTTCCTTCAATAAAACAATTCCCAGGAACTACAGCTACTTTTTCTTCATTCAGAAGTCGCGTAGCAAAGTCTTCATCAGACAATCCAAACCGTTTAATTGATGGAAACACATAAAAAGCTCCCCGCGGTTCAGCCAGCTCAAAACCAAGCTCCTTAAATTGACTCACTACAAAATTTCGCCGTAATAAATAAGACTGTCGCATTTCTTCTATTTTTTCAGCACCATGACGTAAAGCATCAATAGCAGCACGTTGTCCCATAATTGGCGCACACAGTGCAGCATATTGATGAATTTTTAAAGCTTGTTTCAAAAATTCTTGATGACCACAAACATACCCAATACGCCAGCCAGTCATTGCAGCTGCCTTGGAAAAACCATTTAAAAGAATCAGCCGATCTTTCAATTCAGGATAAGAAGACAAAGAAACTGGCGCTTGATCATATGTCAGTTCAACATAAATTTCATCAGAAACAACCCATACATTTGTTGTAATTAAATACGCAACTAATTCATCAGCTTCAGCTTTGGTTAGCGTTGCACCTGTTGGATTGCATGGATACGACAAAAATACTGCTTTTGTTTTTGGCGTAATTGCTTTTTTTAATTGCGCTACTGTCACTTTCAAACCGGTTGACGTTGTATCAATAGGTACAGCTTTTCCTTGCGCTAAAGTTACCATAGGAATATAGGATACATAGCATGGTTGAGGAATCACAACTTCGTCTCCAGGGTTTAGCAAAGCACGAAAAACAATATCTATTCCCTCAGATACACCTACAGTTACAAGAATTTCACTAGTGGGATCGTATTGTGCACCAAATCGACGTTTTAAGTAATCTGCAATTGCTTCACGTAAAGCCAGCATGCCCCAATTGGACGTATACGAAGTTTCGCCCCGCTCAATATGCCCAACAGCCTCTTCAATCACATGCCACGGAGTTGAAAAATCTGGCTCACCAACGCCTAAAGAAATAACGCCTTTGGTCGTTTGAACTAAATCAAAAAAACGACGAATTCCGGAAGGCGGAACTGACTCAACCAAAGAAGAAAATGAAAGTGCTAAATCAGGATTCATGGCATCACTGCTTGCCGAGTATCTGGACGATCATCTACCAAAATAACTCCGTCTTCTTTGTAACGCTTAAGCAAAAAATGCGTTGACGTATGTTGAATCTTCCCAATTGTAGCGAGCCGTTCTGAAATGAAATAAGCAATATCCTTTAAGTTTTTACCTTCTACTTCAATTAAAAAATCAAAGCCACCGCTCATTAACGACAAACTGCGCACCTGAGGGTATTCATATAATTTCTTTGCTATTGAATCAAAACCTGTTTTCTTTTCAGGATTAATAATCACCTCTATAAAAGCAATTACACTATCCGGATGATCTTTTTCAGGATCAATAATCGTCTTATATCCTAATATAATTTTATCATCTTCAAGTTGCTTAATTGCTGCAATTACTTCTTTTTCAGGCTTGCCTAGCATTTGTGCAATATCTTTAGAACTAAGATTTGCATGATGACGAAGAATTTCGAGAATGTCTTGCATATGAAACTCCTTTGAACCGATTGCTTCCATTTTATAGGCAAATGCATATTTTTAAAAGCGGGAAAAAATCATAGTTTTTTCACGAAGATTTCTAATTACTAACCATTAAACGTGAAACCTCTATATGTTAGTTCAACGTTAAAGGGTCAGATATACTTAACCCAAAATGATTTCCAGTTTTAGCTAATTTAAAAACCGCCTCCAGCCACAACTAAGCAATCAACATTACCAGCTCGATTGACAGTAAACGTTCCACTTGATGTAAACATATGGATTCGGTACCCCCCCACCTCAGTTATAGTACCTCCAGTGGCAAAGTCAATTCGTGGAAGACCTACGACATAACTTGTTAACAACCAGTTGGTGCCGTCACTAAGCCCCACGTTGCCGCTAGGAACGACGATAGCAAGGGCGAATAATTATTCGCCCCGACTTTCAAGCGCAGTCGTCGCCAACGACGATAGTTGTCCCAATACCCACATTCCCATTCCTAATAACCACATTGCCATTCGGACTAATAACAACGCCGCCCGTTGCATTAATGGTCAACCCACCGCCAGCGCCAACGCTGAAATCAACGTAGTTGTTCACATCATACGCTAGACGAAGTGGCGATTTGCTTTGCGTTCGTATTTCCAGTTTGATACCATTGGAATATTGTGGATACAAATTGACATCATCTTGGAATAAAAACGTACCATTCGTACTAATCATTTGCTGCAACATTGTGCTATTTGGCCATGTGTAAATCGGCCCAGCTAAAGCAGACGAATCTATACGGCACCCTTGGCACAACTCAGATCCCCACGGGAAAGCTAAGGAAGTAAGAAGGAACAGTGGGATGAGAACGAAAGATTTATATAATTTCATGAAACTGCCTCCCAAGATAAGCTTAATTAACGAACACCC
>CAYUBI010000073.1:0-12426 GCA_964443005.1 uncultured Candidatus Marinamargulisbacteria bacterium
GATATAATTCAATTGCACCGCCCATACTAACCGGGGCCCCAGCTATTGAATACATCGCCAAATAATTAGATGAGGCTGCTAAATCTATATTCACAGTAGCAAAATAGTCTGTTAATGTTCCATGATTAACAATTTCCCATTCAATTTGGTAGTCCTTTGTTTCTACAATTACAGTTTGCGTTCCATTAATTCGTAACATCACATGAAGATTACGACTATTCACTTGCCAGCTTTGATCTATAGAATTCAAAACTACCAAATTAAATGTAATGGCAGTTTGATCATAATATCCTAATTCTGGCAACACGCCATCGCTATCATTATCTGTTAAATCCGGAAGTACGGTTACGTGCGGAAGCGGAATATCTGCAGTCCAATCAAATAAAACATCACGAGAAACTTTAATCTCATTCCCTGCATAATCAACAGCAGTTAACGTAAAAATAATATGCCCTTCTTTAATCACATTCTGAACATCTGAAGTACTCAAGGTATAGGTCATACTTTTTGTGGGATTAAACATACCTGCCTGATCCCGACTCGGAATCAGCACACCCGAAGTCACGAGTGTTTCATTCATCCACTCTAAAGTGCAATACCAAATTCCATTATCGCCACTCCAATTAGCTAAAATACGATCTTGCGCATTCCATGTCAACGTAAGTGCTTGTAAATTATAATAAAATTCAGTAGGTGCAAATCCTGTCACATTCATCTGAGAACTGAGAAACAACGATGCTGTTGGTAAAGATCGATCAACAATATATGTCTGATGATTTGAGGAAGCTACGCCACTATTATTTAACACGCTTTGCGTTACTTGATAAACGCCTTCGTCAAGGCGCGGACCACTCCAGCCAAAATCGACTAACGAAAAAGATTCGGTGGAAGTTTGCAGTGAATAATTAAAACTAACAATGCCAGACCATTCCATATAAGAAACCTCATCAAAATACGCATTTAATGTACCTGTTTCACCATTAGTTTTCCATAATCCACTCGTTGAATCATCAAATCCATGTGATGAAAAAGCAAATTGATCACCCTTTAAAAATACGGTATTTTCTGATATTCCGAATCCAACAACTCCAGAATATGGCACAACCCATGCATTGGACGTTACATATCCATATGAAAAAATTTGTGCAGCATTCTGTGTCAAAATCTCCCACGGTTGCTGTGCATTGGATGTTGGTGCAGTTATATCAATCCAGCCGTCCACATACGTTACTTTGCCTGTCATTCCTTGATTTCCAGCTCCATCAATCATTCCTACTTTTACAATAAATCGGCTAACTGTTACGCCCAACTCATCGTAATTGCGTAAATATCGATCCAAATTTCGAATAGTCGTCAAATTAGCATACGTGACTCCAACTAAAGTTTGATTTCCAGACACACAATCAGCTTCATCAATGATGACCCAATCACGTGTCGGCTGTACGCTACGAATCATCATATTTTTGCCGCCAGCGCCCAAATGAAAACCACTCTGGTCCTCCTCGCTACTCACAACATCTCTAGACACCTGATATCCAATTTCATAACGATCAAAATAAGCAACACCTGGCGATATGTAATTTGGCGTAATCATCGCCACATTTCGGCTAGGCCATTTTAACCATGTAAACTCATCAATCGCACCTTCCAAATGCCAATCAAAATTCATATTAAACGAGATAGTTTTCGCATTTCCTGCATAATCAACTGCAGTTAAATAAAACCAACAACTCCCTTGCTGAATATCAGTTTCCACTGTTTTTCCTACACTTATTATGCCTAACTGATTCGTACCATGAACGATAGTTTTTAATGCTATACCCACAGTAGGAACCACAACTTCTCCACCTCCAAAGTAATCTCCAGTAACAATCAAATCCCCACTAGAAACTAGCAATTTAGGATATGAAGCAGCTATTACTAACGCTCCGTCAGCAGTGTATCGCTGTTTTTCACCCAAGAAAAATGCAGTATTCTCAGCATATACACTAGCACTCACAATAGGTACGACATTAATCCATTTCAACGTCATATACCAAATTCCGCTGTTTCCACCCATTAACAAATTATCAGATGCAGCAATATTCATGGTAATTAACTGATTATTCCAAAACCCTGTCATAGGTGCAAATCCATTGCCATCAACATCATTAGCTGTACACAACTGAAAAGACACAGATACTGGTGCAACACTATCCACAATGACTGTTAACGGATAATCATTATGCGTAACAACTCCTGCATTATTAACAACATTCAACGTTAACATAATTGCCTCACCCTCTGGCCAAACCCAGCCAAGAGAGCCAACATTCACCGTAGATTCAGCAAAGAAATTAGTCGAAACTCCATGCCCAGCATTGAGAGTTGCATACTCTGCAAAATATCGGTTGGAGGGAAATTCTGAATGTGCATCAGAAAACATATCAAAAGCCAAAACTGCTTGCGAAACTAAATTGCCTTGAATATAATAGGTATTCGCTGCCCCAGTATACTGGCTCGTTATCACAAATCCATTCATTGACACAAAACTATACGGATAAAAGGGCAAACTAGCTGAAACGCCTATATCCTTTGTTGCCAATTTAAATGCAGTCAAACTATCAGTTGTTGGGCAAGATAAATCTACTGTAACTAAAGCAGACGAAGTAAACCAATTACCAAGCGGCGTAACTGCAATATGGCCGGCATTATCTACCACAATTAGTTCTGCAGATTCGACGCCATCATTACTAGAACGACCCAAGCGCGTAGAATCAATGCCTGATATTTGATAATTTCCTGTACCCAATCCCCACGTGTCTGCACTAACGATTCCGTCAGTATAATTATATGTTGCGGCCATAGCTTCAACCCACGAAACAGACACGCCTCGCGAATCTGTCATGCGCACAAAAAATGGCCTATGCCGAAGACCACTTAAGGCAAACTTTTGCTGATACCACAATAATGAGGCCAACACGGTTTCATTAACAGTCAGTATTGCATTTAAGGTAGGATTATCATAATACCCTATCCATGGATCTACACCATCGCCCATACTATCTGTATCTGGCAGAAAATTAACTGTAACAAAATGCGATTCAATTATATCAATCGTTGCAGGCTGCGTATCAATAATTATATTCTGCGTAATTATTAGCACGTTGCCTGCACGATCTGCTGCCATGACACAAATTGCATATAGCCCATTCTGGCTAACAAACTGACTATAGGGCAACATGAAATCTACATTCATCGTTGGCTCACTCAGTGTTAATGCAGAATGCATAAAACTGCCAGTACTGATAATGTTACTACTGTTTTGCAAGAAAATTACATAAAATTCCTGATCTAAAATCATGTTTGCAGGCCCATTGCTGGTTACCCAAAGGTTACGAAGTATATTTAAGCTAATGGCCCCATCATCATCATATCCAGGCAACGGACCAATACCATCGCCCCCACTATCATCATCCAACACGTCATGCACATTAAATGTTGCACCGATTGCTGCATCAACTTCTGGCAACCCCATATCAATGGTTGCACGCCCAGGAAAATTCAGTGCAGTTTCGCTAAAAAAATCCCCCATTGGATAATTGCCTGCACCATCAACAAAAAAGCCGTAAAACTCGAGCGAACCTCCACGAGATTGCCCGCCTCCCACTTGATTATATGACACCAAATAAGACGCACTACTCGCTAAGTTAACATTAACTGTGGCTGCATAATAAGCCATACCTCCATTATTCGTAACACTTAATTCCAAACCAAAGTCGCGACGATCGACGACTGCAGAAAATAAACCATTTATTTGTAATACTAGCCTGAAATTTTCAGATACTAAAATTTGCCAAGCGCTGTCAATCGAACCCAGAGCTGTCGCATTCAATGTTAAATTTGATTGATCAAAATATCCTAGCTGAGGGAATATTCCATCTCCACCATTATCAGTTAGGTCAGGCTGAATTGTTATTTGCGGTGTCGGAATTGAAGATGTCCACTTAAGAATAATATCTTTTGTTAACAATAATTCATTTTCAGCATAATCATAAACCCTTAATGTAAAAACTACATGGCCTTCCTGTATTGTTGATAAAATCGTTGCTGTTGAGACCCAAAAATCAGTTTGCTTTTGTGGAGAAAATACGCCCAAATTCTGACTGCTTATTAATTCTCCATTTGTAGCTAACGTTGTATTTTCCCACTGCAGCGTCATATACCATAGGCCATCATCTCCAGTAAAACTATGCATAACATTGTCTGCGATGTTCCACGTGATAACCAATGCTTGCAAATTATAATAATTAGCTGTTGGTTGATATCCCGTAATATTCTTAGCTGATTCAAAACTCCAACTACCTAGTGGAGCCGTACGATCAACGACAATCGTATAATGATTTGACGTCATAATTCCACTGTTATTAACAACATTATGTGTAATTGCATAAATGCCTTCTGTAACAATTGCACCACTTAAACCCAATTGTGCAAAATTAGCAACAGCCAATTCGCTACGTACAACTCCCGCAGAACTACTAAACAAGCCATCTAAGGATAGTGATTGAACCTGTAATGTATAAGCAT
The DNA here is from genome assembly GCA_964443005.1 of uncultured Candidatus Marinamargulisbacteria bacterium. Classification (GTDB taxonomy): domain Bacteria; phylum Margulisbacteria; class Riflemargulisbacteria; order GWF2-35-9; family CAYUBI01; genus CAYUBI01. The sequence continues at coordinate 4,570 of CAYUBI010000073.1, forward strand.
TAAGTGCACCGAGACTGCCACCTAAATCATGCCACAGCTGCGTTGTCGTATCATTAAACCCTTCAGCTGTAAGCGTAAACTGATTGCCTTGTGTAAATACTAAATTCTTAGTTTGATTCAAACTGGGTGCTACTCGATACAATAAATTATTAACACTAACAAATCCATAAAACTCTTCAGGAGACTGACTCAGCAACTTCCATGGAATTACTACAGCCGAAGTCGGTGGCGTAATATCCACCCAGCCTAAAATTACTGGAATTGACTGATTGCTACCTAAGTTACCAGCTCCATCGACATATCCTGGCATTACCTTAAAAGCGCTAACCGTAACGCCTGTTTCATCTTTGTTTTGTAAATATCGATCTAAACAATAGACCGTAACCTCTTTGCGCATTTTCTTTTCTGCTGGAAATAACGTATTAAAAGATACAATACATTCAGGTGCTACAGGCAACCAACCTTTAGCCGGATCAATTGTCCCAATTTGCAAATCTGCACCGCCACCGATTTCGTGAAATCCACTTTGATCTGTTAACGAATCAATACTCGTATCTAACGTAACGATATACTGAACTGCATACCGATCAAAATAGGCTATATTTTTACTAATATAATTAGGTGTAGTATGTCCAACATCAACTGTAGGCCATGCTAACCATTCAAAAGCATCCACTCCACCTAAAAAATGCCAATCAAAATTCATATTAAAGGATATTGTTTTCGCATTGCCTGCATAATCAACTGCCGTTAAATAAAACCAACAACTGCCTTCTTGAATACTATCCTGAATCGATACATCAGCAGTTATTTGTCCGCTTTGCTCATGCCCATATAAAATCTGTTTTTGTATAGGATTCAGGCTAGAGTTTCGCGACCCCATCAATGGGATTACTAGCTGGCCACCTCCGAAGTCATCCTCAGCAACAATCAAATTTCCACTAGAAATCAATAGCTCCGGATACTGCGCAGCTATTACCAACGCACCTTCAGCTGTGTATCGCTGTTTTTCATTCAAAAAAGTTGCCATATTCTCTGCATATACACTAGCACTCACAATAGGTGTCACATTAATCCATTTTAAAGTCATATACCAAATTCCGCTGTTTCCACCCATTATCAAATTATCTGATGCTGTAATAGTCATAGTAATTAACTGATTATTCCAAAACCCTGCCATTGGCGCAAATCCATTTCCGTCAATATCATTGGCTGTACACAACTGAACAGATACAGTGATAGGTGTAACACTGTCTACAATAACAGATAACGGATAAGCATTATGCGTGACAACTCCTGCATTATTAACAACATTCAAAGTTATCATAATCGCTTCGCCCTCAGGCCAAACCCAGCCAAGAGAGCCAACATTCACCGTAGATTCAGCAAAGAAATTAGTCGAAACTCCATGCCCAGCATTGAGAGTTGCATACTCTGCAAAATATCGGTTGGAGGGAAATTCTGAATGTGCATCAGAAAACATATCAAAAGCCAAAACTGCTTGCGAAACTAAATTGCCTTGAATATAATAGGTATTCGCTGCCCCAGTATACTGGCTCGTTATCACAAATCCATTCATTGACACAAAACTATACGGATAAAAGGGCAAACTAGCTGAAATACCGCTGTTTAGTGTTGCTAATTTAAAGGCAACCGAACTATCAGTTGTTGGGCAAGATAAATCTACTGTCACTAAAGCAGAAGAATGAAACCAATTCCCAAGCGGCGTAACTGCAATATGCCCTGCATTATCTACCACAATTAGTTCTGCAGATTCGACGCCATCATTATTGGGACGCCCCAAGCGCGTAGATTCGATGCCTGATATTTGATAATTTCCTGTACCCAAACCCCACGTCTCTGCACTAACGATCCCGTCAGTATAATTATATGTTGCTGCCATAGCTTCAACCCACGAAATAGACACGCCTCGCGAATCTGTCATGCGCAACAAAAATGGCCTAAGCCGAAGACCACTTAAAGCTGACTTTTGCTGATACCATATTAATGAGGACAATATAGTTTCGTTGATAGTCAATATTGCATTTAAGGTAGGATTATCATAATACCCTAACCACGGATCAATACCATCTCCCATACTATCAATATCTGGCATAAAATTAATTGTAATAAAGTGCGATTCAGCAATATCAATTGTGGCAGGCTGGGTATCAATAATTATATCTTGCGTTATTATTAGCACATTGCCTGCACGATCTGCTGCCATGACACAAATTGCATATAGCCCATTCTGGCTAACAAACTGACTATAGGGCAACATGAAATCTACATTCATCGTTGGCTCACTCAGTGTTAATGCAGAATGCATAAAACTGCCAGTACTGATAATGTTACTACTGTTTTGCAAGAAAATTACATAAAATTCCTGATCTAAAATCATGTTTGCAGGCCCATTGCTGGTTACCCAAAGGTTACGAAGTATATTTAAGCTAATGGCCCCATCATCATCATATCCAGGCAACGGACCAATACCATCGCCCCCACTATCATCATCCAACACGTCATGCACATTAAATGTTGCACCGATTGCTGCATCAACTTCTGGCAACCCCATATCAATGGTTGCACGCCCAGGAAAATTCAGTGCAGTTTCGCTAAAAAAATCCCCCATTGGATAATTGCCTGCACCATCAACAAAAAATGCATAAAACTCTAATGATCCCCCACGTGACTGTCCACCCATCACCTGATTATATGATACCAAATACGATGCACTGCTAGCCAAATTAATATTAATAGTAGCAGCATAATCCGTCAAACTCCCCTGATGTGACACATTTAATTCTAATCCAAAATCCTGTCGATTAACTGTTACAACAGTGATACCATTCAGTCGTACTGCAAGATAAAGATTTTCGGATGAAATAATCTGCCACGCTTGATCTGGCGAAAAAGCAACCACTACATTCATGGTTAAATGCGCTTGATCAAAATAACCCAACTGAGGGAAAAGACCATCTCCCCCATTATCTGTCAAATCTGGCTGAATCATGATCTGAGGTGTTGGAATATCGTTTGTCCAATCTAACAAAATATCTTTGGTTAACTGCAACTCGTTTTCAGCATAATCAAACAAGCTTAATGTAAAAACAACATGGCCAGATTTAATAACAGACAACACTGTAGTGGTTGGCACTAAAAACTCAGATTGTTTTTGCGGTAAAAATGCACCCAAATTCTGACTACTAATCAATTCCCCGCTTGTAGCGCGACCCATGTTTTCCCAACGAAGTGTGGTGTACCATATTCCATCATCTCCAGTAAAACTACGCGTTACATTGTCTGCAATATCCCACGTAATAACTAATGCTTGTAAATTATAATAATTAGCTGTGGGTTGATAGCCCGTGATATTCCTAGCAGCTTCAAAAGTCCAACTGCCTGTTGGTGGAGTACGATCTACGACAATTGTATAATGATTTGAGGTAACAATTCCGCTGTTATTAACGACATTATGCGTAATTACATAAATACCTTCAGTAACAATTGCACCACTTAATCCTAATTGTCCAAAATTTGCAACTGACAAGCCGCTACGCACAAATTCAGGCGGACTACTGGATAAGCCGTCCAGCGATTGAGATTGAACTTGCAAAGTGTAAGCATTAAGTGCACCCAAGCTACTGCCCAAATCATGCCATAACTGTGTTGTTGTATCCTGAAAACCCTCAGCTGCTAATGTAAACTGATTACCGCGCGCAAAAACCAAGTTTCTCGTTTGATTTAAACTAGGCGCGACGCGATACAGCTGATTATTAACACTCACAAAACCATAAAGCTCAGAACCAGCCTGACTCAGCAATTTCCATGGAATTGCTACATCAGAAGTGGGCGGCGTAATATCTATCCAACCTAAAATCGCAGGAATAGCCTGATCACTGCCAACATTCCCTGCTCCATCCACATATCCTGGCATTAATTTAAACGCACTACCTGTCACACCTGTTTCATCTATATTTTGCAAATACTGATCCATACAATATACAATAACTTCTTTACGCATTTTCTTTGCTAAAGGAAAAACAGTATTTAAGGAAACAATACAATCTTCTGCTACAGGCAACCAGCCTTTGAAAGGATCCATAGTTCCAATTTGCAATTTAGCTCCGCCACCCATTTCATGAAAACCACTTTGATCTGTTAAGGAATCTACGCCAGTATCAACAGTTACAACATATCGAACTGCATATCGATCAAAATACGCTATATTTTTACTAATATAATTAGGTGTAATATGCCCAATATCTACAGTAGGCCATGCTTGCCATTCAAATGCATCCACTCCACCAAAAAAATGCCAATCAAAATTCATATTAAACGATATTGTTTTTGTATTTCCTGCAAAATCAACAGCAGTTAAATAAAACCAACAACTACCTTCTTGAATACTATCCTGAATTGACACGTCAGTAGTTAAATGTCCGCTTTGCTCCAATCCATTCACAATTTGCTTTTGTATAGGATTCACTATAGAATTACGCGATCCTATTAATGGAATCACGACTTCTCCACCTCCAAAATAATCGCCAGAAACAATAATATCACCTGTCGAAATAACAAGTTGTGGATATAAATCCGCTATTACCAAAGCACCCTGCGCAGTGTACCGTTCTTTAGCATTCAAAAAAACATCCGAATTCGCCGCATAGACACTTGGACTAACAATGGGGACAACATTAATCCATTTTAACGTCATATACCAAATCCCACTGTTTCCAGCCTGAAGTAAATTATCAGTAGCATGAATATCAATGGTTATTAGCTGATTATTCCAAAATCCAGCCATTGGAGAAAAACCATTGCTATCAACATCCTGAGCTGGTGAAATTGAAACTGTGACTGTTGAAGGAGAAACATTATCTTTAACAACTCGAATCGGATTACTATTTGCCGTTACTACACCAGTTAAATTCGCAATACTGAGAGTCACGCTATATTCGCCGCTACTTGTCCAATCCCATCCCAAATCACTAACACTAGCAGTCATCGTTGTAAGCCACGCACTTGCAACTGGGACACTTACCTGCAAACTGCCCAAATCCCGATACGTATAAGCATACTGATACGCATGGGGCGAAAGTCCGGACTGAGCATCCTGAAATACTCCAAACCCAAAAATGGGTGATTCAGAAGGTCCACTACGACAATAAGCAATATTCGAAGAACCCGTATAATTACTCGTTATTTCAAATCCATTGGAGGAAACAAAACTATACGGATAAAAAGGAAGCCCGGATGCTGGATCCATAACTCGGCCCCCAACATTTGACGTCAAAATTTTATAGGGTGATGGTTCATTTGAGGTTGGAGACGAAACATCATAGGTTACATGTCCTAAAACAACGGAAACTGTTGAAATATTTGCTGCTCCATCAATAAATCGCACACCAATCTGAATAGGCCCTTGATAATTATCCCCAACAATCCATTCATTTATGTCAATCGAAACTAAAAATCTGTCGGTTTCCTGATTTGCTACTACGGAATACGTAACTATCGTTAATGCATGCGCAACCATAGCCCAACCATTGCCTGTAGAAATCACAACTTCAAGTGGTGCATATGCTGCATTTGCAGATACCCAATAATGCGTTAAATCACTCAACAATCCAGAATGACGAGCCACAGTCAAGCCAATAAGTGTTGAATCAAAATATCCTTTTTCTTCACTAGCCTGAAATGGAGACAAGCCATCATTTGTATGATCTACTACATCCTCATTTGGAGAAATCGCTTCAACTTGTTCATTGAGCGTATTACTCCAATCCAATACAATTAGTCTGCTATTTTTTGTGCTATTACCAGCATAATCACCAGCTGACACTGTCATATTAAGTGGACCTTCCCCCATTGCTTCAATATCTGTATTCAACAAACTATAGATCAAAGATTTACTGGGAACAAATGCAAGCGCATTTCTGCTAGAAACTAGCACTCCTGAGGTCTGAGCTGTTCCATTGCTCCATACAAATTGGTAATACCATATTCCATCATCACCTGTGAATTGATCTCCACCCACATTGTCATGACCCGTCCAATTAAATATAATTGACTCCTTGTTAAAGTAATTCGGAGATGACGAGGTATATTCACCCACAAACCCAGATCGAAAATTAGAAGCTGAATATCCCATAGTATCAATAATCGGAGGCTGTCCATCTACAACAAACACAAGCTGATCCCTCGCAGGATTGCCTGCCATATCAAATACTGCTGTTTCAACATGATAAATGCCTTCAGTCTGATTAGGCAAAGATATCGCACCAATAGGGTAATACGTTGTTGTTTGAGCAGATGTCCACCCAAGAAATCCGCTTAATGCACCACTTTTTAATGAAATTTGCAAAGGACCCGCAACAACACTGCCATTCACTATTAAATTCGTTGTAACACCAGACAATAAATCACCAACCGGATGATGAAACAATAACAACGCATCTGCAGGTGATAAAAAAGTAAATTTTGAAATTCCTGGAAATGTTGTGTTCATTTTTGACACATTCACACTAGGTGCAGCAGCCAATGCACCCAAATAACTTTGACTAACAACTAAATGACGATAATCCAAAGCCAGCATATCTGGCAAAGCATCAGCCAACGAAGTTCCATCTAACGAATAGGGCCCTTCTACGTCAATGGTGATTCGCCCTTCCCTTTTTCCACCTTGACTTGCAACACCCGCAGCATTTGCAATCCCAATGGAATACGTTACAACAACACCATGCGTTAAAGTAAGCGGAAATCCAAATCCAGCGGGAAAACCGTAGTCTGCACCAGATGAACTATAATAAATGCCTAGCCCGCTACCCGGTGTTTGACTACTATGATTAAACGATATAATTTCGCTGTATACAACACCTGGCACAACATCATTATGAATTTGATAATAATTCGCAAACACAAAATCTGTTGGCTCATGTAGCCGATCTGTTATCACTCCCGGAATAGTTGCAAAATTCCATCGATAACTGATTGATCGGTTCAAACCATCTCCGCTGCTTTGCGTTAAATCAATTGTTACTTGATATCGAACTGTTGCATCATCATACAGGCCATTTCGCGTAATCAAGGACTGCACAGGCAATACGCCATCTGACAACAGACTGCTGTCTGTAGCATCTGGAATCACACTAATTTCGGTATAAGTTTCACTAACTCCATTACGAAAAAACACCCGAGAATATCCATCACCCGACATAGGTAACGTATAAGCAGTTTTATTGCCTGCATTATCAAAAATTGTTAATAAAAACCCTATTGATCCTTCACCAATATTAATGCTAGTCAAATCCATATTCATACTAATCATATAATTATATGAATTTACACCTGAAAAATATGCGGTATTCGTCATATAAACTGGATCTGTAATATCCTGAATGCGATGAACTGAATACGTTGAAGAAGGAAATCCAAAATATTGCTTTTCAATACTACTATTTATATCCGCCTTGTCCGCACTTAAACTGATAGCACTATTTCCAACTATTCGCAAATCTTTACTCACAATTAACTGAACAGATTTAATATCGTCAGTAGTACCAAAAAACAAGCAAAACCCTTGACGAAGGTTGAAAAAATATCGCGCAAACGGATTAACAACCGATTCATTCGGATAAACCGGATCAAAATCACCTATATACGGCCACATTGGCTGCAACGGAAACCCCACAATAACATTTCCCATGGCATTTGCAGTGCCAGAACCTAAACTTTTACTATTGTTATTACCCGTAGCAACTACAGTGCCTAATAATGTCGGTGCAGACATATCTACTGTCACAACTAGGCTGCCTGTAATCAAATTTCCTGCACGATCTGCAATTGCACCCCAAA
>CAYUBI010000074.1:0-12327 GCA_964443005.1 uncultured Candidatus Marinamargulisbacteria bacterium
TAGAAAGGAAGAGATTATATAATTGACAGCAGTTTGGCAAATATGCATTTTTAATCAGACATTAATACCCCATTAGAACATAAGGATTAGAGCTAATTATCGTGCCCATAATCATGCAAATTCTGATATAATATTTCGATGCTCAACATATCTAATAGCGTGTCCAACTACGACCTTGTCGCCCTTCTTCTTTTGGAAGGGACCCAAGCAATTGCGCTGCAGTCAACTGCTAACGCTGTTCGCCAAACCAATGTTGGCGATGAAATCCTTTTACGCGGCTTAATTGAATTTTCCAATTACTGTACCCAAGCTTGCAATTATTGCGGCATTCGTGCAGCTAATACGAATATTCAGCGCTATCGCATGACTGCAGATGACATCATAGAAACATGTAGCCAAGCCCCGAATCCGCCACTTTCAACAGTAGTTCTTCAATCTGGAGAAGATCCCTTTTTTACACGCAAGGCAATGGGGGATATCATCAAAAAAATTAAAGCTAAAACTAATCAAATCATTACACTGAGTGCAGGTGAACGATGCGTTGAGGATTATGCGTATTGGAAGGAATGCGGACTCAATCGCTACTTACTAAGATTTGAAACATCCAATGAAACACTTTTTGAGGCCTGTCACCCTAACGACAATTTCAAAAAACGGTTAAAACGAATTACTGATTTACAATCTCTGGGAATTGAAACCGGATCCGGCTTTTTAATTGGCCTTCCTGGACAAACTATTGAACAACTTGCAAATGACCTCTTGTTTTGCACTAATCTTGAACTTGATATGATTGGTGTGGGGCCCTTTATCGCACATACCCAAACACCCTTTGCGCAACGCAAAAATGCTTTTAACGTCGAAGTTTATTTTAACACTATTGCCTTGCTTCGATTACTAAACCCAACGCTCAACATTCCAGCAACAACTGCCTTTGATGCAATACAACCAACTGGGCGATTAAAGGCTTTACAAGCTGGCGCAAATGTACTAATGCCAAACATCACACCTACGCAGTATCGTGAACATTATCAACTTTATCCAGGAAAACCAGGAGTTACGCAAACTGCAGTTGACAGCATTGAATATGCGCAATCATTAATACATCAACTAAATCGAATTTAAAATTGAAACCAATCCTTTTCATACGCAGTCCACTTCATATTTGCAATGCGCATTAAATGGCGATTATCTTCTTCTTTCACTAAAAAAACACCATCTAGAATATATTTTATATTATTAAGAACTTGATCATTTACTGACCCTTCTTCCAAAATAAAAAACGTAGTCACCCCACCAAAAGCAATGGCTGTACGTGCGATTTGAGACAAAAATCGTTGAGCAGCAGACAATTCAAAATTAACTAATAAAGAAGAAATGGAATCAATGACCCGACGTCCACCTTTTTTGCTTTGAATTGTTTGCCCCATTTCAAAGCCAGCATCTGAAACAACACTAGCTAATTGATTCAGCTCCAAAATGCCACTAACTGAAAACGCTTCTTTGTTTGCAGAAGCACCCGATGACCACGAATAAGCATCTACAATGCGCAATAAATCATTACTTTCATAAAGATTAACATCTCGTCCAACTAATTTAGATAAATTTTTTCGAATCAAATTCGGTGCATCATCAATGGTAATCATCATGCTAGGTTCATTACGTTTTAACCCTTGCGTAATAAAATTGCGACAAAAGGTAGATTTACCAGATCCAATTGGCCCAATTAATAGGATATTGCTACCAATTGGAATGCCCCCACATAAATGGTCATTTAAGGCGATATTACCTGAATCAATTTTTTCAATCCCTTTATCTACAGCACTTTCACTCAATTTTCCTTCAGTAACTACTGCACCATTTTTTTTACCAGAGCGCAATAAAAGTGCCTGAACTCTCGCTTTTAATTCTTCAATATTAAAGGGTTTAGTCACATAATCATCAGCACCGCCTTCAAACCCAGTAATTTTATTAAACTCATCGCCCATAGCTGATAAAATAATAATGGGAATTTGAGCAGTTTCTTCATGCGCTCGAATTTCACGTGTTACTTCAAAGCCATCTTTTTCAGGCATGACAACATCAGTAATGACCAAATCCGGCTTTTCAGACAAGGCTTTTTCAACAGCTTGCGTACCATTTTTGGCACGAATAACCTCATATCCAGCATCTTCGAGCATAATGCCCGTTAACATTAAAATATTAGGTTCATCATCTGCAATTAATATACGTTCTGCCATTTAGATTGCCTGCCTTAATACAATACCGCGTTTAGGAATAATATCAAAAATATACTCAGTTAAATCTACCATTGTACATCGCATTTTACGAACGAATAAAGTTCGAACATGTTTGGATTGTGGTTTAATCAGTTTAAGCACAATAACCCCCGAAGCCATAAATTCTTCAATCCCATATTGCCCTAATTGCGAACTACCGACTGGAATATGCGACGTCAGAAAAGAAGTACACTCCAAGGCATCATCTTCCAGCGCAAAAACCAATTTTCGAATATACTCAGTCACCTCAAGTACGGAATCTGTATGATACACCATTGGTGAAATCGGGTCTACCACTAAGCGTTTTGCTTGATGATTGCGAATATGCTCTTTTAGATCATCAATAATTTGATGACTCATTAATCCTTCTTTTTTTCCTAAACGCGTACTAGCGAAATATGCGGAAACATCCAGAAACTGAAGCATGCCATTTTGCAAAGCAGACTCAATATCCCACTGCAAAGCTTTAGCATCTTCAATAATATGTTCAGGCTTTTCATCAATAGACACATAAATGCCTTTTTGACCCAATCGCACGCCTTCTAACAAGAACTGAAGCCCCATAATCGTTTTGCCAGTTCCTGGCTCACCTGCGATTAAATAGGATCGATTTTGCGGAACTCCGCCAATCATATCGTCTAAGCCTTGAATTCCTGTAGAAATACGTTGCACGCTGCCCCCTTACCTAACACACTCTCTCTTTTAATGTTACCTTAAAGACTGCTAAAGCGCAAATTACTTATCGAAAAGCACAAATTCATGTTAGAATTCCCTATCCAACTAAATAAAGGATTAACTGAATGAATATTAATCAAATTAAAATAACAAATCGAAAAGCTATTATTAAATTAAAAACAGGAATTTGCGAAACAGCTGAAGAATTAATTTCCAGTGATCTATTTTTTGAATTAATCAAAAAATACATTGCCATGCTTGAAAAACGGGATTCCTATTTACTGGGTATTTTTGAAGGAGCTCCAATTACTGACGAAAAAATTCATTGTTTAACAGATGCTATTCTGTCACTGGTCAAAATTCCTATTATCCTGGTTCCAAATGTTATTAAAGGCTCTGAACATTTTCTTAAAGATCCTGCTGTTTTAAATGAATTTATTGAACAATTTTACAATTATTGGCGAAGTTTTGATCGTTTTATTATTTGCGATTCTAGCAGCCATGTACTAACCAAGCGCCCTTATCGTACGATTAATGCAACAATTGAAAAATTTACGCAGCTAATTCGAGGAGTTTATCGGGACATTCAAGAAAATATTACAGGCAGTCATCCACAAATTTACCGTCAAGTGCATGCTGGCGCTGAAGTTGCAACAATTGCAATTCCCTATGATATCCAATTCCCCAGTAACCCGGCATATCAACAACTTAAAAAAATTGATATTATCCGCCATGTTGTACTATATCCGCCACTGGTATTAACACCTCCCAACAATACACGATCTGGAAAATTTGAACGCATTTCACAAAACCCACTAACTGTTGTAACGATTAAAGCAAATGAATGGCTCTGTTATCCAGCAAAAGTTGGACCCCTTAATATTTTTATCTATTTTCATGAAGCATTTTTTGAGCTAGGATTTTCGCTATGTAATTTATTTGAACTTGCAGATGAAAACGATCTGAAAAAAAAGCCAGATGCTGTTTTTTTATTTGGCGTTCCTGAAAATTCGTTAAATGGACTTGGCACAAGTCAAACTGTGTTTTATGAAGATGAAAAAACAGGCATGCTCGTTGGCGCTGTACCCAATAATGATGAATTTGGATATTTTGGGTACTTAAAAAAAATGGCGCTTACACTGCACAACATTCGGATGATGCGCTTAGGAAAACTACCGTTTCATGGGGCTTTAGTCAAAGTACTACTAAAAAGCCAACGAGAAGCAGTAATCTTGGTAATTGGAGATACTGGAGCAGGAAAATCAGAAACCCTGGAAGCATTTCAAGATTGCGGACAAGATGAGATTCGCGATTTAATTATTATTGCAGATGATATGGGTTCATTGGATATTTCATCAAACGGAACAACACTGGGATACGGGACTGAAATTGGTGCTTTTTTACGGCTGGATGATTTACAACCTTGGTACGCTTTTAGGCAAATAGATCGCGCCATTATTATGAACCCCAACAAAGTAAATGCACGTCTTGTTCTACCTGTAACAACCTTTGAAGCTATTAATAAAGGCGTACCTATTGACTATGTGCTTTACGCAAATAATTATGAAGAAATTGATGAGGAACACCCTATTATTGAACAATTTAAAGATGTTAATCAAGCTTTACCCATATTTCGAGATGGAACTGTTATGAGCAAAGGAACAACGACATCCAAAGGATTAGTTCACTCTTATTTTGCCAATGTATTTGGTCCAACGCAATACAAAGAATTGCACGAATCACTTGCCAAAAAATTCTTTGAATCATTTTTTGACAAAGGCTTATTTGTTGGACAAATTCGAACACGATTAGGAATTCCCGGATGGGAGCGAAAAGGCCCGGAAGCTTCGGCCAAAGAACTATTAAAGGTAATTAATAAACAATAAAAGCTTAACGCTGGCTATATTCGCATCCACAATATTGTTGACGATACAACCCAGCTTGTTTAGATAAGACGATTGACCGCTGATATCCTTTGTCGGATTTAAAATCAATTGCTAAAAATGTAGCACGTGACCTTACAGATTTTCCTATGCGAAAAATGGTCTGCGTACATTTATGGGGACTCAGAGTCAAGGTAGTTGTAAACTGCAAAAAACCTAATTGAAAAGCTACCTCAGCTGTTTTAGAAAGTCGTTCTTCAAAACAATGCTCACAACGTATCCCACCCTCAGGCTCATTAGCATAATCAACGATTTTGTTTTTCCAGTCATTATAGGAACTATCTTCATCAATCATAAAAACTCCGCAACGTTGTGCGTACTGCACAACCTCTGCCTTGCGCCGCAAATATTCGTCATAAGGAAAAATATTGGGATTATAAAAAAATAAGGTTATTGCAAAATCCGTTTGTAACCGCTCAATAGCTGTTGTTGAACACGGAGCGCAACAACAATGCAATAACAGTGATTGTTTACTCGTCATCCCGTTGTTTATGAACAAACAACAACAGTGTAGGCCGACGCTTAGTTTTACGATACAAGTATTTTTGCACTAGCTCCCGTATGCGTTCTCGACTTTGTTGCGGCTTAACCGTATTGCTTTCAACCATATGATTATACGACGCACACACACTTTCTTTTGTGCTTTCGAGTAACAATTCTGGATCTTCTTGAAAAATAAATCCTTTACATTGAATATCCATGTTTTTTGTCAAATACCCATTTTCATCCATGGTTACCATAACAGCAATAACGCCATCTTCAGACAATGCTCGGCGATCACCAATCACATTATGTTCAGAATCCACACGCCCTAAACCATCAATCAACACAGAATCCTGCTGCATTTTTTGTTCCAGCTCTATTGCTTCGGGTGTTAATTTTAATAAATCACCATTTTCAGCAATATACACAGATTGAACGCCCATTTCTCGCGCTAATCCTGCATGTGCTTGCAAATGACGATATTCTCCATGAATTGGAATAAAATGCGTTGGTTTGACCAAGGATAACAATAATTTCTGCTCTTCTTGGCACCCATGCCCAGAAACATGCACTTTGCTATCTTCTTCATAAATAACGTGAATTCCTTTACGCGATAAATTATCAATAGTTCGATAAACTGCTTTTTCATTACCTGGAATTGGCAATGCAGAAATAATCACTGTATCGCCTTGCTTCAGCTGAACAACTTTATGCGAATCCATGGACATTTTTGTTAATGCAGCCATTGGCTCGCCCTGACTTCCGGTTGTAATAATTACACATTGATCATCCCTAATTTTATCTGAACGGCCCATAGGTTCAACAATATCATCCGGATATTTAAGATAGCCTAATTGATAGGCTTTTTTAGAAACTTCTTCCATGCTTTTTCCTGCAAAAATCACTTTTCGTTTGAATTTTACTGCCATATCAATGGCTTGTTGAACGCGGTAAACATTAGACGCAAACGTAGCTATAATAATACGCCCCTCAACTTGCCGGAAAATACGCTCAAAACTCTCGCTCACCATTCGCTCGCTACGTGTATATCCAGACCGAATGGCATTGGTACTATCACTTAAAAACAGTAATACGCCTTCTTTTCCAAGCTCGGCAAAACGCACTAAATCAATTACCATTTGGCTAACAGGTGTAAAATCAACCTTAAAGTCACCGGAATGCACAATCATGCCTCCAGGAGTTCGTATTGCAAGTGCTGCTCCATCAGGAATGGAATGACTAACGCAAATAAATTCAACATTAAAACAGCCCAAATCAATTCGGTCGCCATATTGAACAATCTTTAGCTCAGCATTACTCACTATCGATTCCCGAAGATGCGATTCAATTAAACCTAAGGTTAATGCAGTTCCATAAACTGGCACTTGAATTTCAGCTAATAGATCTCCAATTGCACCAATATGATCTTCATGACCATGCGTAATAACAATGCCTTTAATATTAGCTTTATGCTCTACCAAATAATCAAAATTTGGAATAATTCGATCAATACCAAACATATCTTCATCAGGAAACATTAAGCCTGCATCTACTATCAAAATTTCATCACCATAAATAATGGCTGACATGTTTTTTCCAATAGCATCCAAACCACCTAAAAATAAAATTTTTAGATCATGAGCATCAGCTTTACTAGCATCCAATTTCGAAAAAAGTTTCCACATTAGCAAAGCCCCATTTCATGCATGATTTTTCGCAATTCTTTTTCATGTTCTATAGATAAAGGAACTAAAGGAAGGCGCGGTTTACCCACATTAATTCCAACTAAATTTAATGCGGCTTTCACAGGAATTGGATTTGTTGTGATAAATAAAACCTTGAACAATGCACGATACTGATGATGTATTGATTCAGATTTACTAATATCACCTGCAACATAAGCATTAATTAATTCACGCATGGCTTTACCTATGATATGCGCTGCAACAGAAACAACTCCGTATCCACCCCGTTTAAGAAAGTCCAACGTCATGGAATCATCCCCAGAATAAATCCGAAAAGACTCTGGAGTTAATTGACGTATTGCTTCCATTTGGGCTAAATCTCCAGCAGCTTCTTTAATGCTCGTAATATTTGCCAATTTCGCTAATTTCGCAGTTGTTTCAGGCAACATATTAACACCCGTACGCCCTGGGATATTGTAAAGCATAATAGGAACTAAACATTCCTCTGAAATAGCTTTGAAATGCTGATAAAGCCCTTCCTGATTAGGTTTATTGTAATAAGGACATACTTGCAAAACACCATCTACGCCCAAATTAACTGCTTTTTTAGTATGTTCAATGGCTGTTTGGGTTGAGTTGGAACCTGTACCTGCAATTACTTTTGCGCGCCCTTTAACAGCATCTAAAACAGTTTTATAAAGCAACAAATCTTCTTCATATGACAAGGTTGGAGATTCTCCAGTTGTTCCAGTAACAACAATGGAATCTGACCCAGTATCTACCAAATGTTTTGCTAATAGAGACACAACATCAAAATCAATATTGCCATTTGTCTTAAACGGCGTAACCATAGCTGTAATTAAGCGTCCAAAATCAATATTCATTTTTATCTCCTTATTAATTATTTATACAAATATACAGTAAAATCATTATCCAAATAATCTTCACATAATTTTACAGATGAACTAAGGGTTTTACAGTAAGCTACAATGTCAACTGGATTATAAAAAAACAGCTTGGGATCAACAACAAACTCACAATGAGATTTTAACAAATTAAACGCAACACCTTTTTTAGCTATCGAAAACATTTTTCTTATTTGAGATTGAACAAATTCTAGATTATTATTGATTTTAGCACTAAACGTTCCAGACGCACATACAAAATCAAATTCATCTTTAATCAATTCTAAAGATCCTACATGAAAATGTTCTTTACCATAACTAATACGCGCCTCATGAACCATCTGAGGCAAAATATCAATCCCGGTATATACAACATCTGGCGCATATTGTTGAAGATATCCATAAAAATGCCCTAATCCAGAACCAACATCCAGAACACTCGCACCAGATAAATCACCCACTTCAACTAATAAATCAAACCGCGTTTTTTGTGTATCTGTATTAAACCATCCTACGCGACTGGCTGCTTCAAGCGTTTTCGATTGCAGCAACGGCTGAAAAAATATATCTATTGTTTTATAATAATTTGTCGGCAATAAGTCGCTCAGCAATTTGAACTGCATTCAAGGCTGCTCCTTTTCGAAGATTATCAGACACAACAAACATATCAATACCGTTTTTACACGAAATGTCCTGTCGAATTCGCCCAACATAAGTCGCATCTTTTCCAGCTGCATCTAATGGCGTTGGATACTGCAGATTTTGAACATCATTGATGACTTCAATTCCAGGAAATGCTGTTAAGGCTGCAATAACCTTGTCAATAGATACATGTTTAATTGTTTCAATATTAATGGATTCGCTATGACTAATAAAAACAGGAACACGAACACACGTTGCAGTAATACGAAGCGAAGAATCACCCAAAATTTTCTGAGTTTCATTCACCATTTTGATTTCTTCTTTGGTATATCCATTGTCTAAAAATACATCTATATGCGGCAGTAAATTAAAAGCAATTTGTTTAGGAAATTTCTTAGGCTCTATTGGCTTTCCACTTAGCAACTGACTGGATTGTGTCATTAATTCATCCATAGCTTCTTTACCTGCACCAGATACAGACTGATACGTACTAACTACAACACGTTTAATCCCAGCTAAATCCTGAATTGCTTTTAAGGGCAATACCATTTGAGCAGTTGAACAGTTCGGATTAGCTATGATATTTTTATGCCACGTTAAATCATGCGGATTAACTTCAGGAACAACCAACGGGACTTTGGGATCCATACGAAAATGGCTGGTATTATCAATTACAATTGTGCCTGCTGAAGCAGCAATTGGAGCAAAAATTTCGCTAACTTTTGCACCTGCACTAAAAATGGCCACATCAACATCTTTAAACGAATTTTTCGTTAACAATTTGACTTTTACAGAAACGCCGTTGAACTCAATATCTTTACCTGCAGATCGTTCAGAAGCTAAGGGAATCAATTCTTTAATAGGAAACTGACGCTCTGCTAGAATATCCAACACTTCCTGCCCTACCACACCCGTAGCTCCAACGACTGCAACTCGATACGTTTTCATGGCACCAAACTCCTTAAAAAATAATTAATGGTGCCATTTTAGCACACACTCGCTCATAAATTGAACTTACAACATTTTTGTATACAAATAACACAGTCTGGCAGTTTTTAATTCATCATAATCAAACTTTTCATGTAATTGTTCAAATACTGGTTTTAATTTTTCTATACCCATACTGTCAAAAGCTTGAAAAACAATATGTTTATCATTATCAGAAAGAGATAATAGCTCCCAAAGATGCTGATTGTGTAATTTTTTTCCAGCTATTAAATAATTATATAAATGGTCGATTAAGGTATTTTTCTTAATATTAAATTTGTTTAAAGCCATTAATACGGTATGCCCTTCATTCACATAATCAGCAACAGAATTTGTTTTAGGACTTAAAACATGAACTGGCTCTGTTGTAGCTGTTGGTTTAAATTCTTTTTGATTAAACTCACAAATACATGATAAAAACAGATTACTATATTTAGTAGCTTTAACCTGACCAACACCATTAATCGCCAGAAACTCGGTTACAGTACTTGGCATTCGTGCACTCATTTCAATCAGTGTTTTATCGCTAAAAATGTAATAGGGAGGCACGCCTTCACGAATAGCAAGTTCGCGACGCAAATCTGCCAATTGCTTAAATAATTCCGTATTTCCAATAAGATCTTTCATAGCTTCTTTGGCTTTATGCCGATCTTTTTGTTTTTTCTTTTTGAAAAATATTATTTCTCCTTTTGTCAGTACATTATTGGAAGTTTCAGTCATTAACAGCAGCGGATATTCGCCTTCTGAAACCTGCAGATGTCCAGTGTTAATCAACGAAAATACGTAATGTTTTAGTTCATTACGCGCAAGATCTGACAAAATATTATACGTTGAAAGTTTCTGGTGATTACGATCCAAAATATCTTGTTTTTTGGAACCAAGCAATACATCAACAACATAGTTTATTCCAAATCGTTGATTCAACCGAAAAACGCAAGAAATTATTTTCTGAGCAATAATTGTTCCATCGATTTTTTCTACTTCATCCAAACAATTATCACAATTATTGCAGGTAGTTGTTGGATATTCCTCTTGAAAATATCGAAGGATTTCGACTCTTCGGCATACAATAGAATTGCATAAAGCAACTATTTGGTCAATTTTTTTTGCCATTTGTCTACGAACAATTTCATCTTCGTACTCAGTCATAAATCGTTTATAAATAATCCATTCTTCAGCTGAATATAACATTAAACATTCAGCAGGTAAGCCATCTCTACCTGCTCTTCCTATTTCCTGATAATACTGTTCAATATTTCTAGGCATATTAAGATGAAGCACAAATCTAACATCAGGTTTATCAATCCCCATACCAAAAGCCACAGTTGCTACTACTAGTTTTATTTGATCGGAAATAAATAATTGATGCGCATTAGACCGTTCTTCTGCACTCAGACCTGCATGATATTTTACAATACTAAACCCTTTCTTTTGAAGAAATTCATACAGTTCATCCGTTTTATTACGTGTGGAAACATAGATTATTCCTGATTGTCCGTTATGAGTTTGAAGAAAATCAAGCACTTGATTATTTTGATCTATACGTTCATGAATACGAATAGTCAAATTCGGCCGATCCAAACTGCCTTTAACAACTTTTGCATTCATTAATCCAAGTTGAGCAAGCATATCTGCTTCGACTTGCTGCGTTGCAGTAGCAGTTACAGCAATAATAGGAACATGTGGGAAATTAACTTTTAAAGATGTCAATTTCCGATACTCAGGTCTAAACGAGTGGCCCCATTGCGAAATACAATGCGCTTCATCTACAACAAAAAAGGATATGTTACTGTTTTTCATAGAATTTAAAAATAATTCCGATGAAAAACGCTCAGGCGCTACATACACTAATTTATAATTTTCCAAGTTCGAAAGTATCTTATAAATTGACTGATGATCAATACTACTGTTAATAGTCGCAACCTTAATGTTATTTTTAATTAATCCAGCCACTTGATCTTGCATGAGCGCAATCAGCGGGGAAATAACGATTGCAGTTCCAGGAAGCATCATTGCAGGTAATTGATAACATATGGACTTTCCAGATCCAGTTGGAAGTAGAGCTAATACATCATTATTTTTAAGCAGCTCTATAGCAATTTCTTTTTGGTAAGGACGAAAACTATTAAAGCCAAAATATTCTTTTAGATTTTTTTCCATCATTTGATTAAAATCAGGTGCATTAGATGAGGCTTCAATAATTGGTGATAGCTGAATAGGCATAATAAAGTATAGTATATAATAGAGCCATGAAATTGACAAAAGAAAATATTAGCCAACAATAGCTATCTAAAAGCACCCTGACCCTTTTCCATCTTCATGGGAAGAGATGCGAAATTAAGTTGACACCTTTATTAAGTAACACTGCTTTAGTGGAATTTAGAGGCCTTCTAAAAATTTCATTGAGTATAGTCAATTTTCACTATATACTTAATAAAAATATATATTATGCCAATTAAACAGTGTAGAGGAGCCAACTAAATGAAAAAATTACCCATTGGCATTCAAACATTTTCAGAAATTAGTGAAGAAGATTATCTTTATATTGATAAAACAGAAACTATTTATCGATTAATTACTTCAGGGAAAGTCTATTTCCTCTCTCGTCCGCGCAGATTTGGGAAATCGTTACTGCTCTCTACACTAGATGCAATTTTCAAGGGAAAGAAGGAACTTTTTAAGGGACTCTGGATTTATAATCAGCCTTTTGAATGGAAAGAGTATCCGGTTA
>CAYUBI010000075.1:0-7170 GCA_964443005.1 uncultured Candidatus Marinamargulisbacteria bacterium
GTTCGCGAACCGCCCTAATTAAAGAGCATAGTAGGTTGCAAATGTTATTGTTTATTTTGAAATTATTATCGCCCTTGCTATTGTCGCAACCCTGTCCAAGGAGAAACCGTCAGGCTCATTATGCATTGTACAAGACTATTGTACAAACCTGCTCTTCTTCGAATCATAGGTGTTATGATACAATACTCATTAGTTCTATAAATTTGAAGGAGGTGAATGTATGAGCGCGGTCACAAAAAACAAAAAACCCATTATCGAAGAATTCCGAACTCACGAAACAGATACTGGTTCTGCTGAGGTTCAAATTGCGATTTTGACAAAACGGATTGACCTTTTGGTTGAACATCTTAAAATCAACAAAAAAGACAACCATTCGCGAAGAGGCCTGATTTTGTTGGTTGGTCAGCGTAAACGTCTGCTTAATTATCTTCATAAAAAAGATATCGGTCGTTACCAAACCATTCTTGCCAAATTAGGGCTTAAAAAATAGCAACTATGGGGTAGGCGCTTCAAGAACCATGATTATCCGAGTAATGGCATCGTTAAGTTCGTTTTTTCCATTAATACTCAAGCTTAGCTGTTTGATGGATAAAACGAAGTTAACGGCATTAGTTATTTGCGGATGAATTGTTTTTCTCTTCTTTAAATCTGGCTTGATACCTTGCCCCGTGTTTGATTAGATTACAAAGGGGTATTCGCATGAAACAAATCGTAAAAACAAATTTCCATGGAAAAGAATATAGTTTAGAAACTGGCAGATTGGCCAAACAAGCTCACGGTTCAGTGTTGGTTCGCTGCGGAGACACGATTATTCTTGCTACTGCTGTAGGTAAAAAAGATGTTAATGAAAGCCAGGATTTTTTCCCTCTAACTGTTGATTACAACGAAAAAATGTATGCAGCAGGTAAGATCCCTGGTGGATTTTTTAAACGAGAAGGTCGTCCGAGCATGGACCAAACGCTCATTGCACGCTTAATCGATCGCCCAATTCGCCCCTTGTTTCCTGAAGGTTTTTTTAATGAAACGCACGTAGTTATTAATGTATTAAGTTATGACGGAATCACACCGCCGGATTCATTGAGTATTGTGGGTGCTTCTGCAGCATTAAGTATTTCCCCGCTTCCTTTTTTGGGCCCTGTAGGTGCTGTAATTGTTGGCTTAATAGACGGGAAACTAGTGATTAATCCTAGTTCTAGCGAATTAGAATCAGCTGATTTAAATTTAACGATTGCAGGAACCAAAGACGCAGTCATGATGGTTGAAGCAGGTGCGAATTTTGTAACTGAAGAAAAAATGCTAGAAGCGATTGAGTTTGGACATACAGAGCTTAAAAAATTAATTTCCTTACAAGAAGATCTTGTTAAAGTTGCAGGGACACCTAAATGGGATGTAAAAACTTATTCGATTCCTGAAGATATTGATCAAGCAGTTCGCCAGCGCATTACAGCAAAAATGAAAGCAGCGATTCGTGTTGCAGGGAAATTAGAAAAATATGCTGCAATAGATCAAGTTTTGGTTGATTTAAAAGGTGAGTTAATACAAGCGTGGGGTGCAGATACATTTGCAGCTAAACAAAAGCACGTTTTAAAAGCGTATCAAGCAATTGAAAGCGAAGAAGTGCGCATGGCAATAGTTAAAGAAAATTTACGTGCAGATAACCGATCCATTACTCAACTGCGAAAAATATCTTGTGAAGTTGGCCTTTTGCCTAGAGTTCATGGATCTTCTCTATTTACTCGGGGTGAAACTCAATCCTTAGGTGTTGTCACTTTAGGTACAGGGCATGATGAGTTAATGATTGACGGACTTGATGATACAGCAAAAAAGCGTTTTTATTTGCACTACAATTTCCCTTCTTTTAGCGTTGGCGAATGTGGTGGAAAAGGCTCTCCCGGACGCAGAGAAATTGGCCATGGGGCATTAGCTGAACGTGCATTATCTGCAACAATTCCTAAACATAGCGATTTCCCGTACACGATTCGAATTGTAGCTGAAACTCTTGAGTCCAACGGATCGTCGTCAATGGCTTCGGTTTGTTCAGGGTGTATGGCACTGATGCAAGCCGGTGTTCCAGTTAAACAACCCATTGCAGGCGTAGCAATGGGCTTAATAAAAGAATCATCGGATTATACTATTCTAACTGATATAGCTGGATTAGAAGATCACCTTGGCGATATGGATTTTAAAGTAGCAGGAAGTAAAGATGGCATTACTGCACTTCAGATGGACATCAAAATACAAGGAATTACGTTTCAAATTATGCAAGAGGCTATGGCTCAAGCTAAAACAGCTCGATTAGAGATTCTTTCGTTAATGAATGGCGCGATTTCCGAACCTTCGAAGGAAATGGCGACCTTTGCACCCAAAATTGAAACAATCATGATTAGTCCAGATAAAATTGGGATGTTGATTGGGCCAGGTGGTCGGGTGATTAAAGGAATTACTGCTGAAACTGGTGTAACCATTGATATTGACGAAAGTGGAAAAGTTTTGATGATGAGCCCAGATACGGACGCACTGAATCGTGCAAAAAAAATTATTGATTCACTTGTCCGAGTGCCTAAGGTCGGCGATATTTTTGAAGCAAAAGTAACAAAAATAACTAATTTTGGTGCATTTGTTGAAATTAATGCTAGTAATAGTGCGTTATTGCATATTTCTCGCGTTGCAACAGAACGTGTTAATCGTGTAGAGGATTATCTTAAAGAAGGCCAAATTATCACTGTAGAAATTGAAGGTATTGATGAAAAAGGACGAATCAATGTAAATCGTCCAGGAATTTAGAGGAAAGATGTACAGACGGACCCAACTTCCAAGCGGGTTAACCGTTATCACTGAACGAATCTCGTCGTTCCGAAGTGTGGCTGTAGGGATTTTGGTTGGCGCAGGCTCGAAAAACGAGACTGCCTCCCAAAATGGTATTTCTCATTTTCTTGAACATATGAATTTCAAGGGCACTGGCTTGCGCAGTGCCTTGCAAATTGCAGAAACGATTGATGCTGTTGGTGGCAGACTCAATGCTTATACTACCAAAGAATATACTAATTTTTATGCTGTTGTTTTGGAAGAACATCGAACACTAGCTTTGGAATTACTCAGTGACATTTTCCTTAACTCACTTTATCGGCCCCAAGATATTGCTATGGAAAAAGAAGTTGTTAGCGAAGAAATCAAAATGTACGAAGATACTCCAGATGAAAAAATTCATGATCTTTTTATTTCAAACGTGTGGCCGAATACTACCTTGGGGCAACCAGTCATTGGTAATAGTAGCGTTTTAAATACAATAACAACTGACGTAATTCGTAATTATTATGAGCAATGGTATACGCCTGAAAACGTGATTATTTCAGCTGCAGGAGCACTGGATCATGATGAATGGTTGGAACAGATAAATACATTATTCGGAGCATTTAAGGGCGCTCATCGCAAATCAAGTTTATCCTGTCCTATTTTGGTTAACAATAAATCAATTATTTCTCGACCGTCAGAACAAGTGCATTTGTGCATTGGATGCCAAGGCTTGTCCTATCATGACCCTAAACGATATGCATTGTCATTGCTGGGCAATATTCTGGGTGGAGCTATGAGTAGTCGCTTATTTCAGGAAATTCGCGAAAAACGTGGGTTAGCGTATTCAATTTATGCGTATCAATCCTTTTATAAAGAAGCAGGGTTGTTTACTGTTTACGCAGGAACAAGTTTGAAAAATGTAGCAGAGACAACTGAACTAATTATGAAAGAAATTAAGCGATTTTATATTGAACCTATTGATGATTATACTTTACATAAAGCCAAAGAACAGTTTAAAGGTAATCTGGTTTTAGGTCTTGAAAGTGTGAGTTCCCGAATGAATTGGAACAGCAAAGCTTTTTTTTATTATCAAAAAAAATTGTCTGTCGATGATATTTTT
The DNA here is from genome assembly GCA_964443005.1 of uncultured Candidatus Marinamargulisbacteria bacterium. GTDB lineage: Bacteria > Margulisbacteria > Riflemargulisbacteria > GWF2-35-9 > CAYUBI01 > CAYUBI01. The sequence goes on from CAYUBI010000075.1 coordinate 3,914, forward strand.
GAACGTGTAGCAAGTATAACTTCAGATGATATCCGAGATTTAGCAATGTCGTTGTTTCAACAAAACAAATTCAGTTTAACTGCTGTGGGTCCTTTTGATGATAAAACCATTCTTGATAATGTCTTTTAATCTTGATGTTGTTACGTTGCCTCATTTCGAGGGATTAGACTTGCCATGTTACATGACACACCATGCATCTGGAATGGATATGGCAGCAGCAATTACCGAGCCAGTTGTTCTTGCACCTATGGACATCAAATTAATTCCAACAGGATTAATGATTGCTGTTCCTCCAGGATATGAAGCGCAAATTCGTCCTCGCAGTGGGCTAGCACTTAAATACGGCATCACATTGCCAAATGCACCAGGTACAATTGATGCAGATTATCGCGGCGAAATTAGCATTATTGTTCAGAATCTTGGCAAAAATTCATTTACAATTCATCGTGGGGATCGAATTGCTCAACTGGTTATTGCGCCTGTTATTAGCGTTGAATGGAATGTCGTAACTAACTTGCAAAGTACTTTGCGCGATAATGGCGGATTTGGACATACTGGAATCTAGTTTCTAAATTTTTGATTAATCCTTAAAAATACCCAACAATATCGATATATTTTAGTGAAATATTTCAATTATTTCAACGACGTATTTAGTATAAGACAACATGAAAATTTATATTGCCGGAAGGATATGCTTATGGAAAGAAAAATAATTAGTGGAAATCATCACGAAATATATGCACGTGATGAACATTTATTAGACGAGCATCATGCAAACGGATTTCAGCTTTTTGATTTTATGGATCTTCAACCTATTGAAAAATGCCGATTATTTCTTAGAGAATTTGGAAATAAAACATATTTTCAAACATGGAGATTTTCAATTGCAGAATTAAAGGTAACTCATGATGCGATTTTTAAAACAGAAATTTTGACTAGTTTAACTCCTAAAAAGGGAAAAACAAATACAGTCATTGAAGATATAAAACAACAAATTGAACCCTTTAGAAATATTAATTGGAATAAAGTTATCATGAAAATTAAAAAAGATGTCATGCGTGTTGAAAAATTACGTGCATTACGTTTAGAAATGGTGCCATGGATTAACAAGCTTAGTCACTTAACAGCTAAAATATCGATATTTTTGGATTCGGCAACTTCTTTGAAACCTTTAGCACTTGATAAGTTTAATGCTGAATATGAGGATCTAGTTGAAATGTTTCCTAAACAGGCGGCTAAAGAAGTTGAAAGCCCTATGCCATTAAGTTTTGAGAATTATATTGCGGAACTTCCGGCTTATAAAAATTATGAAAACCGAATAAATCAAGCGGTGAAAGATGCATCTAAAGAATTAGAAAAACTAGCCAAAAAACAGGCTGAAATCTTATCAGAAAAAGCAGCTTCTCGTAGAAAATTTCTTAAAACCGCTGCAATAACTATTGCTGGAATTGGGGCAAGTGCAATTTCTTGGTATTTAATTAATAAAATCAAACAAGTGGCTTGGAAAACGATTAATTTATTAGAATTAGATCAAAAGAATTTGCGTATTATTCGTTACGTTGACATTAGTACTCCAGAACAAGCCCGTGACGTGTTAAATAGAAGTTTATTGAAATTATTCAAAAATGCAGATCATAATATTTTCTCGGATAATACAACAGACGAAATAATCAATTACATGGCTACTCTAATTCGATTAACCAGTTATGTTACAGACACAGAAACAACTAAAATCATAAAAAATGAAATTCTGCATATTTTAATTCCTCACTTTATAGCTATTTATACGAACAAACATATGATAAGGAACTATATTATCGCGCACAATTGTATCAAAATGGCATATACATTATTCCCAAATGGAACAACCAATCGCAATGCATGTCCCAAACTAACTCGACTATCCCCCTTTGGAAACAATATTTCACTAGCTTATAATATTGAATTTACAAAACAAAATGCAGGTAGCTTTGAAAAAGCTACTGAGGTTTTTATTTTATTTTTCTTTTTGTCAGATAAATTATTGGGTCAGGCGACAAAAGAAGACCATATTGCTTCATTAAAAGAAATCAGTAATTTTTATGAAGAAAAACTTCAACCATCTTCTCAGCAAAAGGCTCGCCCAAAAGACTTTACGACTGGGAGAATTTATTAATGGAATTAAAAGTTATTAGTGTAGATGAATTAGGAACTCAAAAAACTAACACAAATGGATCATTTGCAAGTCAATACGAAATATTTACGTTGTCCGATTTTTTAGAATTACCTTCTGTCGAGAAATCTCGCTTGTTTTTACGAGAATTTTCAAATAAAACATATTTCCAATCGTGGCACTTCACAATGAAAGATCTTCACCTAATTCATCAAGCTATTTTTAAAACAGAAATCCTTACTAGCCTAACTCCTAAAAAGGGAAAAACAAATACAGTAATTCATGACTTAAAACGACAGATTGAACCGTATCGAAATATAAATTGGAATAATGTAGCCATTAAAATAAAAAAAAGCAAATTACGCGCAGAAAAACTAATTTCCCTGCGTTTAGCAATGGTGCCATGGCTCAATAAACGAGATAATTTTACAGCTAAAATATCAACTTTTTTAGATTTGCAAACCTCGCGGCGGGCAGTATCTCTTGACAAGTTAAATGTTGAATATGACGAGCTGGTTGACATGTTTCCAGAACAGGCAGCGCAAGAATTTGAGAGTTCTGTGCCTGTAACCTTTGAAAATTATATTGCAGAACTCCCTGCTTATAGTAATTATAAAAATCGGATGAAACAAGTTGCGCTTGAAGAATCGAAAGAATTAGAGAAAATTGCTAATGAGAAAACTGAATCTTTGTCAATTAAAGCTGCATCCCGTAGGAAATTTATTAAAACCTTAGGATTGGCTGTTACTGGATTTTGGGTAGGCGAAATTGCAAATTATTTTTATAAGTCTCAACAAAGCATTAATCCCTTAGAATTTAACTTTTGGAATGCAAAAAATATTAATGAAATTGAATTTGACCTAATATCCTTAAATCCAAAAATAGAACAATGGCTTAAAAATTCGCCAGAAAGCATGCCGCTTCCGCATGAAGAACTCATTACTGCAACCTATCTTATGAAAGAATTATATAGAAATTTGGAAAATAGTACCATTTCTAATAATACTACGTGTATCATTACTATGATTTTTGCAAAAATAACATTATTTACAAATTTAGCAGCTGATCCTCGAACACCTCAAACAGTTAAAGAGCCTCTTATTGA
>CAYUBI010000075.1:7270-12314 GCA_964443005.1 uncultured Candidatus Marinamargulisbacteria bacterium
AGCGAAAAAAACTAAGTATCAGAATCGAATTTCACTAGGTTTATTCTTTTCATATTGCTAGGGCGATCGCATCTAAAATGCCCGCATCCACATTGCGTATTGCTTTTCTGCTATGGCAAAAAAATCAGAGTCCGTATATACTTAGAAAAAAGATTGGGAGAAAATTTCAGCATGAAAATGAATTGGATTGTTTTTATTAGCTTACAGGTAATTGTGTGTTTGTTAAGTTTTTCTGCTCCAGAAAAACGAACTACTTTAAACGATTGCTACATTCTTGGGATCAATCGAAGCGAAATTTTAGCAGATCAGCAAGAACAAGTGACGCAAGCACAAGAACATTATAATCAAGCTTTGGGTTCTTTATTTCCTAGTGCAATTGGGACTTTCGTATACTCAAAAAGCGATACAACAGGGCTGTTGTCAACGCAAACAGCAGATCAAACAACAATGAAGGTAGCAGGTTTGTTGCCGTTATTTCGGGGCATTCGGTTAACAAGTGCAATTAAACAAAACGAACATCTGATTACAGCCCAAAAAGAAGCTTATCAGTTTGCTGCACTTCAAATTTATGCTGATGTGTCGCAAGCATTTTATTTATTGCTTTATTTGCAAAATGATAAAAAACTGCTTGAAGAAGAACAAGGTTTGTACGAAAAACGTATGATGGAGCTTAAGGAACGTGTACGCATTGGTAGGTCTCGTATGACCGAGATTTATACTGTTCAAGTGTCTGTATCAACCTTAAAAGCACTTATTCTTCAAACTCAGGCCCAAATTCAAGTCGCAGAAAACCTTCTACGCTTTATAACAGGGATAGATGGGCAATTAATACTAGAAGATACTGCTCCATCCGAACCTTTAAAGCCAATTGCGTTTTATCTTTCGCAATTAGCATCCAGACCCGATATACACGCTGCAGAAGCACGCATTCGTAGTGCTAAAGAAGGCGTAACAATAGCCTCAGACAATATGAACTTGCTAGCGCCATCCATTGATTTGGCAGGAAATTATTATTTAATGCGTCCTTCTCCTTATCAAAATACAGCGTGGGATTTACAAATTCAATTAACTTTACCTAATTTCTTTTCATATACAAATCAGTCAAAAATAAATGAAGTTAATTCCATTCAGCGTCAGCTTGAAGTTGCGCTTAAAAAATTACAGCGAAAAAGCAAAGAAGATATTGAAGATACTTTTCGAAATCTTTTATCTGAACAAAAACAAATTGATCTTTTTACGCAAGCAGTAAATGCTTCAGATAAAAATGTTCACTCAGTTAATCAAGATTATCAATTAGGGCTTAGTACTAACTTGGATGTTTTGACTGCGCTTAATGCTTATACTGACACCCAACGCTCACTCAATAAAATTCGTTATGCTTTTAAAACAGATCGTGCAAAATTAGTAGCACTGACTTCATCCACGATTCAACAAGGAGATAAAGTTAAATGAATTTACCAGAAATAGCCATTCGTCGACCGGTTATGGCATGGATGGTTATGGGCGCCTTAATCTTTTTTGGTGCGATTTGTTTTTCGCGAATGGGCGTTAGTCAGATGCCGGATGTAGATTTCCCAACTGTATCTGTTAGTATAGGTTATACTGGTGCAGCACCTGAAATCATTGAAACTGATGTTGTTGATATTGTTGAAAATTCAATCATGGGAATTGCAGGAGTCAAATCGTTAAGCTCCTCTGCACGTAGCGGCTCTGCACGCATTACTATTGAATTTGATTTAAATCGTGATATAGATGTTGCATTGCAAGAAGTTCAAACAAAAATTGCTCAGGCGCAACGGTTGTTGCCAAAAAATATTGATCCGCCAGTCATTAGCAAAACCAATCCTGAAGATCAGCCGATTATGTGGTTAACGGTTAGTAGTGAAACTATGTCACCCAAAGAAATTATGACGTATGTTCGCGATGTTCTTAAAGATAAATTTTCAAGTTTGCCAGGCGTAGGTGATGTATCTTTAGGCGGTTACATAGACCCTGCCTTACGCGTTTGGGTTAATAAGGAAGCTTTAAATGCGAATGCATTTACAGTTCAGGATATAATAAATTCGATTCAAAATGAACATATCGAGCTTCCAGCTGGTTATATTGACAATCCATCAAAACAATTCACAGTTCGTACTCTTGGCGAAGCTCAGTCTCTTTCTGATTTTGAAAACATTCGTATTAATAACCGAGGTGGACAACCTAATTTTCGTCCAATTTTTTTAAAGCAACTCGCCAAAATAGATGATGGATTAGCAGATGTTCAACGTTTAAGTCGATCAAATGGAAAAGCTGCTGTTGGTATTGGAATTTTAAAACAACGTGGCTCTAATGCAGTTGAAGTTAGTAAAGCAGTACGTGAACGTATGTCAGTGCTTCAAAAACAATTGCCAAAGGCTCTTCATTTAGACTTGCGTATTGATTCAACTAAGTTTATTAAAGATGCAATTCATGAACTACTCATTACGCTAATCATTTCTGTTGCACTGACCTCGCTGGTTTGTTGGATATTTTTGGGTTCGATTTCAGCTACGATTAATGTATTATTATCAATTCCAACTTCAGTTGTTGGGTCATTTATTGTCTTATATTTTTTGAATTTTACGTTAAACACATTTACCTTAATGGCGCTTAGTTTAGCTATTGGAATTGTAGTAGATGATGCAATTATGGTTCTGGAAAATATTATTCGGCACAATCAAAAAGGCAAGTCTCGTATTCAAAGCGCTTTGGAGGGTGCTAAAGAAGTTTCGTTTGCAGCTATTGCAACAACATTTGCGATTGTTGCTTTGTTTTTACCAGTTGCTTTTATGAGTGGCATTATTGGCAAGTTCTTTTTTCAGTTTGCAATTACAATGTCAGTTGCAGTGTTAATTTCTTTATTTGAAGCACTGACATTAACACCCATGCGCTGTTCTCAGTTTGTTCAAGCACGCGAACATACTTCATTATTAGGACGTATTTTTGATTCTGGTTTTAATAAACTACGCAATGGCTATTCTTTTCTTTTAGGTAAAGCCTTAAATCATCGATGGCTTGTTTTGGGCATTTCGATTGCTTTATTTTGTCTTAGTTTGATTAGCGCAAAATTTCTTAATAATGAACTAGTTCCTGCGCAAGATCAAAGCATGTTTATGGTTCGAATTAACGCACCTGCTGGAGTGTCGTTGGCTTACACAGATACTCGCACCAAAGCAGTTGAAGAATTTTTAATGCAACGGTCTGAAATTGAAGGTTATTTTTGTACAGTGGGTGGTTTTGGTGGCAATGATCCTACAGCTGCGAATCTTTTTGTGAGCATGAAACCCAAAGGTCAACGTGGATTAGACCCCAAAAAGAAAAAAGAGCTGACTCAGCAACAGTTTATGGGATTAGCGCGCGTATATTTCAAACAAAACATTAAAGGCTGTAAAATTTCGCTACAAGATTTATCTATGCGTAGCTTTTCTTCAGGCATGGGTTATCCTATTGAATTTACGGTTCGCGGGCCAGACTGGAATACCCTAGGCAAAGCGGCACTGGATTTATTTTCGAAACTGGAGAAAAATGAATTAATAACGGATCTAGGCACAGATTACAAAATCGGGATGGTTGAAATGGACATTGTTCCAGATAGAGCTCAAGCAGCGATTCGGGGTGTTACATTAGCTGCAATTGGGCAAACTATTCAAGCAATGATTGGCGGTATTACTGCTGCACGATACGAATCTAATGGCCATCGTTACGATATTATTGTGAAACTTCCAGATAATGATCGGAATGAAAAAGATATTTTGCAAGGATTATCAGTTCGAAATAATCGCGGGGAAATGATTGCGTTATCAGAAGTTGTTACAGTTGTTAAACAACCGGCATTACAAAGTATTTCACGCAAAGACAGAGAACGCGCAATTACTATTTATGGCAATGTGAAAGCTGGCGCGTCCCAAGCAGCTGTTATTGCACAAGTGCAAGATATTGCGCAAAAGACTCTTCCTGCAGGATATCGGATTGTGCTGAGCGGAAATGCTCAAGCATCCAAAGACTCGATGCAGGGATTAGTTGGCGTGCTTTTTTTAGGAATTATTATTGCTTATATGATTTTAGCGTCTCAATTTAATAGTTTTTCACATCCTTTATCAGTTTTAATGGCTTTGCCCTTTAGCATTACCGGTGCCTTGCTGGCTTTATTAATTACACATCAATCTATGAATATTTATAGTATGATTGGATTAATTTTATTAATGGGTTTAGTGAAAAAGAATTCAATTATGCTCGTTGATTTTACAAATCAAATGCGGTTACAAGGAAAAAGCATTCGAGATGCCTTGCAAGAAGCTTGTCCGATTCGGCTTCGGCCTATTGTTATGACGTCTTTAGCTACAATTGCAGGTGCAACGCCTTCAGCACTTGCGTTTGGTCCTGGTGCAGAAACGCGCATTCCTATGGCTGTTGCCGTCATTGGCGGTGTTCTTGTGTCTACACTATTAACATTATTCGTTGTTCCTTGTTTTTATAGTCTAATGGCTCGGGATAAAAAAGAACTTAATTGTGCTAATGTTGATATCGAACTTGTTTCTGAAAAAATAGAAACACCTTTGCAGCCTTTAATAACAAAGCCTGTTGCAAAAATTGAAAAATCAAATAAACTAAAAAAAAAGAGTTAATAAGCAATAAGACAAGCGAAACAAATGATGATGATCTTTTTGAGCAACGAATATAACATGGGAACTTTATTTAATAATTAAGTGTTATACTATGGCCATCAACTGAATAATTTAATTTAAAGGAGAAAAAATTATGAAAAAAATTATGGGTCTATTATTGAGTGGAATCTTCTTGTTAACTAGCTTAGCTGCTGCAATCCCAATGATGGATATTGGTTTGGGTATGGGTGGTTTTGCACCTGATAATGATGCTACAACTTTAGGAACGTTTGGGAAAAGTTTTTATTGGCAAGGGATGATTGGCGTAGTTGATAGCTCCAGCGGCTTTGAGGTTCGTGGTAATTGGGGAAGCTATGCAGACATTAGTCATTATAGTCTTTCAGACCAGGCTGCTAATT
>CAYUBI010000076.1:0-11243 GCA_964443005.1 uncultured Candidatus Marinamargulisbacteria bacterium
AGCCCAACAACTGAGAAAAATTACTATCCATTGTAATATCATTTAAATTATTAAGCCCTGAAAATACCCCAACTTTACTAAATTTGCTAACTCCTGTTAGCAAAACAAACTTCAAGTACTCGTCTGAACCCTTGAGTACAGTATAAAACCCTTTTAAGCTTTCCTGTACTTCTTTGGCAGTTTCAACGTTTGCAATATTATCTAAAATCGGTTTGTCGTATTCGTCAATTAAGACAACGACTTTTCCTAGTTGAGATAATTTTCTAATTAGCTCTGCAAAAATGTCATCATAGCATTCACGAACAATGGAAATATTGTACTGTGTTGCAATATCTTGCAACTCAATTTTAATGAATTGCTTTAATTCTGTTGAATTTTCAATATGCTTTTTACTGAAATCTATTCTGATAACTGGATACTCTTTCCATTCAAAAGGCTGGTCATAAATCCACAGACCCTTAAACAATTCCTTTTTACCCTTGAAAATTGCATCTAACGTAGACAGGAGTAACGACTTGCCAAAACGGCGGGGCCTAGAGAGAAAATAAACACTACCCCATTGAATTAACTGATAGATCAATTTCGTTTTATCAATATATAAACAATCATCGTTGATTAATTTCTCAAATGTTTGAATTCCAATTGGCAATTTTTTCATTAAGGTCGCTCCTCTAGTACATTCTAGTAGAAACTACAAAAAATAACAACGCGCTACGTAAATTTTCAAACATAACAATCTTTTCAAAAAGAGGGTTTGCGGCCTTCATTTATTTTCCTTATCTGTCGCGTCGAGAGCCTCAGCGGGCACTAAGGCTCTCGACGTTTGACTAAATTATTTAATAGAATCTATAATGATTTTTGCAGCACGGGCTATCACGCCTGGAGTCCCCAATAATGGCAACACGCGACTCAACTTCTGTTTTGCCTCTGCATATGCCGCAGCATCACATAAAAGGTGCAAGGCAACTGCTCCTGAATTCTCAACAGTAGCTGTGTCCTGCAAAAATTCTGGCATAATCACCTCCTGCAATAAAATATTAGGCAAACTGATATAATTAAATCGCTTCACTTTTTCTGCTAATACCCATTTTAAAACCTGATAAGACAGTTTTGAAAACCGATAATGTGCTAAACAAGGCGTACCCATGACTGCATGTTCCAAAGTCACAGTTCCGGAAGTTACTAACGATAAGGTGGTATGCTTAATCAAATCATATTGATTCCCAGAATACATTGTCACAGCCTTAAGCCGTGTTGTAGCCAAAACATCCTGAATGCGAGATCGAAATCGCGACGATGCTAAACAAATGACAATATGCAAATCTGGTAAACGCTCTTCAAGATACCTTGCAACCTTTACAAGCAAGGGCAAGGTATACGTTAATTCTTGCGGCCGAGAACCTGGAAAAATCGATATAATTCGCTGATTTTCAGGAATACCCAAGGACTGATAGAATACTGATTTATCGATGGATGACTGAGCCAAATCCAAAATCGGATGGCCAATATATGTTGCGTCTCCACCTAAGCGATGATAAAAATCAGCTTCTTGTTGAAAAATAGATAAAATTTTAGTAGTAACATCTACAACTTTGCGCCCGCCGTCATCACTACCCCATTGCCATTCCTGAGGAGAAATATAATAAATCGAAGGAATACTTAATTGTTTTGCAGCTTTACATAACAACAAATTATAACCCTGAAAATCAATAGGAATCACTAAATCTGGCTTTTCCATAGCCATTCGCTTTTTCATTTTGAGATACGTAAAATAAATACGTGGAATATGACAAAGCGGCTCCACAAATCCAATGGTACTAATATCCGACAAATCAGAAAATAACGTTACCCCAGCAGCTAACATACGCTGACTCCCCATACCAAAAAACTGCAATGTAGGATCTAGTTTTCTAAGTTCGACAACTAAACGGCCACCATAAATATCTCCGGATATCTCGCCAGCACTCATCATAATTTTTTTTGTCATCACATATCCTCCACTATTATCACGCTACAATCACGTTGTTTCCGCTTCAACTTTTTAAAAAAAAATTCAGTATACTGATATTTTTACTGTTTACGATCAAAACAATACAGCTTATGATATAATCATTACTTTGACAATCTTAAGAATAAGGATGCAATATGGCAAAGTCCCCTGAACAAAATCTTAATGAAAAAAAAATAAATGATCCAGCGAAAATAGAAGAAACACCCACACTTAACAACGATTCTGAGGATACAGAAATAGATCAACCCATTCAATCAAAATGGCAACTGCTTTATAAAAAAATTGGCCCTATGATCATCATTATCGTAATCACGGTCATTTTAGGATTTTTAAGTTCCTTTGGATATAGCTTATATCATAAATATTTCACATCCATTCGCGAAATCACGATCCCGCAAATTATCGGATTTCCCGAAGAACGTGCGATTATTGCCTTAAAAGATCGCGGGCTTAAAGGCATTTCCATTGGTACCCGAGAAACTCTTTCTGGAAATGAAAATATTGTATTAGAAGTTATTCCAGAAGTAGGAACAGCAGTTAAAGCCAACCGTCGTGTAAAATATGTACTTAGCAAACTTAAACAAACAATTATTATGCCCTCATTTATCTCCTTATCGCTGCCTGTTGCGCAAAATATGATAAATGAAAGCCGATTAAGCCTCAATGCTATAGAAGAAGCTTTTTCCGATCAAATTGATAAAGGCAATATTCTGTCACAAACACCCTCTGCAGGTTGTGTTGTATCATTAAATAGCCTCCTAGCACTAACTGTATCAAAAGGCAGCCCAGTTGAGCTTACCTTGCGGCCCTTAGGCACAGAATTAGCACATATAGGCATTAAAGTAAAATTTTCAATTCCGCAAGGATGGACACCTCGTGTAGTTAAAGTAGTATCAAGCGGCAAAGATTATGAGGAAACGATTTACAAACAAGAACATAAAGCTGGAGACATCATGCTGCTGGATTTTGAAGATCAAAAAGACAATACCATTCGCGTGTTCTTTAATCGCAAAATGGTTGCAGAACAAACATTAAACACATCAATGGGATCATCGCCGTTAGGAACCAATCATTAGTTTGCTGAATGGCATTATTACGAAATCATTTTGTGGATATTATCACGTAACCAGTTCAAATCGTATTTATTTGGCTAAGCCACGTGGAAAAATAAAACGCACTGCCCTATTAGTCGGAGATCGTGTTATCATTGAACCCGTTAATACTGATGAAGCAGTCATTGAAACAGTGCTACCCCGTACACATATTTTACCCAAAAATCAAGCAGCTAACATTGATCAAGTAGCGCTAGTTCAATCGATTACCAATCCCGCACTTTCACTGCATCTCCTTGATCAATTTCTAATTTCAATTAACATGCTTTCGATTCCTATTCTTATTGTTATGACGAAATACGATTTAGATTCCTGCGGAATAGCAGACTCGTTAAAATTTTTATCAGATATTGGATATCCACTATTTTTCACAAGCAGTGTAACGAATCACGGACTCAGCGAATTGCGAACTGCTTTTGCAGATCGGATTACCTTACTGATTGGGCCCTCCGGTGTTGGGAAAAGCACACTCATTAATGCGCTACACCCCATACTCGACCTAAAAACAGGCGACTTATCTAAAATCAATCGCGGCAAACATACTACACGATTTGTCGAACTATTGGCACTGGATACTACGACGTTTATTATTGATGGTCCCGGATTTTCAGATATTGCATTACCTTTACTTCCAGAGCAACTACTCAGTCATTTTCCTGAATTCAATCACCTAGCAACAAATTGCCGATTTTCAAATTGCCGACATATTAATGAGCCAGACTGTGCAATTAAACTAGCCGTTAATAATCAACAAATTGCCTTGTCGCGATATCAAAGTTACATTAAAATATACGAAAACATAAAGGAACATCGGCAATGGACACTCAACAAAAAATAATTATTGCGCCTTCACTGTTATCTGCAGACTTTGCTAAATTAGCGCAAGATATTCGCGTTATAGAAGAAGCAGGGGCAAATTGGCTACATATTGATGTCATGGACGGTCATTTTGTGCCAAATATCACAATTGGGCCCTTAATTGTAAAAGCTATTCGACGCATTACCAAACTACCTTTAGACGTTCACTTGATGATTAATAATCCAGATGAATACCTGGGTGCATTTCATGAAGCAGGTGCAGATATTATTTCAGTTCATGTGGAAATTTGCACGCATTTAGACCGCACCTTATGTGCTATACGACAATTGGGGCTAAAAGCTTCAGTAGCACTAAATCCAGCTACATCAGTATCTCTTATCGAAAATGTTTTGAACATCATTGATATGGTTGTTGTCATGTCTGTAAATCCCGGGTTTGGTGGCCAAAAATTTATTCCTCAATCATTACAAAAAATAAAACAACTGCGTGAAATGGCTAATCAACAAAATCCATCACTACTTATTGAAGTAGATGGAGGCATTAATCTAGACACCTACGCATCTGTCCTAGCCGCAGGTGCTAATATTTTAGTTGCAGGTTCAGCCATATTTGGTGCTAACGATCGAGGTTTTGTCATTCGTTCAATGAAAAACGGGTAATGGTCAAAACCCTTTCAATCGACGAATATTACATGAAGCTTGCACTTCAGCTAGCAACAACAATGCGTGGCATAACATCACCAGACCCAACAGTAGGTGCAGTAATTGTAAAAAATAATCGCATTATTGCAACAGGTTTTCATGGCAAACATAAATCACCTCATGCTGAAGCTTATGCGTTGACTCGTGCAGGCAAAGCAGCTCAGGGTGCAACATTGTATGTAACCTTGGAACCCTGTTGTCATTTTGGCAACAATCCCCCATGTACTGAGCAAATTATCCAAGCAGGTATCACACGCGTTGTTTATGCCATTAACGATCCCAACCCGCTAGTTAAAGCCTGTAACAGCATTCATTCTTTACAAAAAAACAAAATTGAAGTTATCACCAACATTTGTTCGGATTCAGCAACAAAAATTAATGAAGTATATTTAAAAACGATCCTATCACCTTATCCATTTATTCATTTAAAAGTAGCTTCTACTTTAGACGGAAAAACAGCTACAGCCAGCGGCGAAAGCAAATGGATTACAGGCGAACAAGCGCGCGCTTACACGCACAACCTTCGCTATCACTATGACGCAATTATGGTAGGTGCAATTACGATAACCCATGATAACCCTCAATTAACAGTTCGTAATCCGTGGCCAGCTATTCATCCCAAACGACATAAACAACCGCTGCGAATCATTTTGGATCCGCACGAAAGTGTACCTGCCAATGCAATTGTGCTTCAAGATCCAACTGCTCCAACCTTACTCATTCGTGCAACCCCTGTATCTGAAACATTTGCTAACGCACTTGGCAACCACGTGGAAGTCATCAACTTTCCACTAGATGAACAGGGCGAAACAGCAGAAAAGAATGAAAAAACAGGATTTAATCTTTCCAAATTAATGATGGCACTTCGTCAACGCGGAATTGCATCTATTCTAGTTGAAAGTGGCGGGAATCTAAGTGCAGCGCTGCTAAATGAAGAACTGATTGATAAAATCTCATTTATTTTTGCACCTAAATTAATTGGCAACAATGGCCTTAATAGTATTGGTTTATTAAAAACATCCACCTTAGCACAAGCAATTCACCTAACATCAATTACAAGCTTTTTAATTGGCGAAGATGTTGTAATCGAAGGTCGACTGCGTGCGCATTTGGTGTGAATGCGTTATAATTTATCTATCTTATCATTAGAAAGGAAAAAAGCCATGGGCATGACACTTTCGGAAAAAATTTTAGCTAAACACGCAAACAAAAAAACAGTTGAAGCTGGGGAAAACATTTGGGTTTCTATTGATAAACTCATGACCCATGATGTATGCGGTCCTGGAACTATCGGGATTTTCAAACAACAATTTGGTGCTAAAGCAAAAGTATGGAATAAAGAAAAACTGATCATTATCCCAGATCATTATATTTTCACACAAGATCCCTATGCTTTACGAAATCTGGATATTCTACGAACTTTTGCAAAGGAACAACAATTATGCTATTTTTACGATGCTAATTCTCCAGATTATAATGGTGTTTGTCATGTAACACTTGCAGAAAAAGGCCATACAATTCCTGGAGAGATTCTGTTAGGAACAGATTCGCACACCTGTACTGCAGGCGCTTTTGGCGTATTTGCAACTGGAATTGGCAATACAGACGCAGCCTTAGTTATGGGCACAGGTAAATTATGGTTAAAAGTCCCTGCAACCCGACGATTTATCTTTAATGGCACCTTTCCCAATCACGTTCTTGGCAAAGATATTATTTTAGCTATTATTGGCGAGCTAGGTACAGATGGCGCAACATATCAAGCCATGGAATTTTCTGGAACTGCAATTGAACAATTGTCGATGGAAGAACGTATGACCATTTGCAATATGGCAATTGAAGCAGGTGCTAAAGTAGGGTTAATTGCAGCAGATGCAACAACTCAAACCTATTTAAAAAATACAACAACCGTATCCTACACACAAACAAATACTGACATCAATGCTTCATTTTTATCAACCACTCGATATACAGCATCAGACCTGCAATCCGTAGTTGCTCAGCCCCACAGTCCTGACCGTGTAGTTTCAGCAGCTTCCTTATGTATGCAAGTGATTGATCAAGCTTATATAGGATCGTGTACTGGAGGAAAAATATCAGATTTTATTCATGCTGCACGCATCATCAATGGAAACCAAGTTAAAGTTCCAACGTATATTGTTCCGGCTACAGTTCAGGTTGATCACGCCTTAGATACAGAAAAACTAGACAATAAAAGTTTACGCAGTATTTTTGTAAATGCTGGATGTTTAATTGGACCTGCCTCCTGTGCTGCTTGTTTAGGTGGGCCTGCAGATACGTTTGGACGAACCCAAGGAACTGAACGTGTAATTTCAACAACCAATCGCAATTTTCCTGCACGTATGGGTTCACAAGAATCTTCTGTTTATTTAGCTTCACCGTATACTGCAGCAGCCTCAGCAATTACCGGAAAAATCACAGATCCACGAGAATTTTTGTAGGAGAAAAAAAATGAATAAACGCATTCAAGGTAAAGTTTTTGTTCTAGGTGACAATTGTGATACAGACCAAATTATTCCTGCGCATCATTTAGTATACAAATTAGATGACAAAACCGAAAGCAAACTATATGGGAAATATGCACTCAGTGGTGTTCCTTTTTCACAATCTGGCTTACCTAATGGCAAGATTCCTTTTGTTGCTGATAACACTACAACCTCAGTTTTCTCTATTATTATAGCAGGCAAAAATTTTGGCTGCGGATCCAGTCGAGAACATGCACCCTTTGCACTAGCAAAAGCAGGTGTTAAAGCAGTCATTTCAGAATTTTACGCACGTATTTTTTATCGCAATACTATTGACGGTGGGTTTTTAATCCCGTTTGAATCCCAGCAACGACTCATTGATTTATTTTCAACAGGTGATCAAGCGGATATTGATGTTAATGCGCTAACTATTACCAATCAAACCACATCCCAAATATATACATTATTTTCCTTGGGAGATGTTCAAGGAATTTTAGAAGCAGGTAACATCTTTGAATATGCGAAGCAGCAAGGAATGATGTAACTAAATATGAAACAGGGAGCAAAACTGGCAATTACCTGTTGTTGTTTCCTTTTATTTTTTGGGTGTAAACCATCACAAAATTCATCGCAGTCTATTCACCTACCTACTGTATCAGAGGCTAATCCCAAAGGCAGACTCGTCTTAAATATTGGCGCAGAACCTACATTTTTTAATCCACTTTTATATACAGACTCTGCATCTGCTACAGTTGTTGATTTTGTTTTTAATGGTCTTATTGCAGTAAATGAAAAATTAGAATTTATTCCAGACTTAGCCAGTCAATGGGACATTTCTGATAACGGACTCATTTATACGTTTCATTTACGTCCCAATGTTTTTTGGCATGATGGAAAACCGTTTACTGCTAATGATGTCAAATTTACCTTTGATACGCTTTTATCACCGAAAACCCAAACAGTTCGCCGTAGTTCCTATATTATTAATGGTAAACCCATTAAAGTTACAATCCTAGATCTTTACACAGTACAATTTACGCTCCCTGAACCCTTTGCACCAATTTTGTCTGCCTTATCAATAGGGATTTTGCCCCAACATATTCTTGAAAAACAAAACATTAATACTACAAAATTTAATGAACATCCAATTGGAACTGGACCATTTAAGCTAATTTCTTATGAACGCGGCGACCATATTCTTCTTGAACGCAACCCAAACTATTTTAAGGGCGCAGCAAAACTTGAAAAAGTATATCTTAAAATTATTCCAAATGAAAATTCAGCTAAAGTTGCATTCGAAACAGGACAGCTAGATGAAACTTCAGTTCAACCCAGAGATTTCTCACGGTTTCAGCAACGCGGCAACTACAATTTGTTTCGCTGGAGCGCACTTAATTACACCTATATGGGATTAAATTTAGATCATGCTGTATTAAAAGAATTAGCTGTTCGCCAAGCTATTGCTCATGCAATTAACCGCGATCAATTAGTTAACAGTGTACTTCGCCAATTTGGACAAGTAGCTAATATCCCAATGGCTCCAGCTAGCTGGGCTTTTACTCCTGAAAAACCATTATACAATTATAGTCCTTCCTACAGCATTCAATTGCTAAATAACGCTGGCTGGGAACTTGGCACAAATGGTTACCGACACAAAAAGAATATTCCTTGTGAATTTCGACTCATGATTAGTCAAGGAAACAATGAACGCGAGCAAGCAGCTTTAATTATTCAAGATGCCTTAAAAAAAGTAGGTATCAAGGTTCAGATTCAAACAATGGAATGGGCATCTTTAGTACAAAAACTCGATCAACCTAAAAAGGACTTTGATGCTGTGATCATTGGCTGGTCACTGGGAATTGACCCAGACAGCTATTCTATTTGGCATTCATCACAATATCCAAACGGACTTAATTTTGTTCATTACAACAATACCACAGTTGATGCACTGCTAGTAAAAGCGCGACGGGAAATGATTCCACGTAAACGTAAAGATTTATATCAACAAACGTACAACCACATTGTCCAAGATGTTCCCTACATTTTTTTATGGTATCCAGATCAATTAGTCGCAACGCAACGATATATTGGCGGCATCAGCCCCAAACCAGGACCGATGGGATTATTTGTTCAACTAGAAAATGTGTTTAGCATACGATAATGAACGGTCTCATTAGCCTTTTTCAACGCATCAGCATTCTTGCAATCACGTTAACTCTGATTACGGTACTCTCTTTTATCATGATGAAACTAGCACCTGGAGATCCCACACAATTTCTATTTGAACCCGGCGTATCAGTTCAAGACATTCACCAGCTTAAAAGCCAATTGGGATTAAATGACTCAGTTACCCAGCAATATTTGCAATGGATCACACATTTAATTCATGGAGACTTTGGCGTATCACTTATTAATCGGCAACCTGTTTTATCGCTAATTTTAGAGCGTTTACCTGCAACCTTACTACTCACGCTAACTGCACTAGCCTTAACCTTAATCATTGGGATCAGCCTAGGGATTATTGCAGCTGTTTACAATGGAAAACTCATAGATCGCATCATTACCTTATTAAATTTTATTGGAATGAGTACGCCCACGTTTTGGTTTGCGTTAATGGCAATGCTAGCCTTTTCCTTATGGCTTCCTATTTTTCCGGCCTTAGGCATGAAAACACCATTTATAAATGAACAACCCATCATAAACCAGATCCTTGATATTGGATGGCATTTGGTATTACCCGTAACAACGCTCATGATTGGATCTTTAGCAAGCATTACAAAATATACTCGCGATAATCTAATCAAAACACTCACCGAAGATTATATTCGAACAGCAAAAGCCTATGGTTTTTCACAATCGTTTATCTTATTTAAATATGCCTTAAAAAATACAGCACTTCCCATTATTACGATTTTAGGATTGGAAATTCCAGGCTTATTTGGGGGTGCATTTATCATAGAAAAAATTTTCGCATGGCCAGGAATGGGCAGACTAGGTGTTGATGCCATTTTCTCACGTGATTACCCCTTAATCATGGGTATTCTCATTTTTTCGTCTTTACTGGTCATCACAGGCAATATGCTTGCTGACATTTTTTACCGCATCATTGATCCTAGAATTCATCATGCCTAAACGCATTCAATTCATTATTGGATTTCTGTCTATTCTGGGATTAATTGCTTTAATCGCACCCATAATCACTGCTGAGGCGCCAGATCAGATTCACTTAGAAATAACACTAAGCCCACCTAGCATTCATCATCCATTTGGAACTGATCATTTGGGCAGAGATCTATTTTCACGCATTGTATATGGCAGTCGAATTTCCTTATCAGTTGGATTCATAGCAGTACTCATTGCGTTTACCATTGGCATCATTTATGGAGGGTTATCAGGATACATTGGTGGCAAGCTAGATCAATTTTTAATGAAAGTTGTTAATATTATGCTAGCTTTACCTACTATTTTTATTATTTTATCCATACAAGTTATTTTTAAACCCAGCATTATTAATGTCATGATTGTTATTGGGCTTACCAGCTGGATGGGCCTTGCCCGCTTAGTGCGCGCTGAATTTTTATCAATTAAAAAACGACTATATATTTTGCGTAGTCGAGCTTATGGATTTTCATCTATAAAAATTATGGCAAAGGATATTCTTCCAAATGCAATGATTCCTATATTAGTATCGCTAACACTATCAATGGCAAGCGCAATTCTAACGGAATCTACACTTAGCTTTTTGGGACTTGGCGTTCAACCACCTTATCCTAGCTGGGGAAATATGCTAAATGACGCACAAGAATACCTTTATGATGCGTGGTGGCTGGCAATCATTCCAGGGCTTTTTATTCTTTTCACTGTGCTAGCGTTTAATTATCTTGGAGAATATTTACAAACACATTTTCAACGGCACACAGAATAAATTTAGAATTTAAAAATATCAATTTCATTAATTAGCCGCTGAAAGCCATAAATTTACGACAGTTTTCGTTCATTGTAATATCATTTAAATTATTAAGAACTGAAAATACGCCCACTTTACTGAATTTACTAACGCCCGTTAACAATTGCAACATCAATAATATGATCTAAAATGGGCCAACGTTACTGCTA
>CAYUBI010000077.1:0-11226 GCA_964443005.1 uncultured Candidatus Marinamargulisbacteria bacterium
AAAATTGCTTAATCTTACCTATCTAAATTGTCCTAAAAATGGGGGAAACCGCAGACGATAGTTGGCCCAATATCTACATTGCCTCACTTTTTTTGCAAAAAACACTATTTCATATGATATAATCATTTTTATTCTCACTAACTAGGGAGTTCATTTTATGATTTCTGTCAAAAAATCCGTTTATTTAGATACAACGATTTTTTACTGACGTGGAATTGCAATCATCTTGCAAATGCAAATAAAAGACAGCATATATCATTATTGAATACAAAGCTGGGCATTGGTATCCCCGCGATCGTAACACCTATGGAATTATTTAAAGAACAGGAAGGATAACTACTGTGTATACCGATCCAATTTTAGAAGAAAAGTGGAGAGTTCAAAAGGAAATGGCGGAAGCATCGCAATATAATGTTAAAACACTTGCGCTGATGATTGACAAAGCAAGACCAGCGTTATCAAAAAAATATCACGTTAAGCCAAAATACGCCTCTCGATTTGGTAGTTTTGCAAATAGATAATCGATATTCTGATGTTACATAAATCAGACCACCAACCGCCCAACTCCATGAATAATTAAGCACATTGATAATCGTTCAGGGTGTCCAATTCATGCGACTATCCATTCCCCAACATTGCGCTTTACCGCGTCAAATTCTACGCCTACTAAAACAATCTATCGTTAATTAATTTTTCAAAAGTTTGAATACCAATCGGTAATTTTTTCATTAAAACAGCTCCTCAACGGCTCGCTACACACAATTAAGTTAATTTAAAAGAAGTATATAGCCAAAATTTCTTATATTCAATCTAAATTCATAAAAAAGCCCCCTAAATCCACCTGAAAGGGGACTTGGGAAGACGTGCCTAAGCGGTTCTTCAGTTTTGTTCCCTTCTCTTTCAGGAGAAGGGCTAGGGATGAGGCTTACTGACTAATCGGATAGCTGATGATGAGGTCTCGCTACCATTTCCAATGTTGCCAGCAACAACGATAGTTGGCCCAATATCTACATTGCCTCACTTTTTTTGCAAAAAACGCTATTTCATATGATATAATCATTTTTATTCTCACTAACTAGGGAGTTCATTTTATGATTTCTGTCAAAAAATCCGTTTATTTAGATACAACGATTTTTTACTGACGTGGAATTGCAATCATCTTGCAAATGCAAATAAAAGACAGCATATATCATTATTGAATACAAAGCTGGGCATTGGTATCCCCGCGATCGTAACACCTATGGAATTATTTAAAGAACAGGAAGGATAACTACTGTGTATACCGATCCAATTTTAGAAGAAAAGTGGAGAGTTCAAAAGGAAATGGCGGAAGCATCGCAATATAATGTTAAAACACTTGCGCTGATGATTGACAAAGCAAGACCAGCGTTATCAAAAAAATATCACGTTAAGCCAAAATACGCCTCTCGATTTGGTAGTTTTGCAAATAGATAATCGATATTCTGATGTTACATAAATCAGACCACCAACCGCCCAACTCCATGAATAATTAAGCACATTGATAATCGTTCAGGGTGTCCAATTCATGCGACTATCCATTCCCCAACATTGCGCTTTACCGCGTCAAATTCTACGCCTACTAAAACAATCTATCGTTAATTAATTTTTCAAAAGTTTGAATACCAATCGGTAATTTTTTCATTAAAACAGCTCCTCAACGGCTCGCTACACACAATTAAGTTAATTTAAAAGAAGTATATAGCCAAAATTTCTTATATTCAATCTAAATTCAGGGACCCCATGAATCCTAGTCTAGCTAATTGGTTACGAGCAAGCCTTCTGCTATGACTATACCTGCCATAAATTAGTCTTCAACTTTTGAATTTGTTCCTCATCAAAGCCTGCTTTTTTGTACATGCCTTCAAGTATTTGATTTAATTTTTCCTTTTTCGTTGGATCATGCAGTATTTTATTAATATTCGGCCATAAACTTTCAAACTTACCAACATCTTCTTTCAAAATCACTTCTGCAATTTGTTTAATTTCGTGTGGACATTTTATCGTAGCTAACTGCTCTTGTTTTTTAATTTCTTCTTTTTTTTGCTGAATATCATTTTGAAATAACTTGATTGACCGATTCAGATTGTCCCAAAATTTCAGACCTGGATTAGTAGGGGACTGGGTGCCTAAGGTATCTAGCAATGAAAGTGCGCCAATAATTTCAACATACGATAAGGCCTGCCGAATATCCTCTACAGATAAGGTGTAAACGTCATTTACCTTAGCGATTTCTTTCACGAGCGACTTGATAGCTTTAAGGCTAACGCCTTCGGAAAATGCCATAGTCCGCATGTGTAATTTCACGGCTAAATATAATAAAGAATCTTTTTCTGCAATACCATAACGAAGAATAAAATTAGCAGAATAATCTTCATGCGCAATATTTTGAATTGAAACACCCAAGCTGGATAACTCGTTCACTGTCATATTTCGAAGCGTAATTTGTTGGTTTTGTATTAATTTTTCATATTCAGATGGACATATATCTTTTAGCTTTTTCACATTGGCATGCGTTAACTGAAGTAAGGAGGCATTTCCAAATTCATTGCTCATTTCAGTGTTTGAAAAAAACTTAATTTTGCGTATAGGTGCGTCATCTGCATATTTGTAAGTTTCGACGTCTCCTTTGCCTATATCATGCAACAATATGAATTGTTCAACAAGGTTTTGATTGATTTTCAATAAATCGACTAACTCTTGATAATCAGGAAGAGTATTTTTAATCAAATAGCGATACCATTGAATCATAAAAGCTAAATGATGCCGAATAGTTGGACCTTCTTTATGGTAATTGGGCGTTTGTCTTACTTTGGTACTTGCAATCATCGCCTGTGATAATTGTTCATATTTTTTTCTGTTTTCAGGCGTTTTAATAGCACGTGAAAAACTTAACTGCTGTTGCAAAAAGTCTTTAATCGATTGATTAACTCGATATAAGTTTTTTCGTTTTACCAAAACTCGTGAATGCACATCCGTTGATTTTGCCAAATTTGGATTTTGATACGGCAATAATTCAATATGCCAAGGAAATCCAGCAAGCTTATTTCGTAAATAATTTTTTGTCTTTACAACAAGTTCTTGAAGCAATACTTCTTTTTCTCCTGATTCTGGATCATGTAGCAATCTATTTTTATCATCACGACAATGGCGTAAACTCTCGGTTATTATAAACCGTATTTGCGGCATCTTATTTTCTGGAAATTCGCAAATAATGTCATTAAAAACAGACTCACCTAAAATCAACTTTAATTGTGCTATTACCAGCGTATCGCAGTTAAATGGATTATTCAAATCTTTCTTCTGTGACTGATTCAACTGTTGAATTGCATGGTAAAGTACCTCAAAATTTTCAGGCTGAGGACCTGACTGATCAAGAAAATCTTCAATGGAAATAAAACGATTATAATTAGCATTTGTTTGCCCATTGATTAATCGTGGAGCTGTACGTGCCGGCATATTTAAGCAATCAATAAATTCTAATTTGCCCTGTGGATTTCGTGCAATCATATCAACACACACATCATTTGTTAACTCTAGTTTCATTGCCAAAACCTGATAACCCCGATCCTGAAGGCACCGAGCATTATAAATAATAGCAGCTTCTTGAATCAGAGTATCATGATTATCAAGTTGACTGGCTATTGAAATAATTAATTTATGAATAAAGGGAATATGTTTAACAGCATCAATAGCAAAAACTAAATCTGCATCAATATTATCTGCATTAAAAACAAGCTCCAGTGCTTGTTGTGCAATTAACGAATAAGTTTTGAACGATTCCCTGATTGAATCTTGACATTCTTTTTTTATATCATGATAAAAATCCGAAATTACTTTTTGTAAGGTCGTAGGAGATAAAATCGCACCTTTGGGTGGTCCTCCACCAACTTCTGCACGAAAACCCCAGTTATCAGCATTACTCAGTGGTTCTAGATTAAAACGTTGACGTTTATCATTTTCTAGTTTTCGCAAAATATCCGTCAACCGCGTCATATCAAAGCGCCGAGATACAGACGTATCATGCCCAACTGCATTAATAAAATAATGAAATTTAGCTGTAGCACGATATTCGGTTCCATGATCATTAAAAACCAACTCGTGATTTATTTCATCAAAAACAATTTTAATTTTTCTGCCAATATCTGGCAAATACACGGGATCTTTAGCAATACTGGTTGGCGTTCTTCCTGTCAATTTATTTTTTAACGGCTCCATTAAAACAAACGAAGCTCCCTCGCTCGTAATAAAATCATCTAGAAATGCAAGTTTATCTGTAACAACACGAAACCCAAGGGGTTTTCGAGCTGCACGTAACAAAGCATGATGCAGCTGCGGATCTGGCGCAGAAGAACTAACACTTAGCTGGTCATCGAATCTGAGCTTTTTGACGATATTTGGAATTTGTCGATAAAAATTCTGATTATCTATTAGTTTTTTCCCCCAGCCCTTGAGTCCTTTTTGATCCTTTTCATAACTCAGTCCATGATTATTCATAACATCGTCAATCATGTGTTGCATACGACTAAATTTACCTGCAAGTTCATCTGGTTTCATTGTTGCCAACCACCATGAAAAAAGAATGTGAATTAAAATATTCGACTGATAACGGGACAGCTCGTCTTTGCTAGACAGCGGAGGCGGAAACAGTAATTGTTCAAGAGCATAATTATCAGCAGAAATGTAATCACTAAGATTAGCAGTTGTTTCCATAAAAGCTAATACTCGAGAAGATAACTCGACACAATGTTGTCGGCAAAATAAAATATACGATGATAATACGGAATCAGGATCAAAATGGCTAATCAAAATAAAATCATTAGCTGAAACATGTTGACCTGATTGATAAAATTTTAGTGCTGCTTGAGTTGCTGTTGAATGCAATGTTTCTTTTTCATCATGATGATCCAAATTACTATTCTGGAGCTGAATGACTGCCAAGTCAATAAATCGTGAATCATATCCTTTTTCCTGAAGAATACCTCGAACCCCCATAATCGAACGGCCAATAGCAAAATCCATAGCATATACATTGCCACCTCTTAGCAATGCTAATTCAAGTGCAGCAGCAATAACATCAGAAGTATATCCGCGTTGATATAGAAAATTATCACCAGAAGGTGCTTGCACTTTTTTTTCGAGAAGCAACTGTATATTCGCGGATTCATATGACAGAAGTCGCTGATGTTCTTTTAAACACCAGGATTCTTCTTTTCTATACGGGACACTAATGCTGCGTTTAAACACACAATCACCTATCCATCATTGGCTCTCTCAATTATGAAACTGAAAAATCTATTATTATACGTGATCTACCGAAGATGCTTCTAATTTTAGAAAAGCAGCTTGCAACGCAACCAAAGTATCCAATTCTTTACCTTCTCGAATGTAATTTTTATAAGCTCCATTCATGCGCTGATCCAAAAGACGAGTGACCCATTGAGAGATTAAGGTTAAATCGTTTGTTGTAATTTCTCGTGCATCTTGATGATGAGTTGGCTTTGCAGTTAACGAACAAATTGTTCCATCTTTTTTAATCTGAAACGTGAATTTCGTATTAGTCAGAGGCGCAAATTTATCAAAAGAAATATCAACAAGATTTGGTGAATATTGAAATGAAATTTGATTATTTTTGATTACCAAGGCTCCATTTATTCGAATTTGGATATCAAAATCCTTTACTGTAAATAAATTTAGGGTAAGATCTTGCTCGGCTTCTTCACTCATTAATTGAGATGAAGTTCCCAACGGAGTCACCATGCCATTAAAATTAAATTCTCCGCCAACAACCACTAGCTCATTATTTGAGTTTTTAACTGTTAATTTTTCTGAATTAACTTGGATTTGTGGATTCTTTAAAATGTTAGATACAGCTTCTGTTTTAGGCACCCATTGACCCTTTAATTGTGGCATTCCTATTTCACGAATTGGAACTCCAAAACTATTCATTGAATCTTGTACTGCTGCTACTTTTGTCTTTACCATGATATCCTCCATTTTTTGTTCTACGGCCAATCTATCGACACAGAAATTGATTTTTCCCACACTATTTTTACGATTTAGCGAAATTACTAAATTTATTATTAAAAGCAATAAAATGTATGGGAATTTAGAAAACTTACAACGATAATTTGAATATATTTCGTATTGGAACTAAAATAATGAAAAAAACAATCAGTATCCCTACTAAAAGCATACGCGATGCAACCTATTCGAAAATATACTCACAAAAAGAAATTTTTAACGATGATTACCGAATTGATACAACTGATGTAAAAATCGTTCAGAAAACCTTAGATTTCGTAGGGGAATTGTTAGATGAAACAATTAAAGACCGACTAACTAGGGCTACTAAAATTTTAGAACTCGTCAAAAATTCTACACAAGAAATCCAAGAAGCCTATCTTGCAATGCTAAACACAACTGCGTGCGGATTTACGTCCATTAATCGATTTACGCCGACTGCTGCTTTCTTAATTATGTTACTATATGAACAGGATAATCAGAATGCTTATCAACTTATTCAAGAAAATATAGCATTAACTCCAGCAGAATCTAGCGCATTTCAACGCGATTATTTCCGATACAGTCAGGTAATTGAAAGCATACCTGAGGAATTAAAACTCGTTCAACACAATCTAACGAGTAAACTTCGGCAAGGATTACCCATCACGTTCATTGATATTGGTGCAGCACCTAAAATACACGGTGCTACAAGTACAAAATTTCTAAAAAAAATCATTGAAGGCATTGGCAAAGTTTTAAAATCTGTACCTAATATCATTTGGTATGCAACAGATATAGAATTTCCACGCTATCAATTCAAAGATAATCAAATTGTACCGCAAGAAATTTATCAAGATCAGGAAAAGGGTTATTATGATATTGGCGATGGCATCCGTTATATTGATGTTTCACAACAGGATCAATGGAACTTTATGCTAAATGCGCCTCCCGAAACCTTCGATTTGCTGCTAAGTTCAGTTGTTGGATACCATGGCAGTCACGAAACAGAATTTGCAGAAATATCTGTTGATATTAAAAAAGATAACCTATGGCTTCGAAAGGATTATGTTCAAACAATCCAAAACATTACAACTGCAATGCACTCAAACTCGTTGTGTTGTATATTTCCCAGTTTTATAGATTCTAGCGAAAACAAGTCATCCCTTAGTTTTGATGATGTTCTTTGGCTTTTTACCAAAGATCACGATCATTTAAAACTGCTTGAGTCTGTTATCCCATTTGAATTAGGGCAAAATAGCAGGCAAGGCTGGTTTAACTTAACAATGCATTTAAACCAAAACAATGTACCCATTGTCGCAATACCTGAACATTATCAAAATCAAGTGAAAAAGATTTCAGAGTTAGCTTATTATATTAACTATACCCAAGCAACTATATCTGGCGGGATGTATACGCGGTATACGGAAATAATACATGAATTTAGTAAACGAACTGACCAAATTTCACTCAAGGATTTTCTAAAGTATATGCTGGGAAGTGAATTTTTTCAGCCTATCGAAAAAACAAGTAAATTTACTACAGAAGAGTTGTTAAATTTTGCTGAAGAAAAATTAAGAAATAGTAACTATAGTCTGAAAAGCTTGTTGCAGATATACTAAGCTACTCCTCTTCAAAACTAAAGTTGACCCCAAGTGTTCGACAGTTTTCTGATACTGTCCGAATAATATCATCTGGAATATTATTATCAAACTTGGCATTTACCTCAATGGAAACATTGACATCAGCTCCCATGAGCCCGGTGACATGCTGAATCACTTCACTCACCAATCGATGCGTGTCACGCTCAAGTCGTGTGGCATCTAGTTTATGCGTTGCATAAAACCGCTTATGCGTTTTTTCAACAACTGGCAGTAAAGTATTCGGAAAAGAAGGCGTTGGTGATGTTTGCGAAACAGTTTGTTCTGTTGAAGTACTTGTTCCACTGGGTATAGTGAGAATAACCGCAACCTCTTTATCCAGTTGAGCTTGAGCAATATCTGACTTCACAACTACCGCATGGTCATTGAAAGCAGCACTAGTATGCTGAAAGATCTTTAACCCTTTGTAGCGTTTTTCGTTCTCATCGTAGACATCTGCATAAGCAAAGGTATCTTGCTGCCACATCATGTTTTTTACACCATCATTAATAGCCGCAAGGAGCAAGTCCACACTTATTAGCCGTGGCAAGTAGGTATATTGGGCAAAGTCTTCAGCTAGTTGTTTAGTTGAGACATGATTACCTCTCCATAGTGGAATCTTGTCCAACTCCATTCGGAGAACAGTTCCTGCATATCGATTGACAAGTTGACCCTCGCTAATCAATCTTTTGGAGGCCTTAACAGCAATGGAGTCTTGTCCCTGCAAGCGATATTCGTACCATTCTAAAGGTGATTGCGGGTTCTTTTGTGAAGGGACAATTGCCCAGCAAAGTACTTCGGGTATTCGTGACCGAGTTGTATTCAAACTACTTGTCTTTTGAGTCTTTGCCTGACTCAAATGGTAAATCGATTATTCTCTGTATACAAGTGAGTCGATCCACCACTCATAGTCATACGCCGCAGTGCATCTCCAAAAGTGGGTACAGCTTCACCGGGCTGCACACAACCCAGCTTAATATGTTTGTCATCAATTCCTTTGTTAGCAGTGTTAAGAGTTGCAGCAGAACCCACAAAAATAGTTCTCGTTACTCGACGGCAGGCTGAGTATCGTCCTAAGTTTGGATTGTCTCTGTCTAATGAAAAAGCATAGGATGTTGAACCATCAATATCTTTGGATATAACCGCATCCCAAGGATTGTCGATATATCGCAAAAACTCAGACCGAATACTACTTGCTTCAAGTGGAATCGTACCCGGCATTATGAGTAAGTTTTTATCCGCATTGACCCAACTCTCATGCACTACAGCAGCCATAAGTCTGAGAACACCGCGTGTGCGCTGAAACCGATCTTGTGCCATCAGCTTTGGTATAGAGACCAGACATAACATCGGCGTGAGGGGTAACCACATCGCGCCATGGTTTCAGGCCTTGAGAGGGTTGTCCAGACGTTTGTGCTGCGTTAATTTTCTTTGTTTCATTTCGTGCTTGTTCTTCAAAGCGAAGACGAAGTAGTTCTTGTTTTTGTTGATCGAGTTGAGGTGCTATCGGTGACGAGATCGCCTGTAATAGACGGGTCATAGTATCGATTGCCCGATAAGCATCATCTGTTTTGAAGCTCTGTTGATGGGCCCAGTTATTGCGAATCTCTTTAAGTTCACTTACGAAACTGCACTCGGCATGTCCTAAGACTTTATTAAAAACCTCGTTCCATGAAAACCACATCACATTGAGAACGGCTTGAATATCCCAATCGATTTTGTCATCGCTTACTACACTAAAGCGATCATCTTTAGTGACCTCCTTGAGTTGTTCTTTCCAGGTTGTTGAATAGGTTGCGCGAAACTGCTGAATGACGAACGGCGACAAGCCTTCCTTAAGGGTATGCAAACATTTTCCTATACGTTCAAAGTTGGATATCGTCATTTGGCACCGACTTTCAAAAAAATGTAAACTTTGGGATGTTCGGAGTCCCCATTTATACGTTCCACAACTGCGCTTATTATTCGTTTTTGCTTGATCCATTCGTTTGCTGACGGTAGGAATCCACGGTTTAGATTGCCAATCTTTTTCTCATTAAAAACTACTTTTATGGAATCGGCATCAAATTTATTTTCAGGCTCTTGTTCAATAGTCACTCTTGATCCGACAGGAATATGGTTTTCGTTTAATAAACTTACAGCATCCAAGTAATGTCTAAATCCCGCAACAAGCGTCATCATTTCACAGGGATCGCTGACATGCTCAAAAGGATGAAAAATAAAAAACCAGTCGTCTGGAAGTTTAGCTCCCGAATATCCAAGTAATGCAAAGTTGGAAATCTGAGCTCCAGGTTTAATCCTTAAAGACTGTAAATAAGCATCAAAATCTCCGCGAGATCGTTGAGGTATTCTTCGCGAAAATACATTCATAACATTTTGATATACTTCTTTACCCAATGGAAAAGCAGGATAACCCTCAAACCCCTCCTTTAAAGCTTGTTGATACTCAGGATGATTTACTAAATAAACGAGATCACACGCATCTCCTTTACGGATTAGTTCCCCTACGAACAACCTGAGTTGATTTGCTGCTTGCCATGTTAAGATGAGTTTTTGGGGCTCAACAATATGTTCTATCCAGTTCATAATTCTAAAACTCCTTTTAAAGTGGTTTGACGAGCCTGAATTAATTCTAACATAAAGGAAGATCGCTGTTCAGATAAAGGCATTTCAATCTTAAATTGTCTTAAATCAAAAAGTATTTTCTTGACGCCCTCAAGATCAAAACTAACCAGTTTCTTGATGCGTTCATAATATTGCGGAAAAGTTTGAAGATACTTTTCCACCATTTGAAAATGATTAAGTTCCACATTGTCCGATAAATCCCATCTTATGTGATGCTTAGCTTTAGCGTTAGTAATATATTTAATAATTTTATCTTGAGAAAATGATGATAATTTTTCTTCAAATATTTCATAACCCATACTGGTACCGTTATCAAAGGCAGGAGAGAGCCTATATAAGGGACGACCATGTTCAACACGTCTAATCATTCCCCAGTTGTCATGGTGGCGGTCAGTATCTCCCAATAGAGCATCAAAGACCAAGGTTGTTGCCCAATAATCATGATACATTCCCTTGAAAATATCCTGGTTTTGATCTTCAAGTTCTAAAATTGATGTTAAATTGTGTTGAGCCCCATTTTTAGAGTCATATTGAGGAATTAATTTAGTCATAATATTACCACCATCGGTATATTGTTCTTTATAAACATCATCTTTTGTATGATAAAACCATTGTATTAAAGCGGCATATATCCCTCGTCCGCTATCAAAAGCAACGAAAGCCGGTGGAACATCGACTTCTATAAGCTTACCAAAACGAAAAGCAAAGATTTCGATCCAGAACTGCCATGGATATCGATAACCAGGTGTTTTTATATTGCGAAACGATTCCTTAAATAGATAAGGGAAATTAGGAATTAAAAACTCAAATTCTGTACTGTGTGGTGAATACAGTGCCCGCTTTTCTCGAGCACCCTTTGCAAAAACACCTTCATAGCGTTCCTCTTTTGCCCAGCCTACTATATCGACAATCTGATAATGTTGCTGATCCGTCAAAATAA
>CAYUBI010000078.1:0-11034 GCA_964443005.1 uncultured Candidatus Marinamargulisbacteria bacterium
TTCTTCCCCATGAAGATGGGGAAGATGTCTGCTTCGGCAGACAGATGGGGGCACGTATATGCATTTTTACTGTTTACGCTGCTTTACACTAAATATAACGTGAAATAACTATCAAAATTTCAAATAATAAGCCTTTTTACGCAGAGATCAGAACAATCGCAAACTTCATGTTTAACTTTTCGCTTTTACGGGCATATTATTAAGTAAGAAAAGGTAAAGAGGTGAGAACTATGGAGTCATTATACAAAAAAGGAAATATCCTGAAAAAGAAAGACTTTCATTTTCACAACATTGGCGATAAATTATTAGTGCAGTCTATTTTTCATTGCCAAAACTCTACGTTAGAAATGATTCAGCATATTGAAAACGAACGTGGAAAAACCATTCATCCAGTTGATGACTACACATCGCCAAATTGATTGCAAGCCAGTATAATATGCATATGTCTGCTGCACCCGATCCTCGTTTTATGGATATAGCATTAAATGCTGCACGTAAAGGTGTATTAAATGGTCAAACTCCATTTGGTGCTTGCATTGTCAAAAACAATGAACTCATTATCAGTGCGCATAATCGTGTGTGGGAACTTATGGACATTACTGCACATGCAGAGATTATGGCTATTCGTGAAGCTTGCAAAAAACTAAAAACAATTGATTTATCCGAATGTATTTTATATTCCACATGTGAACCGTGCCCCATGTGTTATAGCGCTATTCATTGGGCAAAAATCAAACATATTGTTTATGGCGCAACGATTAAAGACGCACAACGATTAGGTTTTAATGAACTGCCCATTTCTACTGACTTTTTAAAACAAATTTGCCAAGATTCAGTTGAACTTACCTCAGGATTTATGAACACTGAATGCTTACAACTATTTAGTTTATGGGCAGATCAAAAAACTCACGTAGCTTATTAAATTAAACGTGCCTCAGTTTTAGTATCAAACAAATTCATTTTCTTTAAGCTAAATCCCAATTCAATTGTTTGTCCTAATGAAAATGCAAAATGCGGATCAACTTCAGCAACAAATTTGTGCGTACCAATCGCAACATGCAAGTAAGTTTGAGATCCCAGTAATTCACCAAAATCAATGCGTGCATCAATTTTTTGTTCTGTATATTTTTTCCGTTTTGCTTTTTCATAATCAACAATATCTTCTGGCCGTACGCCAATCGTTGTTTCTATGCCTCGATAAGATTCTAGTTCTTTGCTCAGTTCACTTGGAAGCTCTAGTTTAAACATGCCAGCATCAAAAAAATATTTATCTGCTTTTTTTTCTACCATGCCATTAAAAAAATTCATAGACGGAGACCCTATAAATCCAGCAACAAACATATTCGCAGGTCTGTCATAAATGCTAATAGGTGCTTCAACTTGATGAATAATACCTTTGTCCATAATCACAATACGATCGCCCAATGTCATAGCTTCAACTTGGTCGTGTGTAACATAAATAATGGTAGTACCCAAAGTTTTGTGAAGTTTCTTAAGTTCGCCACGAGTTTGAACACGTAATTTTGCATCCAAATTAGATAACGGTTCATCCATTAAAAAAACTTTAGGTTGGCGAACAATAGCTCTGCCTAAAGCTACACGTTGACGTTGACCACCGGACAATTGCTTAGGTTTTCGGTGAAGCAGTGTTTCAAGTCCTAATGTTTCTGCAGCTTCTTTAACGCGCTCTTCAATAAATGCAGCTGGTCGCTTACGTACTTTTAAACCAAAAGCCATATTTTCTTTAATTGTCATATGTGGATACAGTGCATAGTTTTGAAATACCATTGAAATATCACGATCTTTGGGGTGAATGTTGGTAACATCTTTATCATCAATAAATATTTTCCCTTCTGATACTTCTTCTAAACCAGCGATCATGCGTAATGTTGTTGTTTTTCCGCATCCTGATGGGCCGACTAATACCAGAAACTCCTGATCTTTTGCCTCCAAATTTGATTTTTTGACAACTTCAATATCGCCAAACCGTTTTGTGACATTTTCTAAAACAACTCTTGCCATAATTCTGCTCCCTTACCCTATCTTATATTCGTTCTAGTAAACTAGAAGCTTCTAATGCGCTTAAGGCAGCATCAAAGCCTTTGTTCCCGCTTTTCGTACCTGCACGCTCAATAGCTTGTTCAATTGAGTCTGTAGTTAATACTCCAAAAATAATAGGAATATTTTCATTCAAAGCAACAGCTGCAATACCTTTGGCAACTTCAGCTGCTACATAATCAAAATGAGGTGTTGCACCTCGAATAACAGCGCCTAAACAAATAATTGCATCATACTTACTTAAAGAAGCCACTTTTTTTGCAAAAAATGGAATTTCAAAAGCTCCTGGAACTTTGACAACATCAATATCTTCAGGATCTACATCGTGCCGAGTTAAGCAATCAATAGCTCCTTGAATTAAATGTTGCGTAATAAAATCATTAAACCTTCCAGCTACTATACAGAATTTTTTTCCATGCCCTTCTAACTTTCCTTCAATAATTGTCATGTGAGTGCCTCCTTATTAATATAATGCCCCATTTTTGTAGACTTAGTTGCCAAATACTTACGATTATGCGGATTAGATTGAATCACTAATGGAATCCGTTCATGAATCGTAATTCCATAGCCTTCTAATCCTACCACTTTTTTAGGATTATTAGTGAGAATATTGATATGCTGAACACCTAATAAATGTAATATTTGCGCGCCTACGCCATAATCGCGCAAATCTGGAGCAAAGCCAAGGTCAATATTAGCTTCAACTGTATCTTTGCCTTGATCTTGCAATTCATAAGCACGCAGTTTATTAATCAATCCAATACCTCGTCCTTCTTGTCGCATATATACCAAAATCCCACTTCCATTTTTGGCAATAAGATCAATAGCTGCTTCAAGCTGAGGTCCACAATCGCACCGTAATGAACCCAAGGTATCGCCAGTTAAGCATTCACTATGAATACGTACAAGCACATGCTTCTGATTCAGATAATCCCCAAAAACAAGTGCAACATGCTCATGATGACGTAACGTGTCTTCAAACCCAACAATTTCAAAGGCGCCTTGTTGAAGCGGAAGTTTAGCTTTAGCTTTTTGAATAACAAATGGATTTTTTTTAAGCTGATACGCAATCAAATCTGCAATCGTAATTATCTTAAGCCCATGTTTGACACAGAATTTTTTTAAATCCGGAGTTCGGGACATATCACCATCATCTTTGATAATCTCGCAAATTACACCAGCTTCAACCAAGCCAGCAGCTCGTGACAAATCAACTGCAGCTTCAGTATGCCCTGCACGTTTAAGTACACCACCTTGCTGAGATACCAACGGGAAAATATGTCCAGGACGCACTAAGTCCGAGGGTTGGGATGCCGGATTAATGGCTACTTGAATTGTTTTGGCACGATCTTTTGGCGAAATTCCAGTAGTTACACCATAAGAAGCATTAGCATCAACACTAACAGTAAACGCTGTTTTCATAGACTCTGTATTACACTCTACCATTAAATCCAGTTGAAGCTGTTTGGCAATAGCTTCACTCATTGGAAAACAAACCAAGCCTTTCCCATAAGTAATCATAAAATTTACAGCCTCAGGTGTAATCATTTGTGCAGACATCACTAAGTCGCCTTCGTTTTCGCGTGATTCATCATCAATCACAACAACCATTTTACCAGTTGCTATGTCCTGAATTGCTTCGTCTATTGTATTAAATTTAAAATCCATTGGCATATAAAAACTCTGATGTAATCGGATGTTGCTCTTTACAAAAAGGCTGCTGTAATTTTTCCACATACTTAGCAATCATGTCTACCTCTAAATTAACCTTATTACCAACGTGTAATTGCGAAAAAGTCGTTGTTTGAAATGTATGCGGAATAAGTCCAACTCGAAAATGATCAGAGGCACTATCAATAATGGTTAAACTGACGCCATTAACTGCAATGGATCCTTTTTGAATGATATATCGCAGCATAGAAGCTTCACAAGCAATTGATATTTCATGGGTATTTCCCAAAATTGATATTTGCTGAATAATACCAGTACCATCAACATGTCCTTGCACCCAATGCCCAGCAAGTCGTTGCCCAAGTTGCATTGCGCGTTCCAAATTAACGTAATGTCCATGACTCAAGGTTGATAGCGTTGTACTCCGAACTGTTTCAGGCATAACCTCAACTGTAAATGTTGAATTTGTTTGGCCAACTACAGTCAAACATACACCATTCACAGCAACACTATCTCCCTTCATTAAAGCTGAAGCTATTTTTTCCGACTGAATAGTCAGGCGTAATCCATTTTGTTGATGTGTTGAAACAAGCGTTCCAATCGTTTCAATCAGTCCGGTGAACATTTTCTGGACGCTCCTTTGCTATTGTAGCCAAAATGCCATTAACAAATTTAATAGCTTCAGGTTGGCTATAATCTTTAATCAATTCAATAGCTTCCGCTACAATGACTTTAGTGGAAGTATCAGTAAAAAGAAGCTCCCAAATACTAGTACGTAAAATAGCTTTATCAATTGCAACAATACGGTCAAAACTCCAATCAATTGCATGTGCTCTAATTAAACCATCAATCATGTTTTGATGCTCAACAATTCCACTCACAATGGCCTTACAAAAAAGACGAGTTTCATCAATAAACGAATCACGGGAAAATGTTTCGTCAAAAATAGAATCCAGTTCATTATGTTTGAATTCAAATTCAAACATAATCTGCATTGCCAATTTTCTAGCAGTAGAACGTTTACCCATTAAGCAGGAGGAATCATTCGTTTAGCAATAAAATCAGTATAAACCTCTCCTTTGAGAAAATACTCATTCATTAAAATCTTTTGATGAAACGGGATAATCGTTTTAACTCCATCAATAATAAATTCTTCTAAAGCTCGCTTTCCGCGTGCAATAGCTTCGTCACGATCTCGTCCCCATACAATCAGTTTGCCTAACATAGAATCGTAATTAGGCGGAACAACATAGCCAGGATACAAATGACTATCAACGCGTACCCCAAATCCGCCTGGAGGCAAATATAGATTAATAGTTCCAGGGCTTGGCATAAAATTTCGATCTGGGTCTTCAGCATTAATCCGAAACTCAATAGCATGTCCTTTTATTTGAACATCTTTCTGAGAATACCCTAGTTTTTCTCCGCCTGCAATTCGAATCTGTTCTTTGACCAAATCAATTCGTGTAATCATTTCCGTAACACAATGCTCCACTTGAATGCGAGTATTCATTTCCATAAAGAAAAATTGTCCGGTTTTGTCTAAAATAAATTCAATAGTTCCTGCACCTTCGTAATTAATAGATTTAGCAGCTCGAATTGCTGCTTCTCCCATTTTTTTGCGTAAATCTTCTGTTAATGAAATCGAAGGAGCTTCTTCTAATACTTTTTGATGGCGCCGTTGAATCGAACAATCACGTTCGCCAAGATAAATAATGTTTCCAAATTGATCTCCCATAATCTGAATTTCAATATGTCGCGGTTCAAGAATATATTTTTCAAGATAAACTGCATCATTTCCAAACGCAGAACCAGCTTCGGCTTTAGCCATTTTGTAACCAGTTTTAGCTTCTTCTTCATGATAAGCTACGCGCATGCCTTTGCCACCGCCACCTGCAACAGCTTTTAAAATAACAGGATAGCCTGTTTGACTAGCCATTTCCAACATTTCTTCTTCGCTTTCCAAAATATCTTTTGATCCTGGAATTGTCGGAACATTGGCAGCCATAGCTGTTTTACGCGCTTCAGCCTTATTTCCCATTAAACGAATACTTTCAGAAGATGGTCCAATAAATTTAATATTATGAGCTTTACACACTTCTGCAAAATGTTCATTTTCTGCCAAAAACCCATATCCAGGATGAATCGCATCTGCACCTGTTATTTCAGCTACACTAATTAACGAAGGAATATTAAGATAACTTTTTGCAGAAGGTGCAGGCCCAATGCAATAAGATTCTCTAGCAAGTTTCACATGTAAAGAATCTTTGTCTGCTTCCGAATATACAGCAACAGTGGGAATGCCTAATTCTTCACAGGCGCGAATAATACGAACAGCAATTTCTCCTCGATTCGCAATCATTATTTTCTTTAACAAGATATGCCTCCTTGGCAAATTAAATAAATAGTGTGACAGTCACAGGCAGTGAATTATAACACAATTCATTTATTCAAGTGAGACGGTGGTAATTTGATGAAATAATCTGAAATCACTACTACGATAGCGATATAATCCGGCAAAGATATTCTAGTTTAATGGCCGTATATTTGTCAAAGGATACAAAAATTATATTACAATTTAGAAAAACAAGTATGATCTTCGACTTATATAGGTTTCATAAACTCTGGCAACACCATAGCTGCCTGATGCATTGCACAATGATAATACTGTAAAGTTCCTAAGGCCTGGATTCGCGATTCATCCAGAGACGTTCTTGCTGGATTACTTTTTGAACACAGTAAAAAGCCAATGGTTCCACTCGGATACGTGGGTACCATTGTATAGTAATAATTGACATACGGAAAAATAGTCTGATTTTGCTGCATAAATTTCTGAATAAAATGACGATGATAAAACATAGATTCGGACTGAGCAGACACCAACCCGTGAACAGTTAATGATTGAAAAAGATTATGATAAAATTCAGCCCCAAACAACACAATAGCTGGACCAACGGGATCTGACGAATCAACACAAATAACGTCAAAAGCATTCTTATATTTTTTGATATATTCAGCTGCGTCTGCAATATGAACCTGAGTTCGAGAATCCTTGTAACCTTCAGCAATACATGGGAAAAACTCTTTAGCTATTTCAATTACCTCTGCATCAATTTCACAAACAACAACTTCTTCAACAGAGGAATGCTTAAGTACTTCTGCCAAAGCTCCACCATCACCACCGCCTACAATCAATACTCGTTTTGGATTAGGATGCGTTAATAAGGGGACATGGACTAACATTTCATGATAAGCAAAATGATCTGCTTCTGTCAGCTGAATTGCGCCATCCAAAACCAGCATACGCCCACATGCTCGCGTATCATAAACTTCAATAGTTTGAAATAACGACTTTTTGTTAGCTAATTGCCGTGTATATTCAATAGAAACTGATCGACCCGATGAAATTTCAAGTGTTTCCTGGAACCATAAAGAAGAATTCTGAGAAAGTGAAATGTTTTTCATTTATCAAACGAATCCATTGCTACGCAATAAATTAAGCGAAAGCTAATTCAGGTTCTTTTGGTTTATGAACCAGCTCACCTTTAGGAATATTTAAAATACCTCGAACCATTTGAGAAGCAGAATAGTGTTGAGCTTCAAATTCTGTTTTAATAATATCAAGTGCAGCATCATTGTCTGTAAGATCTCCACAGGTAAATAAATCAACAGCACAATATCCGAATTCAGGCCAAGTATGAATCGCAAAATGAGACTCTGCTAAAATCAACACCCCTGTAACTCCATGAGGAGCAAATTTATGAAAATCATGAGAAATAACCGTTGCTTTTGCCATTGTTGCAGCTTTAATCATCACAGTTTTAATATGATTTAAATCATCAATCAGTTGCCGTTTGCATCCATATAATTCAACAATGAGATGTTTCCCAAGTCCCTTCATGCTCACATCCCTTTCTTCATTCCTACTATATCTCACGTATTTTAAAAAACAAAAAATACAAGTTATTATTATAACGTGAACCAGATGCAGATACAATGCTTTATTTTTTTTATAAAGTACTATACAATCTTAAATATAAATAATGATTTTTACTTGAACTCAAGGATGAGGTGATTGCAGTGGATTCTCTATGTCAACCGTATTTACACTTATTAACACAATTGCGAACACTCCTAGATTCGTACAAAGCTTTACTTACCACTGTTCTAAAAAGTTGGGATGATTCAATCCTCAAACCGCAAGAACAGTCATTGCAACCTAGAACAACTTTATCGACTGAAGAGTCAGAAAACTCGTGCAAGTTCATACGAAAAAGTGAATTCCTAGCATTTGCAGATGAACATTTAAAACTAAATATGGAGGATATTTATTTTCCATTTATTAACGGACAATTAGTTTATCAGTATTATTTTGCATGCAAAGAAGCAAAACGTTTGGGAATAAAAAGCCAAGCAGAATATTCTGAGCGCTATTTACAAGGACAAGGACTTCCGCAACATCCAGAAGCACTTTATGCTGCAGATTGGCATAGCTGGCATGTTTTTCTTGGCTGTTAATTGTCATCAGTATCCTTTATCTCTTTCTTTATAACAGCCTCCTCAAATAAAAAAATTCTTTCTGAAGAATCTGATTTTTTTCAGCATTTGTTGCAACCCAAACATATAGCTAATATAACGTTGGCTTTGCATACGCGTTACTCCCACCACGTGACCACACAATAACCCGTTCCACCGGCACCCCCAGTACCGCCTAAGCCTTTATAAGTACCGCCACCACCGCCGCCGCCACCACCATTGGTTCCGTTGCCGCCTGCGCCACCGCCAGCAGTGCCAGCTGTCCCGCCTGTGCCGGTTCGATATACAGTAACAGAATAACCGCCAATCCCGCCAGCCCCTGGGGTTGAAATTGCTGGCGCTGGTGCCCCAGCATTGCCGGCACTACTGCCATTGCCACTATAACCAGCGTAACCATAGGCGTTTTGGCCAGATACACAGCCCTGTCCAAAACCTCCTAGAGCCCCTCCTGAGGCTATCAATAATGTCCCAAACGAGGATTGCGTTCCTGCAACTCCTGCTGATCCTCCTCCTGGGGTTCCGCCACTACCACCGTTTCCAATAGAGACTGTGACTGTACTCCCAACAAACACACTGCGTACGTTAACTGAAACATCATAATAAACGAATCCGCCGCCGCCACCGCCGCCGCCGCCTGAGGCATCTAGGGCAGAGGTGTCTGGTCCACCGGCACCTGCGCCACCGCCGCCGCCACCGCCGACTAAGGTAATGATTACATAATCAACTCCAGCATTCCGTTGCCACGTGCCATTGCTCGTGTAAGTTGAGGTATACTTAGTTTTCGGCACACCTTTGCCATTCCAGATCATTGAAAAAGCAGATAAGTTGAAAATAGCAAGCATTAAACTGAAAAAAAGAACTTTTTTCATTGTCATTCCCACCAGGACAACAAACAATATCCTGCGCCGCCATTTCCACCTTGAGGAGCTGATAAACTACCCTGAGTCGTTCCTGCGCCACCGCCGCCACCACCCCCATTAGTGCCGGAACTGCCGTAACCACTGCCACTGCCACCGCCGCCACCGCCGCTAGTTCCATAAACGCTTGAGCCAGCCCTGCCACCTACACCGCCAACGATTACTCCATATGCAGGCAAACCATTACCACCGGAAGTATTGCCGCTGCCTCCACTTCCTCCAGTTCCAACTCCCCCTCCGGTGCCTGCATTACCACCTGCTGTAGTTAGTGTTCCAAACAAGGACTGGCTTCCATTGGTTGCTGCTGGATAGTTGTAAGACCCCCCAGTACCGCCGTTTCCTAAGATAATGGTTACACTCGTTGTTGTGCTAACATCGACCGTTGACGTGATAACATAACCACCGCCGCCACCACCACCACCACCTGTCGCATTACGTCCGGTGTTAGATTGTTGATTGCAGCCATAACCACCGCCTCCACCTCCACCGATAAGGATAACATTAACAGTGACCACACCCGTAGGTTTAGTCCACGTAAACGTCCCACCGGTTTGGCTGCTTCCTTTAAATTCTTGGGATTTAAAGGCTTTTCCTGCGCTACCAGTTGACCAGCCGGCATTCACACCAGCGCCGGTCCAGGTTGCGCAGTAGGAATTTACAGAGAGTAATATGAACAAGGAACTGAAATAGACTATTTTTTTCATGCTAGTCATTTAGTTTGTGTCTAAAGAACCAATCAAATTGATCACTGCCCATTCAGTTCCATCCCAGAGCAGGTACCAATAAGTTCCTAGGACATTGCTTCTGGCATACCCGCCAGTTCCAGTTAAATTAGTATAATATCTGATTTTTTGTGAACCATTAGCTTGTACTGCCAAGTAGGTGGCATTGGTAACTAAAAAAGCTACGGCATTATTGGCTGCACCCGCAGGCATGTTCACCGTTAAAGCCGCACTATTTGTATAAATTTTATTGCCGACTAAATCCGCTGCAGTAAGGCTGACTGTCCCACTAGTTAAAACAACCAGCGGAGGAGCAGCAATCCCTGTTAAACCGCTACCATCACCGGCAAATTTGTTAGCACTCACTGTGCCACTCACTGTAACCCCTCCTGCAACCTCAAGTTTGGCAGAGGGGACCGAGGTTCCAATACCAACGTTGCCATTCGCACTTACAACCAACGCATTCGGCACCACAGCATTACCAATCTGCATGATCGGTATTCCAGCGACATTACCACTTACGTGTAAAGTTGCTAGTGGGGTTGTAGTGCCAATACCTACGTTGCCGTTTGCGGAAACAAATACGGCATTATCTGCCATATAACTAGAGTTAAATCCTCGAAGTCCCAAATTCGTGCGGGCTCCAGCAACATTTGAGGTGTCTGTACCGCCGTTAGTTACTGAAACAATATAGTTGCCATCTAGTGCGTTTGCTGTTGAAGCCATAAGTGCAGTATTGATAATTCCATTCATTGTTAAATATTGGCTATCGTTTGTAAACTGCGATACTGCTGTTGGCCGTTCACTGACTCCTGTCCATAGTACGGCATTCGCTGTTAAAGCAACATTTGACGTGACTGCTAAACTTGCTAACGCCGCGTAATTTGCTGTTATTGCAGTCAGCGCTGTTGACACATTCAACGCTGACTCTGCTTTGTTGCCAAGTAAACCAGCGTTCAATGCGTAATTGGCTGTAGTTGCGACCAATGAACTATCCGCTAACCCTACTGTAGTAGCGTAATTCGCTGTAGTTGCTAAAGCAGCTAAACCGGCTGCAGTAGCGTAATTGGCAGTGGCCGCTGTTCCAATCATCATTCCAGTTGTCACAACTGCGGGTGGATTTCCAACAT
>CAYUBI010000079.1:0-10605 GCA_964443005.1 uncultured Candidatus Marinamargulisbacteria bacterium
TCTTTTTTTTTTTTTTTAGTTGCAACAAAATCTTTCATAGCTTGAATTGATTGGAGAAGTTGTTCCTTTTCTTTGCGTAAGGTTACCATACTATCTGTGAGTTCTTTTTCCATTTTTTTGATATTAACTAAACGGCTTTCATTTTCGTAGGTTAAGTTTTTTACAGAGCCAACACGATCATAGAAGTTGTCATACTCTTTTTTATAAAAATCAAACAAGTTTTGTTTGAATGAAAAGCCAATAGTAAAATTAGAATAGGGTACATCACCATAAGCACCATTATTGCCGCTTCGAAGTGGTAATTGAGTTAATGCCATATTGATATCCAGAATTTCTGAAGGGCTAAATTTAAACCCAATATTATAATCGCGTCCGTCATATTCGAGAACTAGGCGACCAAAGTCAAAGCCGTATCCAATACTTCCAAATAATCCAATCCAATCTTTAGGCGAAGTATTGTTATAAAATCGTCCTTCACCTATGCCAAGATTAATATCGAATTTCGCTCGTTTTATTGACATAACTCCGTATAATGACATATTGCTTTCGTATTTTTCATTAATAGAATCAAAAGTAGAAAGGATTTTTTTATCTGTAATATTATCAGCGCCTACTGCTAAATCAACATCGTCATATAAAAAGTTTCGGTAAACAAGCATGTTAAGATTACCCACAATCGTTGTGTTATTTAATCGAGTAATTCCAAAGCGAAAAAAGTCTGTTAAGGAATAATTCATAAAATAATCATCTTCCCAATAAATGCCAGATGGCAGGTTGTATGTTCCGTAGCAAGCACCAAACTCCAGTGTTCCCATGCGTGACATTAAGGCTGTTGGCGTGTTGATTTGTGTGTTGACTCGGTTAAAGAGCGCTGCAAAAGAAAAGCTGCTTAAGAAGATAAGGGCAACGCTAACGATTTTGATAGAATGCTTCATCGTTGTTTAGTTCCATTAATAGTTGAAATAGGCGCAATAGGAATAATCAACGAGGAATTTAGACTGGGGCTAGTCGTTGTAATCGGTTGTTGAATTACAGGTGACGTGAGTTCTGGAATTAAAGCGGGTACAGCTGTAGATTGTTTTTTGTCTTCGTGAAAATAGTGTGGATACTCTAGTTTAATGCGATTCAAATGATGTCTGAGTTCATCATTATTGGGTTCGATTTGTAAAGCAAATTTCCATTCGGAAATAGCTTGTTCAATGTCATTTGTTTTATAATACAATGAACCGAGTCCTTGATGAATTAGAGATATTTTAGGTGTGAGTGAGTTGGCTATTTGATATTCGACTAAGGATTTTTTGAAATCATTTTGATAGTAAAATTCAGTTCCCCTTTGTAAGTGTAATAAAGCAGCTTTTAGCACGGATTCTTTTGAATCGCTAATCACAACTTCGGTTAATCTATCTTTTTTTAGCTCGTCAAATAATTTTTTCTGAAAACTAGGTGATCCGATATATTCCAATGCTTTTAGTCGCGAATCAAGTGTGTTGATGAGCGTCCGGTCTTGTTTGGTTGCAGCTTGGGCTTCGTAACGTTTGACAACATCATTTTCATAATAAGATAAGCCCATATCTAGGATTTTTCGTGGTGAATTTAGCGAGCGGCCTGGTATTTCTTGGCTAAGAATAAACGAAAGGCTGTCTTGCATATTCCAGCGTAATCCACCAAATATTTGGTCATTGTCTGCAATGAGAAAAATAGAACCTGAATGAATTTGAATTTCAGCACCCATAAATAAACCACTACGATCCGAAGCTCCAGATAGTTTTTCAGCACCTAAAGTAAATTCGTAAAAGTCTCGATGATGTGTCCATACTAGAAACTCTTTGGGGATTTCGTGAAATAAAGGGAGTGTTGCCCCAATATTACGATATCCCAGAGCAATATCGTTTTCAGGGTCAGAGACTAGTGTATATTTAAAAGCAGCAACTAGTTTGCCTGCATCATATTCATTGGATAAACCCAGCGAAAGAACCTTAGTTATGGCTTGATTATAGTTTAGTTTTGAGCGAAG
The DNA here is from genome assembly GCA_964443005.1 of uncultured Candidatus Marinamargulisbacteria bacterium. GTDB lineage: Bacteria > Margulisbacteria > Riflemargulisbacteria > GWF2-35-9 > CAYUBI01 > CAYUBI01. Next base: position 2,015 of record CAYUBI010000079.1, read on the forward strand.
TCGATATTGTTGATCGCTGGGATCATAAATATATCCGAGATAATAACTGATACAAATATCGCCATACCCCATAGGTGTAGCTTTAGGTATGTCAACATCTTCACCGTACGAAGCAAAACTGAGAGATAAAAAAGCTAGATAAAGTGCAATAAAAATCAGTGGAAATTTATTCATTAGATTTTCCCCGTTTAGATTTTTTTGTTTTGGGTAGTTCATGCGTTTGGGATGAATCAGCAGCTTTTGTAAGAGGAACCGTAGTAGTTACTGCAACATTGCCAATAAGAGATAAGGCATTATCAATAAAATTTCTATTAGCTGACTTTTTTATGTCTGGTTTAATGGATAAATCATTGCTGAGTGTTGATAAGTCAGCGTCGTCAATAAAGGATAATGGCATACAAATGTAATATAATCCAATCTGAGTTTTTGTAATTTTTACTTCAAAAACCATTTCAATCACTTCATCGTCTGGTAAAAACAGATGATAAAATTTTGGATTTTCAACGGATTTGGATACATAAAAATCAAACCCTTGTTTTTTATAAGCACGCAATACCCAATCTTCGAACATATCAATAAACCACATTTCGGAAAAGGAAAACAAGTCATCAAATTCACGTTTTTCAACTAAACCTTCTCCGCCAAATATTCGGTTATTCAGTGCATAGATTATTGAGGAATCAAATACATGAATAATTTGAGTGCTATGTCGGTCTTTTGTTGCAAAGGTAAGATATTTTCTGTCGAGTTTTTGTAAAAAAATGTCATAGCGAATTTTATTGATAGATTGAAAATCAATCATAAATACAAGTTTCAATTGCGTTGAAATAATGTCGCTTAATCCTAAGGCAACTAGTTTCAATGATTTTTGAAGTTCTGCTTGATTCATTTCGTTGATATTCCTTTGTTTGCAGATGTTGTTGTATTTTGAACTTTGTTCACAGTTACAATTTCAAGACCGCTATCTAAATTGCTAATAGCATTTACGTTTATGCTGGGTTCTTCCCCGCTAATTGGCGTAAAAACTAATCGAACACGACGGTTTCGCGATCGGTTTTCTTCAGAATCATTTGCTGCAATGGGTTTAGTTGAACCAAATCCAACAATGTAACAATTATTCTCTTTAATACCCAAATCAATTAAAAAACGAACAACACTACTTGCACGTGCAGAGGATAATTCCCAATTCGAGGGGAATTCCTTAACATGAATAGGTATATCATCCGTATGTCCTTCAACAATGATATTTGCTTCCAAAGATCCTAAAAAACCTCCAAGTTTTTGTAGAATTTCGCTGGCTGATTCTTTAAGCGTTGCAGAGGCTACATCAAATAGCATACCACTTGAGAAATCAATTTTCAAATCATGGCTGCCTTTTTCAACTGAAATAATATTTTGCAATTTTTCTTGTTCAATATAAGCTGTAATTTTTTGATACAATTCTTGTAATCGTAGCTGTTCTTCTTTAAATTTATTGATCATGTCATCTTGTATTTTAACATCAAATACATCCATAAAGTTTTCAACTACTTTTGAAAACTTTTCTTCGTCTAAGGTTGACATTGAAAATAGTAAAACAAACATAACCATTAACAGCGACACCATGTCCCCAAAGGACATGTAAAATTGGATCTTATTATTTCTTTTTCGAAGCATGTTTCTTTCTTTCTGATTCAGATAAATATGTTAGCATTTTTTCTTTCACTAAAATATGTGAGTCACCTTTGGCTAGTGAAATAAGACCAACAACAATCATCTCATTAATTAATGATTCCTCGTCACTCAGAATTGCTAAGCGGCCAGCTAAAGGAACGAAAATTAAGTTAGTTAAGAATACTCCATAAAAGGTAGTTACCAAGGCAATTCCCATATTGGGACCAATAGTTTTGGGGTCATTAATGTTGGATAGCATCATAATAAGTCCAATTAATGTTCCTAGCAGTCCAAATCCAGGTGCATAACTCGCTAGCGTATCAAAAAATACAATACCGAGTTCATGACGTTTTTGAATAGCGCGTAATTCATCTCGAAGTAGAGTATCCAATTCATGCGGATCTACTTTATCTAGAACTAGTAAAAATCCATGTTTTAGAAAATGATTTTTGATTCCTTCTACTTCGCTAACAATGGCTAGTTTTCCATCTGTTTTCATTTTTTCTGTCATGCCAACAACAGTTTCAATGACTTTTTCTGGAACAACTTTTTTCATGGAAAAAATGACCCGCATCCATGAGAAAACTTTCCAAATTTGAGTAATGGGGAAATTTACCAATGCAGCTGCACAGGTTCCACCAAATACAATAATCATAGCAGGAGGATCGAAAAAGAATTTCATTCCATTTTCAATTCCAATAGATGTGAATAAAATACCAACCCCTAATGCAATTCCTAAAAATGTTGTAGGATCTGGTTTGTTTGCATATAAACTAGTACTTGGTTTAGTTCCCATGGATTTTCACTCCTCCTTTTTTTTCTAATTCACGCGCAACATTAATAATGGTGCGGTGTGCGTCTTCAATTTCGTCATCATTAACCCGACCAGTTACTCCTTTTATTTCAGCATTAACGATTTCTTTCGTGCGATCAACTAAGCAACGATCAATTTTTTCCTTTAATTCTGGTGAACATTTTTGAAGTGCAATAGCCATAGCACGATAATCTGCAATTTCAAACAGAATTGTTTGGAGTGTTGCATCAGGTAATGTATTAAAATCTTCAAAGTTAAAAATAAGATTTTGTATAGCAGTTCCCATTTTAGCGTCCCGTTTTAGAATTGTATTAACAATTTCCGTACGACGCGTACTGTTCATTAATTCCAGTATGCTGGCTAATTTAGTAGCTTGGCCAGAATCTTCCATATGATCTGAAACATTCAGTATTTCAAAGTGATCTTCGAGTTTGTTTTCAAAAGTATCCATTAGTTTGAAGTTTGGGATTTCTACTTGTGTAATAATTTTGCTGTTAAATGTATCATCCATTTTTGAAAGAATATAGGCAGCTGATTTTTGATTAAGGTAACTAAAAATAAATAATCGAACTTGATCTGATTCTTTTTTGAAATAAAGATAAATGAGTTCGGGTGATAAATTATTTAGAAATTTGAAACGATCACTGCGTTGAATAAAATAATCTTTGCTGGACATGCCAAATGAATTTTTAAGAATATCTTCAGAAAGGCCCATGCCACCAAACATAGATTGTTTGGCTACTGCTAAATTATGAAATTCTTTGAGCGAATTTTCTGTTAGTTCTGTAGAAACTTGTCCCATGCGTGCAATAGTTTTAATTAGATTTTTTGATTTGTCTTCACCAATAGCTAAAAATATTTCTTTGGTGACTCCAGGCATTGTTGATTCTAAAGCAATCATCACTGCTGCAGCTTTTTCAAGTTTGCCATCATTTTCGTGATGATCGTTATCTAGTTCCATATTTATCATTATCCTTCAAGCCAAAGTAAAATATCTTTGGCAAATTCCTTAGGTTTTGTTTTCGCTAGTGAGGTTAATTCTTCGCGAATGAGTTGTTCCTGACTTCCTTTGATTTCTATTTGACGTTTTTGGTCTTCTTCTGCTTGTAACTGGCTTTGAAGCAATAGTTGTTGCTTCTTTTGTGCGTTTCCTTTTATGTAGATCCAGATTGCGATTAAACAACCCATTAGAGCAATGCCGCCTAGCAAATACACTTGGTATTCTGCGATTAACCTTCCAATGATTTGTTTTGTTTTGCCAAAGGCATTCCATTTATCTGGAAATTTGTATACAACATCATTGATTTGATCACCGCGTTGATTATTAAATCCTACCACACCCATAACAAGTTTATTAATAGTGCCTTCTTCCATGCCTAATTCTTCTAAACGGTCTTTATTTAGAACCAAATTGACAACCATTGCTTTAATTTGATTGTTTGGGACAGATATTGTTTCCTGAGTTTCATTATAGTATTGTTTTGCAGTAGATTCTTCGATAGAGTAGTTTGTTTTTTGCTGTTCGTCTATTTGATTGTTTTTCTTTTCTTCTTGTTCAGTTGCAATTAGTTTTGAAGGAGTTTTATTGATTTCTTTTGATTGAGCTGGAAGATTTTTTTCAGGTTGATCTTCATAATTTGGAAAACCTGGTAGTGCTAGCGTTGGTCTGTCATTTTCAAGTAAAAGAAGCCCTGGAAGCTTTTGTATGACATTGCCTTCAGAATCTACAAATTTTGTTTTGGGGCCAGACGTATTGCCAGATTGAGAACCTATTGATTTTTGTGCGTTAGTCGCTTCTTTGGCTTCTTCGTATTTTTTGGAACTAATTTCTTTAACTTGGTGAGGGTCATAACTCAGCACTTTTGTTTCTTTACTAAAAGAATGAAAGTCTAAATATACAGTTACGTAATAGTTGTCGTGACCGACAACACGATCAAGTAAAACTTCTGCACTTTTTTGGATAAACAATTGTTGTTGTTGTTCACGAGGAATACTAGTTGAGAAAATGTCTTTAGGGTATAGGTGTGCTGATCGGCTGGCAACGTATTGAGTTGCTAAAACTGCTATCACAACTAAGATTAATGATGATGCGAATAAATATGCCTTTTTCATAAGCCCCCTCGACTTATTATCATCATATAAATTTTTTTGCCCAATGTCCACATAATGCATGTTCATGTCCTAGAGTTTGCCCGAGATTTTTTGTTCTAAACATAGGAAACAGGCATATTTTTATATATCGAAAAAAACGGGTACATCCGTGAGCATTAAAATTATTTCAAAACAATATAAATTCCATAATATTTTCAAAGGTAAGGAACGAAAACTTTATTTCTGGATAAGTAGATTTAAATAGATGATATTTGTTTTCACTCATAGTATTTTTAAATTTTACTTCATATGCTAGTTGTTCATTTATAATAAAATCAACTTCATGCTTATCCTGAGTCCTCCAATATCTAATGTTATCAATTCCATGCTTTAATAGCATTTCTCGAAAAACTACATTTTCAAAAAAAGAGCCTTTGTCCGTACGTAATTCAATGTTTTTGAAATCATTGTATAAAAAATTTCTTAAACCTAAATCAAAGAAATATATTTTCGGCATTTTAGTTAGCTCTTTTCTAATATTTTTATAAAATGGTTTAACTAATGCAACTTGATAGCATTTTTGCATTACATAAAGATATTTTTCAACTGTTGTTGCAGATAATCGCATTGTGTTTGCCAATTCATTGTTGTTAACAAGACATCCTATTTGCTGTGCAAGTATTTTTAATATTTTAAAATATTTTTCTTGATCTTGAATATTTGCTTCATATATATCTTTCTTTATATAATCTAAAGCAATTTCAGATAGTAATTCTCGTTTTTTATCATAATTTGGTTCTAAAACTATAGATGGATAACTCCCATAAGTTATGTATTCTGAAAACAATTGTTCTAATTTTTTCTTATGAATTATTCCAATTTTTTTATTCTGTTTGATATTGATAATTATTTCTTGCTCATTTTTGAATAACAAAAATTCATTAAAACTTAAGCCATATAAATAAAATATTTTTTTACGCCCCATTAAGGAGTCTTTAAATTTGTGATCCATATAAAACGATGAAGAACCACTTACAATTAACTTTAGTTTATCTTTGTATTCGTCATATAGATATTTTAAAAAATTAGTTGGATTTGAAAGATATTGAATTTCATCAATAAAAATTACTTGTTTTTTTTCAGATGTTATATTTGTAATTTTAAATAAGTTATCTGGATGCTCATTTAATAACGCAAGAAGTTCTGGATTTTCCAAATTAATAAAAGATTTAGAGTCATAGCCTTGAATTTCGTTATATGTTTTTTTAAGGAAAGTTGTTTTCCCAGTTTGTCTTGCTCCAACCAGAATCAGTATAAGATTGGACCCAATAGTTTCCGAAAATTTTTCTTGAAGGTCGCGTGCAAAGTACATAATACTATATTCTATCGGATAATTATCCATTGTCAATGGATAATTATCCGATAATTCTCCATTGTTGGTGTATTTTGTGTTTCAAGAAGATTTTGTATTAATTTTCTGTTTTTGTTAAATACATTGCTAGAGCCATAATGCCCTTGCGATCTTTAAGTGATGCTTCGAATAAGGTTATGCCTTCATGAATCTCATGAATAGACTGGATAAAAAAATCTTTTCGAAAGTTTGTATAAGGAATAAGATCTGTTTTGGTTAGCACTGCACAATTGCTTTCATGAAAAAGGGTAGGGTATTTTAGTGGTTTGTCATCGCCTTCTGCTACGCTAATTACAGCGATTTTATTGGTTTCGCCTAAATCAAATTCTGCTGGGCATACCATATTGCCGATATTTTCTACAAATAAAATATCTATAGTGGTCAGATCTAGGTTTTCGATTGCTTTGCTAATTAGATTTGCATCAAGGTGACAGGCATTTCCTGTGTTAATTTGAATTACTGGAATATCTAGTACTGCAATTCGCTCTGCATCTCGGGATGTTTGACAGTCACCTTCGATTACTGCTGCACGTATGCCTTGTTCCTTGAGTACAGGCAACAGCATTTCTAATAGTGTGGTTTTGCCTGCTCCAGGAGAGCCGATAAGGTTATACATACGAATTCCACGCTTACATAGGTTGTCGCGATTTTCTTGAGCGAGTCGATCATTAGCTTCGAGAACATTTTGCATAATAGTAATTTTTTGCATAGTTATTGATTATAACCCGAGAGGTGCTGGATGGAAAAGGGCAATTTCAGAGTAAATTATTGTTTCGATATTTGTGAGTATTGCTTGAATTTCAGCAGAAAATTCTTGACCGTATCCGATATCAGCGGGTTGGATGCCAATAATTTTGATATGCAATGAGTGATCAAGAGCTGCAACCATGTTAAGAACATCTGCTAAACCAAGGCCATGAGTAGATAGAGCGTCTGAGTGAATGCTGGTGTAAATATCCTCAGAGGAAAAAACAGCGATAGATCCTGCCGGTTTTTTCATATTTACTGCATCAATAATCAGAGCATGTTGGTATTGTTGTAAATGGTCGACGAGCGAAAGTGCATCTGAATCTACATTCACAAGAACAATATTGCTGGGTAGGTTTTGCGTGCTGAGTTTTGCAATCATGTACGGTCCGATTCCATCGTCTTTTCGTAAAACATGGCCAATTCCGGCAATCAGGAGTGTATTATCCATGAGTTAACAACAGCTTGCGCCTTTACCAGAACCACAATCACAGGTAGGTTCTGTTCCGCGCAATAGTCCATTTATGATTCCTGAAGAACAACCCACTCCAGATTGAACACTGATTGCTTTAGTTGAACAATTTTTAGAACAAGCACCACATTCCATGCACGAGTCTTTATTGCCAATAATGACTTTTTGGTTGAGTAATGACAGAACTCCATGTGGGCAAACAAAGGTACATACGCCGCATCCTGTACATTTGCTTGTATTAATTGTTAGTGTTGATATATTTTTGATATACTTATAATTCGCCATGGGGTTCTTTCCTGTTAATCAAAGAATAAATAAAATTGTGCAAAGCAAAACAACATAAATCCAATAGTAAAAGCAGCAGCTTGCAGAGGAATAGCGAGCTTCATTTCTTTTTTAACACCTGATGGTGAGGTATAAGTAGACGATCCTGTAAAATTCATAGCTAAAAACGAGCTTATTGCAGGAATAATAAGTAACCATGCAAAGTTTTCTATTAAGGGTCCTTTGAAAATTAGAATATAAATTGCTGCTATGATAATTCCGATGATTGCGCCTTTACCTGAAAAACTTCTGAAGGGAATCCATGGCAGTAGCAATGGCGTAAATAATGTTCCACCAAAATCAGCAACAATGACTGCTGTGAAGATTTTTAAAATGTCATGCAGAAATAACGAATAAGCTTGCGGGTGTATTCCGGAAATAAGGATTAGGATGATTGCAAGTACAAAAATAGGGAGTGCATAGTGAACTATTTCAATTGGGATTAGTACAAGTCGGTCGTTGAGGGTAAAATTGATGGTTCGCATTTTAGGCGTTGCAGTAAAATTGTTTTGTATGAATTCAGGGATATCAGCTGCTCTGACTGGGCCATACGTCACTGAAAATCCGGTACGTTTTTTAACTTCGTAAGCTGCAACCCCAGTTGCAGATAACTGCGGCAGGATAATGCGTCGATGCGTAATGTATTGATGGAGTTGGCTGGATTCTAGCTTTTGAATGACTTCTTCAGTTCCAAACGTGCCTTTGCCAGCTGCACACCAGACATTCACGCCTTTTGTGTCTAGCACGAGAAGCCACGCGGAATATCCCTGTAGTCCGGATCTGACATAGTCAAAACTAAGTTTATAATTCGCAGTTACTAGCACATTGTCCAGGGGGCCTGGGCTGCCAACTGCATATAAGCCTGGTTTGACTGCGTAATTGTTGCGAAAAATCCCAAATCGAACAGCAAGGTGACCGAGTTTGTCAATAATATCCCATTTTGTTGGAACAACTGGAATGTTTCCATAAGGAGTTGTCATTATTGTTGTATGCATGTAGGCATCATGAAATGTCAGAGCAAGGTTGTCAAGAGGGAAGCTATTGATTAATTGGATACCGAATAATCACAATGCCAGAAC
>CAYUBI010000080.1:0-10266 GCA_964443005.1 uncultured Candidatus Marinamargulisbacteria bacterium
AAACAGCTTTTTCTATATGATATAATCTAAGACAGGAGTTGAAATGAAACCATCTGTCTACGTCGAAACTAGTGTTATCAGCTATTATGCGTCGAAGTTAAGCAAGGTTGCCAATGCCAATTATTTGTACGCCAGAAGAACTAATGAGGGTGTAAGAATGTATAAATATCCGATTGTAGCAGAAGTTCGAAAGGTTCGAGAGCAAATTGCAGCCGAGTTTGGTTACGATCACGCCAAATTACATAAATTTATGATGGAATATCAAAAAACTATCCCCAACAAAATAATACGGCGTATTTCAATTTAATTAAATTCTTTTTAAAACATCGCGCCAAGGAGAACCAAGAAAAGGGTTTTGGTGAAAAGCTGTTAATCGTTCGTCAATTAACAGCTTTTCTTCATCCGAGACATCAACATAGTTGACTCCATCGCCAATTGTATCCCAAATATCTTCAACAAGCTGGATTCGTTCTGCGATGGATAAATTCAATACCTCAGCTGCCTGCATGATAGCGTTCCATCCTTTCTATTCTCTCTATTATGGTGCAAATGAAAAATAACGAAATTTGACTGTATCAAACGTAGCTCCAAAAGAGTGAAATTTGGTTGCGCGGGCAGGCCTTAAATCTATAATCTTTTTATAGAAAAACAATATGATTGTTTTTTATTTTCTTAAAATCGGCATCCATTGTGACCAGCGTTAAGTCGTAACTCTGTGATAACGCCACGCTGCAGACTTATGTTGCAATTTAACGGAGCTATAGCTTTCTTTTAATCCAGCTAATGTGCCTTCCCATGAAAAATCAACTTTTATCTTTTTGGGATTAGATTTTGCTACGTACTTTTGTAATAAAAAATTAATAAAATCATTGACTTCATTTTGAGCAACTAAAGGAAGCTTGTAAAATTCAGAAAGAAGAATTGTTTGTTTCATAATTTCCTCTCTTGCGAGCCCTTTATACCCGTTAGATGATTTTCAGGCCGAAATTAAATTAAAAAGCAATCAATAATTAAAAAGCCCCAAAGGCTGAGGCGCTTGATTTATTTGGTTGCGGGGGCAGGACTTGAACCTACGACCTTCGGGTTATGAGCCCGACGAGCTACCAACTGCTCTACCCCGCGCCAATTGAATAAGGCTTAGTATATCACAATTTTTATGTAGCTGACAAACAAAAGTCGTATTTAAAATGAAAACTCAATTATCGCTTAATAATTAGGGCTTTTTCGATTGAAAAGGCTTCGAACGTATTTTTTTTAAGATCAATTATGGCTTTTTGGCATATTAAATAATTTTGATCTTTATGAATTGTGACTTTATCAAGTAAGGTAAGTAAGCCTTTTTTGTCTGAGTAAAAGCCATGGCGGCTCGAAGCAGTTAGCGTGTTTTGCGTCACACGTAAATTACCATTGGCAACTAAATTATGATTTGCTAAATCAATTTGCATACGATCCATGGAAATCAACGTATCTTGCGTTAATTCTTTTTTTAACCATCGCGCTTTTTTAGCTGCACTTGTATTCCAATAACCCTGTGAAATTCGATAAGTGACATTTTGAGTGAGCGTTAGTGTTGTTGTTGTTAATTTGCCAAAATTGCCTTGAAATAATTTATTGGGTTGAGTAATAATAATCTGCTCACGAAACGTATAAACGGGTGAGGCAGAACCATAATTGTAATGCAAAGAATTAGCTTGTAAGATTAAATTAGTTGATGTTGATTTAGCTTGTGGCTTCACAAGTAGCGGCTTGTCATTTATTTGTTTAGTTAGCATAAACCGAGTAGGGATATCTGCTTGATTACGCTGAACATCAATGATTAGTTCATTGCTAGTAATAACACTGTTTTTTTTTATTATTTTATAGGGGCTATGAAATTCTATTTTTTGTGATGTACTGTCAAACTGAAGCTCCTGAGTGAAAATCTGAAAATCAGTTTGTGCAAGCTTAATCGCTCCCTGTAATACAATTAATTTTGTTTTCGCATCATAATTGAGCGTAGTAGCTTGGATGTGTAACGCATTTGCTTGGGAAGAGCGCAAAATTCCTTGTATGCTTGTTGCCTGAAGCGTTTGTTGCGATTGATCTACTTTTAGTAACGTTGCACTTAACGAATCAATGGATAACCCATTTGTTTTACTTCTAATATGCCCATTACGAATTGTAGTTAACACAAAAACATCCTGATTAACTGGAACTGTTCCTTTTTTTGCGTCAACTTCCCATATGTTTTGCGTAACATCCCATCCTCGAAAATGAACTGTAGAAAGAGCAACATTCAACGGCTTATTATGCGTTGGAATATCAATAGACGTTGACATTAACAACAAAATAATGCCAATAAATATAATGCAAAAGCCAATAAAAAGGGCTTTAATCATTTAGCTGAGCCGTACGTGCGTACATCCTTCGTATACTGTAACTGCGGGTCCAGTCATCATCACTCGGTTTTCTGGGGCTTGCCAATCAATTGACAAATCTCCGCCCAAAAGATGAACCAACACTTTTCGTTCTGTTTTTTTGGCTAAATGCCCAGCAACTACTGCAGCACACGCACCCGTTCCACAAGCCATTGTTTCGCCTGCGCCTCGTTCCCACACGCGCATTCGAATTTCTGTTGCATTCAGCACTTCAACAAATTCGGTATTAATGCGCTCTGGAAAAACAACATGATTTTCAAATAAGGGTCCAATTTTAAAAAGGTCAATAGCCGTAACATCTTTAACAAATACAACAACATGAGGATTTCCCATATTAACAGTTGTAATTTTATACGTTTTATTTGCAATTCGAAAAGGTTCGTCACAAACCAACGGGGATGCAGTACCAATCATTGGAATTTCCGAGCGCTTTAGTTTCGGGCTTCCCATATCAACTTCAACTGCAACTAGTTCATTATTTGCAAATATCAAAGCAGGAATCATAATCCCAGCCAGTGTTTCAACTGAAAAAACAGTTTTCATAATAATTTTCTTTTCATGTACAAAACGTGCAAAACAACGAATTCCATTGCCGCACATTTCTGGCTCACTACCATCTGGATTAAAAATTCGCATACGAATATCAGCAGTTGTTGACGGATAAACGATTATTAATCCGTCTGCACCAATGCCAAAATGATTTTGGCACATATGAACTGCAAGTTTGCCACTATCAAGATGATCTAAATTATAAGTGAGACCGTCAACTAAAATAAAATCGTTTCCGCATCCGTGCATTTTGGTGAAATTAATTTCAGACATAATTAAGCTCCTTTTTCAATCCATTTTACCCCATCAAAGCGCCGAAACCAAGTTAATTGACGTTTTGCAAAATGACGACTTGTTTGCTGAATACTTGCAATTGCAGTAGCTAAGGCACAATTCCCTAAAACAACGTTAATCATTTCTTTGTATCCAATAGCTTGCATAGAAGTTAATGCTGGCGAATATCCTTGTGTTAACAAATCCGCAACCTCCTTAACCAAGCCCTGCTCAACCATTTGCTCTACACGCAAATCAATATCACAATATAAACGGTCGCGATCAATGGATAAACACAGGGCATCAAAAACAAAGGGCGGTTTTTGTAAATTACAATGGCTACTAAGCGGAATACCTGTTGTTTCAATCACTTCAAGTGCGCGAATTAAACGTATAATATCATGCGGATGAATACGCTCTGCAGATTTGGTATCTTTTTCCTGCAAAAGCTGGTGAAGATATCCGTTACCATGAGTATTATTTAAGACAGTTAATTTGTTTCGAATTTCTGCATTGGGTGGCGCAACCGGAAACGAAAACCCTTGCAAAAGTGCACGAAGGTAAAGCCCTGTTCCACCAACTAGTAGCGGCTTTTTCCCTTGATCCAGTAGTTGCTGAATAATCCGTGTACAATCAGCATAAAACTGAGATACATTGTAGTTGTCATTGGGATTTACGATATCTATCAAGTGATGCGGTATACGGTCACGTTCTTTTTGTGTTGGTTTAGCAGTTCCAATATTCATATAACGATAAATTTGCATAGAATCTACAGAAACAATCTCATAGCCTTCTGCCTCAGCCAAATTCATAGCATACCTTGATTTTCCAACAGCAGTTGGGCCCATAATAATTTTAACTCGTTGATTCATGGACTATAGTCTATGGACATTTTTCAAATTGGGCAAGATGAAAAACAACAAAAAGCCCATGGTTTAACCATTTTTCTGTGATATAATTTAAAAGACATGTCTACCAAATTTGAAAAATCATTATCAAGCTTAGAAAAAATTGTAGATCAACTGGAAAAAGGTGATTTAGATTTGGACGCAGCGATGAAACTGTATGAAGATGGCATTAAACACGCCAATTATTGCACAAAAGAAATTAAAACTATTGAAGAAAAAGTCTATCAGCTCGTTGAAAAAGAGGGAGTTATTGATGAACAAGACTTTGGAGGAAACAACGTCCAAGCCGAGCTTCCTGGACTATTATAAATCAGCGAAATCAGCTATTGATCACGCCCTAGAGCAAAAACTATTGTTTGTTAACCCAGCTAGTTCACAGCTAGTTGAAGCACTTCGTTATAGTGTACTTTTACCTAGCAAACGCATTCGGCCAGTCATGGCTTTAATGGTGGGTGATTTTTGTGGTCTGCTTCAACAACATATGATGCCTTTAGCTATAGCTATTGAATTAATTCATACGTATTCACTGATTCATGATGATTTACCTTGTATGGATAATGATGATTATCGACGCGGAAAACCAACGAATCATAAAGTATTTGGCGAAGCAGTCGCTGTTTTAGCAGGCGACACTTTAATGACGTATGCTTATGAACTAATGACGCGTGAATTGCCTGCTTATTTTTCGTGCCAAGCTGTCCTTGATACTGTATCTATGATTGCACAGGCAACTGGAGTCACAGGCATGGCTGCTGGACAAGTTCTGGATATTGAAGCTGAGGGAAAAACAATTACAGCACAGCAACTCCAAACGATTCATCAGTTAAAAACAGGTGTTTTAATTACTGCCTCAATGATGGCACCGCTACGTTTGGCAGAAAGTTCACCTGCTATGATGGCTGCTTTTAAATCCTATGCTGAATATGTTGGCTTAACTTTTCAAATTGTGGATGATATTCTCGACGAAATAGGAACCCAGGAAATGATTGGTAAACCAGTGGGCTCTGATAAAGCTAAACAAAAGTCTACGTACGTATCCTTATTTGGATTGGAACAAGCTAGGCAATTGGCACAGCAAGCTGGACAACAAGCAAAATCAAGTTTATCAACTGTTCAGGGATCTTGTTCGTTTTTTTATGCACTGGTTGATTATGTGCTTGAGCGAAATAATTAAGCATGTCAAAACTGCTACATCAACTTAATTTACCAGAAGACCTAAAAAAGCTTAAACTCAACGAATTAGAAACACTTTGTCGTGAATTACGCAACGAAATATTGCAACAGGTATCTGCTTATGGTGGACATTTGGCCTCGAACATGGGTGTAGTCGAGCTTTCAGTTGCTATGCATGCAGTGCTACATTCGCCGCAAGACAAAATTATTTGGGATGTAGGGCATCAATGTTATTCGCATAAACTATTAACTGGACGTCTGAACCAATTTTCAACACTCCGACAATATCAAGGCCTTAGCGGATTTCCCAAACGTTCAGAATCTTGCCATGATATTTTTGATACTGGACATGCGAGTACTTCAATTTCTGCTGCCTTAGGCATTGCACGAGCTCGGGACATTAAACACCAAGACTTTAGCGTAATTGCAGTGATTGGTGATGGTTCCTTGTCTGGCGGATTAGCATTAGAAGCGTTAAATAATGCGCGGAATGTACGCAGATTTGTCGTAATTCTTAATGATAATGATATGTCAATTTCTGCGCCTGTTGGCGCCTTAGCTGATTACATTACAGCTTTACGCCAAAATCCATCCTTTGTAGCTTTTAAAACAAAAGTTGATCAATTGTTATATCGGATTCCTAAAATTGGTAATTCACTCGCACATAGTATTGAAAAATTGTATGCACGTTCCAAACATTTACTTATTAATTATGAAAAAGCAGGCGTTATTTTTGAGGAATTGGGTTTTCGCTATTATGGACCCATTGATGGCCATAACTTAACTTCATTAATGAGTTCGATTCGATTTGCCTCTTCTATTGATAAACCTGTTTTATTGCATGTGATTACTAAAAAAGGCAAAGGATATCAACATTCTGAAAATGAACCAACGCGATTTCATGGTTTGGGCTCTTTTGATTTAGTTTCAGGAAAAACCAAAAAAATGCATAAAACAGAACTCACTTATTCTGATGTATTAGGTGAAACGTTAGTCAAATTAGCTGCAGAAAACCAAACAATTGTTGCAATTACAGCAGCGATGCGTCCAGCAACCGGCTTAGACAAATTTGCTGAAAAATTTCCTGAGCGCTTTTTTGATGTTGGCATAGCTGAAGAACATGCAGTTACTTTTGCTGCTGGCTTAGCAACACAAGGCCTAACACCCATCGTAACCATTTATTCCTCCTTTCTTCAACGCAGCTATGATCAACTGATTCACGATGTTGCACTTCAAAATTTACCAGTTATCTTTGCCTTAGATCGTAGCGGCTTAGTTGGCGAAGATGGACCAACGCATCATGGTGTTTTTGATCTGAGTTATTTACGCAGCATTCCTGGCATGACAATTATGGCACCTCGAGATGAAGCAGAATTGCGCGTTATGTTGGAATTCGCAGTTGCATTTAAAAAAGGGCCAATTGCTTTGCGTTATCCACGGGGATCAGGTGCAGGCAAAGCTCATGTTGCAATTCCTATGTTAAATTATGGATTATCTGAGATTTTTTTCGCTAATGAAAAGGATCCAAAAGAAAATAAAAAAATCAAACTATTAATTATTGGTGCAGGCCCAACTGTTTACGAAGCCAAATTAGCCCTTGAAAAAATGAATCCGCAAGTTAATGCAATGATTATAAATGCTCGTTTCATTAAACCACTGGATTCAAAGCTAATTAATTATATTCAATGTGCTGAACATATTGTAACCATTGAAGATGGAACCTTGTGCGGTGGCTTATATTCTGCTGTTTTGGAACTTATGGCTAGTAGCGCAGTCATGCGGCCTGTTCATGGCGTAGGATACCCGGATCACTTTATTGAACAAGGTGACGTCAAAATTCTTTATCAAAAATATCAGTTAACAGCAGCTGAACTCATTAAAACATTTCAAATGCTTTTATATTAATATTTATTGCGAACGTTTTCTTCGATCCATTGCAAGCCAAAAGATTTCGGTCGTGTAATTGGTGTTCGAAGTCCTCGATTTTGAATAGATTGCGCAAGTAAACCCATTACACGTGATACACCAAATAGCACAGTATAAAAACTATATTCCGTTAGCCCATAATGATATAACAATGACCCAGAAATACAGTCAACATTTGGCCATGGATTTGCAGCTTTTCCTTGTTCAATCAGAACCTGAGGAACAATTTGAAACAAGGTTTCAACAATTTTAAACATAGTTGATTCCTTGCAATGTGTTTTGCCAAATTCATAAAAACAATCAAATCGCGGATCTGTAATTCGTAAAACTGCATGTCCAAACCCAGGAATAACACGCCCACCGGACAAGAGCTGGTTCGTATACTCTTTAATTTGATCTGAGGTTGGCGCACCTTTATATTTTTCTTGAATAGCAAGTATAAATTTAAGAACTTCTTGATTTGCTAAACCATGCAATGGGCCAGCTAAAGCATTTAATCCTCCACAAACACTATAATAAACATCTGACAAGGTTGAATCAATAATTTTATTAGCATTTGCACTCGCAGCACCACCTTCATGATCGCAATGCAATACTAAATATAAACGAATGAGTTGAGCAAATTCATTAGAAGGATCTGCAATTCCTAGCATTTTCGCAAAATTGGTTCCCCAATCTAGCTTGGGATTATAGGGAATTATGTCTCCGTTTCGGAATTTAATTTGAAACACAGCTGCAGCAAGTGAGGGTGCAACTGCCATTAGTCGAACACCATCAATCAAGGTATATTTCCAGTGATCATCTTTGGGAATACCTTCAGTATATTTTTTCGCAAATACAGATTCACGCTCCATTGCCAATATTGCTCCACTAAACATTGCCATTGGGTGCGAGTCTTTGGGCATAGCTTTCAGTATATCAACAACATAGTCAGGAAGTTTGCTATAAATATTGATTTCATTCTGAAATTCTTTAAGTTCGGCTTTAGTTGGCAAGCTTCCCGTTAATAGCAAAATAAAAATTTCTTCAGGAAGATACGAAATAAGGCTTTGTACAGCATGTCCTTGAATAAAAAGACCTTCAGTTGGCTTAACTAAGGAAGTGTTGCAAAAAATGCATTTGACTCCACGAATTCCGCCAAAGGCCTGAGCTAAGCTAACATGAGAAATAATGTCATCACCATTTGAAGCAGTTATCGAATTAATTTGATGCGTCAGTTCTTTTAGATGGGCTGATAATTTTTCTTGAATCAATTTCATTAAATTCTCCTTTATGCAAGTATATTACTGCAAGTATACTTCGACTGAATTAATTTTCAGGTTTTCAAGGAACATGAAGTACTCTATAATACCATAATTGTTGTTATTTGAGGCCTTATCGTCTAGCGGCTAGGACGCCACCCTCTCACGGTGGAGACCGGGGTTCGATTCCCCGTAAGGCTACCAGCTAAAAAGCGAGCGCTCGCAGCTTTTTAGCCCTTATTCCCCATCCCTATTCCTTATCCTTTTTTATGTTATACTATGTTTAATTTCCTTTTTTTGTGGCATATTAATAAAAGAGGGGTAGTAAATGACAAAATATGAAAAATCACCACTAAACCACGTTATTTGTGAAATCCAATTTCGGCCTCAATTAAGTATTGATACGAAAAAAGACCTATTATATAAAAAATTTTGTGACATATTTCCTAATATTCAATTCGGAGGGTTCCAGCAAAATAATAGCTTGCCGCAAAACCCTATTACATTTACGAACCCTAGCGAGGGCTTGATCCTTGGCATTGATAGGTTTGCATTTTTTCAAAATAAATATACAGGTCACAAAAATTTTCATAAAAGTTTTCTAAATTATCTCACAAAATTCAATGATGTAATTAATTTCAGCGCTATTACTCGTTTAGGACTACGGTACATAAATCTTATCCCCTTTACAAGAAACAGTGAGAAAGCAATCGTTCCATTTGAGGATTTTTTCAACATTGATATTAAATTACCGACGCCACTAAGTACGGATTTTGAAAACCTTGATTTAAATTTCGTAAGTAAAACGATAAATGGAAACATTACCACAAAAATTGCTGTTTTGGCCAAAGGCTCTGAAAGTGAGGCTTTCATTCTGGATATTGATTCTGCTGTAAAAAAAGAGGACATGAAAATCAAAAACTCCCATGAATTTTTATCAACGGCCCATATACAATCACATCAAGTCTTTGATAATATATTGACGCAAAAATATATTGATTATTTGAAGGGTGAATCATTGTGCTGATTCCTACAATTAAAACACAAGATACCAGTACCTCGACGATAACACCAAGTTATCCGCTATTGGCTACACATTATTATGAATCTGAATCAGAACACTGGGAAAGATTAGCCATCCGGGATAGTGAAGGAAGCTTTTATAATAATACAAAAATGCCCTTTGGACCTGGACCAATTTGGAATTTTTACGAAAATGGCTGCTCTCTTGAAAGCAAATCCGCAGTATTAATCCGCCTTTATAAAATTGAGGATTTGTATTTTGCCGAGTGTGATGCTTTAAATGTTTTTGTGCATGGTGAAACAAAAGATGATGCTTTGGACGAATTTAATGCTTTGCTTTTTTTCCATTATAATAAATATACGAATACCCCAGATAATCAATTAAGCCCAAAAGCGCTAGAGTTAAAGCGGTTATTTCAAAATACGTTCACGTTTATTGATGGCCATCAGTAAAAAAACTGCAATCAAAAATTTAAAGAAAAAAGGATTTGTAGAAGACCAACGCCATCATATTTACCTGACTTATTTTTGTGATGGGAAAATGACAACCGCCTATACGTACTTTTCTCATTCAGGCATGGATATATCTGACAACCTTATCGGATTGATAAAAAAACAACTTAAATTAAATACTAATCAAGAGACCAAGGATTTATTGTGTTGTCCAATGAATCAAGAACAGTATTCTGCTATTCTTAGTACGGGTTTTACCCCTTAAACAAACAGGCTAATGCTATATGCTGTATGGGCTTGAGG
>CAYUBI010000081.1:0-9937 GCA_964443005.1 uncultured Candidatus Marinamargulisbacteria bacterium
CTAATCTAGCTGGAAATCAAATGTCGCTGGAAGATTATTTTCGGTATACACAAAAAAGTCTTCAGAGTTTTAGAGATGAGTATCAAGTAGAAGCTGCAGAAACGGTAAAAAGTCGGTTATGCTTAGAAGCGATTTTTAAAGCAGAAAAAATGGCTGTAACTGATGAAGAGCAATTAACCAAATTAAAAACAAAGAATGCACTTAAGCCTGATGAAACTTTGGATGACTTTTGTTTGCGCGGCGGAACAACATTTTTGGAATTGATTAAGCAAGATATTATGATAGAAAAAGCCCTTGACCTTATTGTTAAGGAAGCTAAAATAAAAGATAAATAAGGGAGCAGATTATGTCCTCATTAGTTCCAATGGTTATTGAGCAAACTGGACGTGGAGAACGTTCATATGATATTTTTTCACGTTTATTAAAAGAGCGAATTGTTTTTATTACAGGCGAAATTAATGATGTTACTGCTGATTTGGTTGTAGCGCAATTGCTTTTTTTAGAAGCAGATGATTGTGAGAAAGATATTAGTTTGTATATTAATTCTCCTGGAGGCGTTGTTACTGCTGGTTTGGCGATTTATGATACGATGCGTTTTATTAAATCTCCTGTGTCTACGATTTGTATTGGACAAGCTGCAAGTATGGGCGCTGTTCTTTTGGCAGCAGGCGAAAAAGGAAAGCGGTTTTCGTTACCAAGTTCGCGAATTATGATTCATCAGCCATTGGGTGGTGCGCAAGGGCAAGCTACAGATATCGAAATTCAAACGCGAGAAATTTTACGATTAAAGCAATATCTGAATCAAATTCTCATTGATTGTACAGGTCAGTCCAGTGACGTTATTCATAAAGATACAGATAGGGATTTTTATCTTTCTGCTGAAGATTCTGTTAAGTATGGATTGATTGATCAGATGATTACAAGTAAGGGAAATAAAAAGTAATATTTTTATGAAACGCAAAGATACTAGCTTGATTTGTTCTTTTTGTGGAAAATCTTCAGATGAAGTCGATAAATTAATTGCTGGCGATCACGCATATATTTGTAATGAATGTGTTGATTTGTGTAATGAAGCTGTTCAAGAAGAAACGGAAGTTAGTGCGGGTGATCCTAGCGAAATAGTGCGGCCGAATCGACGTCTTCAAAAAACTATGAAGAAACCTAAAGATATTTATGGTTCGATGGATGCTTATGTTATTGGTCAGGAAGAAGCAAAAAAGGTTTTATCTGTTGCAGTATACAATCATTTTAAGCGATTGCAACACGGTATGACAAAAGCGAAAAATGATGTAGAACTTCAAAAAGCAAATATTTTGTTGGTTGGGCCTACGGGTAGTGGTAAAACATTAATGGCGCAGACTTTGGCTAAAACATTGGATGTTCCTTTTGCTATTGCAGATGCAACTACACTAACTGAGGCAGGGTACGTTGGCGAAGATGTTGAAACTATGATTTTTCGGTTGCTTCAAATCGCTAATGGAGATGTTTCGTTGGCACAGCAAGGCATTGTTTATATTGATGAAATAGACAAGATTTCACGTAAAAGTGAAAATCCATCTATTACTCGTGATGTTTCTGGGGAAGGTGTTCAGCAAGCCTTATTGAAAATGCTAGAAGGTACGATTGTTAATGTTCCAAGTCATGGCGGACGCAAACATCCTTCTCAAGAATTTATTCAGGTTGATACGTCCAATATTCTTTTTATTTGTGGTGGAGCATTTGATGGATTGGAAAAAATTGTTCAGCAACGTAATAATATTCATGTTATTGGCTTTAAAAGTGATGACGATGTTCAAATACAGGAAACATCTAAAGGAACTACGCAGAAAGTTATTCATGAAGATTTGCTTAAATATGGGATTATTCCGGAATTAATTGGACGGTTGCCTGTATTGGTAACGCTGAATGAATTAACTGAAAACGATATGATCCGTATTTTAACTGAACCTAAAAATGCAGTGATTAAGCAATATCAAAAATTAATGGAATTTGATCAAATTGATCTTAATTATGATGTTGCTGCAATAAAACTAATAGCTTATCTTGCTAAAAAAAAGAAAATGGGTGCTAGAGCTTTACGTTCTATCGTTGAAACAGTGATGTTGGATTTAATGTTTGAGGCTCCTTCTCAAAAAAATAAACGTGCAGTTATGATTACTGCGGCAGAGATTATTTTACATTTCCCCCAGGCCCAAAAAATTATTGATTCGTGGTCTGACCAAGTGGCCTAATGCCTCGCAAGTCATCATCTTATAGCGTTAAGACTCGTTATCCTGTTCTTCCGCTTCGTAATATGGTGTTATATCCTCATATGATTATGCCACTTTTTGTAGGACGTGCAAAATCTATTGCAGCACTGGAAGATGCATTTGCTCGGCAAAAAGAGCTTGTTTTTGTTGCACAAAAAGTTGATTTGGTTGAATCGCCTAGTATCACGGATTTATATGAGATAGGTACGCTTGCAAAGATTGTTCAGTTAGTTCGGGTATCGGAAACTACAATCAAAATTCTGGTAGAAGGTATTCAACGTGTTCGGGTTAGTGCTATAAAAGAAGATGGATCATATTTCTCTGCGGAAATTATTGAATTATCAGATATTCTTAATGATCCTGATGCAGCATTGATTGATTTAGGTAAAGAGTTAGTTGTAATTTTCGAGCACTATGTCAAGTCGAATAAGAAAATGCCAGCGGAAACGCTACTATCTATTATAGATCGAAAAAATCCTAGTCGTACTGCAGATTTAATTGCTTCTTATATGATTATCAAGGGTACAGATAAACAGCATATTTTAGAAACGTTAGATGTTACAACGCGAATTACCTATTTATTAGGAATTATTAGTCAGGAAATAGAGTTTTTAAAGGTTGAAGATACAGTTAATCATCGTGTTCAACATAATTTAGATCGTGTTCAAAAAGAGTATTATTTAAAAGAAAAAATAAAGGTTATTCAGTCTGAACTTGGAAATGATCAGGAAGGAATTCACGAGCAATCTGATTATGAACAGCGAATTGAACAGGCAAATATGCCAGTTGATATCGAAAAAAAAGCGCTGAAGGAATTACATCGGTTAACACATTTGACAGCATTATCCTCTGAGTCTGGAATTATTCGAACCTATTTAGATTGGCTGCTTGATTTGCCATGGCAATCTCAACCTGATTTGCCCATCAATTTAGCAGAAGTAGATCAATGGTTGAATACGCGTCATTTTGGTCTTGAAAAAATAAAAGAGCGTATTATTGAATATTTTGCTGTTCTAAAGTTAACGAAAAATATTCATAGTTCTATTTTATGTTTATGTGGACCGCCTGGAGTTGGCAAAACATCTGTAGGTAAATCTATTGCAGAAGCTTTAGGCCGAAAATTTGCACGAATTTCACTAGGAGGTATTCGTGACGAAGCTGAAATTCGTGGACATCGTCGAACTTATGTTGGTGCAATGCCTGGACGCATTATTCAGGCCATTCAAAAAACGAAAACACTGAATCCGGTTATTTTGCTCGATGAAATTGATAAGCTGGCTACGGATTATCGTGGCGATCCAGGTGCTGCGTTAATGGAAATTCTTGATCCTGAACAAAATCATGCGTTTTCGGATCATTATTTGGAGGTTCCGTATGACCTAAGTCAAGTTTTATTTATTGCAACAGCTAATGCTACTTATTCGATTCCTGCTCCATTGTTGGATCGAATGGAAGTTATGGAATTAAGCGGCTATACTGTCGAAGAAAAAAAGTCGATTGCTGAACAATTTTTAATTCCAAAAACGCGAGAGCGATCTGGTTTAAGTTCTGATCAGGTTTCTATAACAAATGAAGCATTAGAACTGTTGATTGTTCATTATACTCGTGAAGCTGGAGTTCGAGAATTAGAACGTAATATTGCAGCTTTGTTTCGTAAGGTCGCTCGCCGAATTATTGATGATCCGCAACATACAGTTATATTGTCTTCAGAGGATGTCATCTTTAGTTTAGGGCCATCAAAATATAATCGTGAATTAGCTAAGGGAAAAGATCGGGTTGGTGTAGCTTTGGGTCTGGCTTATACTGTAGCAGGAGGCGACACACTGCCTATTGAGGTTGCAGTTATGCCAGGATCAGGTCGGCTAATTTTAACAGGAAAACTGGGCGATGTTATGCAAGAATCTGCGCAAACTGCTTTAAGCTATCTTCGGTCTCAAAGCCGTGCATTAGGGCTTAAGGATAAGTTTTTTTCTAAACATGATTTGCATGTGCACGTTCCAGAAGGTGCTGTGCCAAAAGATGGGCCCAGTGCTGGAATTACTATTGCTACAGCCATGATTTCGGCAATTGTAAAAATTCCTGTGAAAGCGCATATTGCTATGACAGGCGAAGTGACCTTGCAAGGCCGTATTCTCGCAATTGGTGGTTTAAAGGAGAAAATATTAGCAGCGCATCAAGCACAGGTTCATAAAGTGTTGATTCCTAAAGAAAATGAAAAACAACTTGCTGATATTCCTGCTGTTATTCGTGATACAATATCTTTTGTAGGAGTTACTCATATTCATCAAGTATTTGCGCAAGCTTTGATTCATTCACCGTGGGAGAAAAAACGAAAATGATTTATTCTATTTCCTCAGATATTCCGGCTCAAACAGATACATTTCAAAAATTGGCGTATCGCAAAGCAATGCAGGAAGTACATGCGCCAGTTCAAACTAATCAGCCTTTTGTTGAGCCTGATGTTGCTGAGCCATTTAAACGTATGATCTCAATGCCACGTCCATTTTTTATGCAGTCTGCGCCTGAAAATTCTACAATTGATTTTTACGCTTAATCGATTCCCTTCTAGTCTGTAAAAAGTCCGATGCTTGATTAGGTTTAATTTAGTGTAAAATAGGGCATTCTTTAACTATAAAATAATCTGAGATTTTTTGACAAATCGTTCGTTATGTTTGTATGAGTTTTGAAGCAAGGGGAAGCAATCATGAAAAATCGTATAGCAGCTAGCCTTGAAAAAGAATTGGAAAATTTGAGTCATGTAATGGCTGGGCTTTTGTCTTCGGCTTATTTGATGCGATTCATTGATGGCTTTTGTCGAGGTGAAGAAATATCAAGGGATACCAACAAGGCTGAGACTTATTATGTTTTCAATGGTAATACCAATCAGTTTAGATTCCCACCCTCTGGCGTAACAGATCTCGTAGTGCTTAAATTGGCTGCGATGAAGTATTTGCATGTTTTTGGAAACGAATTAAACAAGTCTTTGGCTAATATAGATAAAATTAATTCTTTTAAAAATAGATCCGTTGAGGTAACGCAAGTCGTTCAGCGTTTAATGACTGCAGCAGCAGCAGTTTCAGTCCCTGTACACGTGCGGCAATCTACGCCGCAGACGTTGTTGTTGCCCAGTGATCCTTTGGTTGATTATATTGTAATTAAACCTCGTGAAGAGCTTGCGATTACAGCCTTGGATGATTTACAAATGACGCTGAGGTCTGTACAACAAACCATTGATGACAATCAAAATAGATGGGGTTTTACTGAATTGCAAGTTAGTAGTATGAATGAGCAATTTGAAAAAACGGACAAGGCACTTACTCATTCTCGATTAGTGTTAACAATTCAATTAGTTGCTTTTGGCGAGTCCTTATCTTTAGGGCAAATTGCTCAAGTTAAGGAAACTATTGATGCTATTGCAAAATTGGATTTGTCATGGGTAGATCAAAATCTTGATAATCTAATTAAAGAATGTGCACAAGAAGTTATTCATAAATTCGAAAAAGTTCGTATAGATGCTGAGCAACAACAGCTTTCAGAAGTAAGAAAAAAAGCTGTATTAGATGCTTTGTTTATGTTGAAATTAAAAGTAGAACAATGGATTCAGGAACACACAAGCATTTCGTAAACTTCACTATATTTGTTTGATGTCTTAGTTATTATATCCTCGGGTAAATTCGGAACTGGTGGTTGTTTATCCCAGTGAATGCTTTCTAAATAGTCACGAACAAATTGTTTGTCAAAACTGGGCTGTTCGTAGCCAATATGATAATCATTTGCCGGCCAAAATCGGGAGGAATCTGGAGTTAATGCTTCGTCTATTAAGATAATATTATTTCCTAATATTCCAAATTCAAATTTAGTATCTGCAATAATAATTCCTTTTGTTAACGCTAGATCATGGGCATAGGTATATAAAGCTAAACTTTTTTCTTTGATGATTTGAACTGTTTTTTCTCCTGCAATGTCAATTGCTTGCTCAAGTGTGATGTTTTCATCATGCCCTTGATCTGGTTTGGTTGAGGGCGTAAATATAGGTTGGGGTAGTTTGCTTCCTTTTTGAAGATCTTTGGGAAGTTTGATCCCACAAACATGTTGATTGGCTTGATATTCTTTCCATCCGGATCCTGCTAAGTAGCCGCGTACTATACATTCGATTTTAATTGGAATTGTTTTTTTAACTAGCATAAAACGGCCATTTAGCATTAACGAATGAGCTTGTAAGGCTTGAGGTAAATCTGTGAGTAGAGTTGATACAACATGATTCTCAATAATGTGACGTGTTTGCTTAAACCAAAAAGCCGAAATTTGCGTAAGAATCGTTCCTTTTTGAGGAATTGCTTGTGGAAGAATATAGTCAAATGCTGATATTCGATCTGAGGTTACGAGTAAGTATAGGGAATTAAGTTCATATAATGAACGTACTTTTCCTATTTTAAGAGGACAAAACCCAGGAATTTGAACATCTAAAATTGGTAAATTTTGCATTGATATAGCATACGATAATTGAACTTGTTTCGTCAATTGATTTAATGTGAAATTCCATTGCCTGAATATGCCTTGGCCGATTACAATAGACATATGCAATTTAATATATTT
Source organism: uncultured Candidatus Marinamargulisbacteria bacterium (assembly GCA_964443005.1). Taxonomy (GTDB): domain Bacteria; phylum Margulisbacteria; class Riflemargulisbacteria; order GWF2-35-9; family CAYUBI01; genus CAYUBI01. Next base: position 6,846 of record CAYUBI010000081.1, read on the forward strand.
TTATGGTTATTTCGAAATATAATAAGACTCGGCGTAATGGCTATTATTGTTTTTTCGCAGAGTGCGATTGCAGCTAGCACGTATCCTTCGGAACTCATTTGGCACGTCCAAGAAACTCCGCATTTTCGTATTTTTTATTCTGATGCTACTTCTGACTATGCAGACACAATCGCACGTTTGGCAGAACCTATTTATTATCAAGTAACACGGGAATTACATTATGAGCCGATATTTAAAACTGATTTAATTGTTGAAGACTCTGCAGATTATGCAAATGGTTCAACAGATTATGTGTTTCATCGAATTTCGTTGTTGATTACTCCAGCAGATATGAATGAGTTGGGGCCAGTATCTGATACATGGATGCGCAATCTTATTACTCATGAATTTACGCACATGATTCATTTAAATATGCGTTTTGGATCTGGTTCAGGTTTGCGAGGAATTTTGGGGCCACTCGCTTCTAACTCTCGCTTTTTGCCGTTGTATATGATTGAAGGATATGCTGTATTTAATGAACGAGAACTAGCGCAGGGTGGGCGTTTAGATGGAATTGATTATAAAGATTTTATTAGGGCAATGGCACAGGAAAATAATTTTCCGAGTTTAGTTCAAGCTGGTAGCAATGCTTTTGTAAAATGGCCTGGAGGGAATGCGCGATATGTTATTGGCGCAACATTTACCGATTATTTGGTTTCACGATATGGTAAAGCTAAGTTGATTGAATTGTTTATTAAATTTAATACTGGGCAGCCAGGCATGATTGATTCTACTTTTCGCTCGCTTTATTCTGTGTCATTGGAAGAGGCTTATTCTGATTTTATAGTAGAACAACGGCAGAAATGGGTAGTTCCTTCTAATAATAATAATTTACAAATAGAGCGGTTAACGCATTCAGGAGCTAATACACGCAATGGTCAATGGCTGACGCCTCATTCGTATCTTTATTTTCGGGATACTCAACATGAGGCTCCTAAATTAATTCAGTATGATAGACTGACTCTTCGAGAAGAGGTGGTGGTTGATTATGCTGGTCAGCTTTATGATTATTGTGCAAGCGAAAATTTATTGGCGTATTCAAAGCTGGATTATCCAGATCAATTTCACGTATTTTCTGATATTTTCTTGCTTAACCTTCAGACGCGTGAAAAACGTCAATTAACAGTGGGTGGGAGATATAAAAATCCCGTATTTGGTGAAACGAGTCATGTTGTTTATATGATTCAAAACAAGCAGGGTAAAACATCATTATGGCAAATTAATCTATTAACTGGAAAATTACAGGAGGTGCTTGCTCCACCCATTCAGGGAGCTTATGCCCATATTTTATATGATTCGGATCAACATGAACTGTTGATTGAATGGCAACAGGGCCCTATTTACAATTTGATAGCGCTGAATCCGTTATCTGGACAAACTCGTGTGCTGTTTTCTACGCATGTTCCTTTTCGGGATGCAAGTTTGAATAGGGACCATACTCGAATATATTTTTCTGTTGGAATGGTGGATCACTATCAACTTTGTTACTTTGATCTTTTCTCTCGGCAGGTTATGTTATATCCTCATCTTTCTGATTCGGTGATTGAAGCTTCGGTTATGGATGAGGCAATGATTGCAACTCGATATTATTCATCCGGATATGATCTGGTGAGTCTTAATTTGACAGGACAGGAAACCCGATTAATTAATTTAGCAGAGCTTTCAGGGGCAACTCAAGCATTTGTGCCGTTAATGCGAATCACCTCGGACATGATTTCAGAAACATCAATTCAAGATTATTCCTTCCCTTTTCGTACGTTGGTTCCTCCAGTTGTTTCTGCTAATTATTTGTATAATCCATGGACAAATTTTACGATGCGATATTTATTCCCTATTCTTTTATTAAGCACAGACTATTCTTATGTTAATCTTGTGACCTATTGGAATGACCCATTAGATTTACATCAATTTTCTGGACAATATTTGTATAGCGGTCAAAATGATAGTTATGATTTAACCTATGTTAATGATATGTTTGCGCCAACACTGGTCAGTCATTTATCTAAACGGAGTTCTGTAGGTAGTCCTACAATTCAGTTGGCGGAATTTTCAGCTAATTTTTTGTTTTTAACTCGATGGTTGTCGATTGATAAACCGGAAGTGCATCGATTGGTTCTGGGCAGAAATATGTATCAAGATGATACCACAAATTTATCAACCTATTTGCTTGAATATCAGTTTGCGAATACTGAGATGTATCCGTTTTCTTTAACCTATGAAAAAGGATTGAGAGAGCAATTCATGATTGATTCAGATGGTGTAAATAATTCACGAATGGTTAATAAAATTGATGTTTTTCTTCCTGGGTTATTTCAAAATGATGTTTTAAGGTTTAAAGGAGTTACAGGGATAAATAAAGGAAATCAGGTTCCTTTTCGGTTATCTTTTTTCCCTGTAGAACCTTATTATTATAAAGTTCGAGGAATGTGGGCAACATTTCAAAAGGGAAATACCTTATTAATCGGTGCTGCAGAATATTATAAAACATTAATTGAGTATAATGATATTGTATTATTTGGTTTATTTTTACAACGATTGTCTGCAGTCTTTTTTTATGAAAACAGTGCGGCTTTTGATACGTCCATTGACGCTAGATTGCCTTATATTGTATATGGCGGATCTTTAGAATTTCGTTTTGATTTTGCTTATCAAAATACATTAAGTTTAAGTTTGGGATGGTTCCAAAATAATCAGTCTAAACAAGGGTTGTTATTTGATTTTTCATTTCCATTTTTGTAGAAAATGAGCTAATAGGATTGTTATCCTAAAATTAACTTGTTTTTATGTTTATGATATTCTTCAATGACTTTTCCTGTGCCTAAGGCTACACAGCTAAGCGGATCGTCCATAATGTGAACTGCCACAGATGTTTCGTCTGCAATATAATTATCAATACCTTGCAATAATGCACCGCCGCCTGCTAGGTTAATGCCACCATCTAAAATGTCTGCTGTTAATTCTGGCGGTGTTTTTTCCAGTACCATGCGAATGATTTGAACAATAGTATTTACTGAACTGCTTAGTGCATGACGAACTTCAGATGTTGTTAAGGT
>CAYUBI010000082.1:0-9320 GCA_964443005.1 uncultured Candidatus Marinamargulisbacteria bacterium
GATCTTGCTAAGAAAAAAATAGCCATTGATATGGATTTAAAACATTATGAAGATGACATCAAACAATCGTTATTTGAAGAATTGGCTTTAATTAAAAATATTGAACTAGAAAAATCTCGAAAAGAAGGACAAGCTCAAGGGAAATTAGAAGTTATGGAGCAAGTGATTGCACAATATCAAGCCTTTTTAACTGCGTTAGATCAATTAAAATCAAAACTTGTAGTTGAAGATATAGAAAAAGATCTGCTGGCCTTAACGTTAATTTTAGTTAAAAAGTTGATTCAGCAAGAATTAACGCTTAAACCTGAAATCATTTTAATTATGATTCGAACTGTGTTGAAACAATTAGCTGGACAAAAAGAGTTAACAATCAAAGTATCTCTTCAGGATTATGATGTGATTCATAATGCTCGACAGCAATTGCAAGACTATTTACACGATACAAAAACGCTTTTAATTGAGCCAGACAAGCAATTAGAAAGCGGCGATATTCTGGTTGAAATGGATTCAGGTATTATGAACGCAAAAATCGACCGAATGCTAGAACATATTCAGCGCCAACTCAATCAGTAAATTGGTAAGTTAGTCAATCAGCGCTATTGCATCAACCAATGTTGTGACTTTATGGAGTGTCATGTCTCCTGTATATTGCACGTGACTACGTGCAGGAATAACTGCTTGGGTAAGGCCAATACTGGCTGCTTCTTTTAGTTTAAGGTCAACCTGATGCAACGGGCGAATTTCTCCGCCTAAACCCACTTCACCTAAAACAATCATATTCGTAGGTAGCGATCGATTCCTAAAACTGCTGACTGCAGCCATTGCAATAGCCAAATCTGCGCACGGATCGCTAATTTTTAGCCCCCCAATCACATTAAGGTAAACATCCTGATTGGAAAACATGATAGAGGTATGCTTTTGAAGTGCTGCCAAAATAATTGATAACCGATTTGCATCTAAGCCATTACATGTTCTGCGCGGAATGCCCATATGATTATCAATGACTAATGACTGCAGTTCAATAATCAATGAACGCGAACCTTCTTGGATACAAGTTAAGGCATTTCCGGGTTGTTTAAGGTGTGAGTCTAGCAAAACTTGCGAAGGATTTAATAATTCATGCAATCCGTCACTGGTCATATCAAATAATCCAACTTCGTGAGTTGCACCAAATCGGTTTTTGATTGTTCGTAAAATTCGCAAATGACTGCGTTTATCTCCTTCAAAATATAAAACAGTATCTACCATATGCTCAAGTAATTTTGGCCCAGCAATCATTCCGTCTTTGGTTACATGACCAATTAAAAGAATTGGCAAGGAACAGCGTTTGGCTATAGACATTAAACGCAAGGCAGATTCGCGAACTTGAGTAACAGATCCAGGACTTGCGGCAAAGTCACTCATTGACATCGTTTGAATGGAATCAATAATTACAAAAGCAGGTGTTAATTCGGAAATTCGCGATTCAATAGCTTCAATGCGTGTTTCGCAAAGCATCCACATATGCGGTATTGTTGAAAACAAGCGATCTGCGCGTAATTTGATTTGTGCTTGAGATTCTTCGCCAGACACATATAAAACTGGACGATTATTTTGTGCTAAACGATGTGTTAATTGCAAGGCTAAGGTTGATTTCCCTATTCCAGGATCGCCACCTAACAGTATCACAGACCCTGGAACTAGGCCGCCGCCTAAAACCCTGTCAACTTCTGCCCAACCCGTATCAATACGTGGCTCTGTTGCAGATGAAATATCTGAAAAAGAAACAATTTGTGCAGCTTGCCCTATAAAAAAAGGCGTAGATGAAAAAGAAACAATTTCTTCAGTAAGCGTATTCCACGATTCACATTGTGAGCATTTGCCTAACCATTGTGGAGACGTGTATCCACAATGGCTACAAATAAAGTGAGATTTTGTTTTGGCCACTAAGCCGGAACCAATTCCTTTTTTTCTTTAACAGTAAAACTGAGTTTATCCTTTTTCATATTAATGGATACAGTAGCATGAGTTTTAATGGTACCTTCCAGTACCATGTCAGCAACTGCATCTTCAATATGATCTTGGATTGCTTTACGTAACGGGCGTGCGCCTTTCATTTTTTCAAATCCTTTTTCCAAAATAAAATCCTTGGCTGCTGGTGCTAATTTAAGAAGTACGTTTTTAGATTCCAGTCGTTTATTTAAATCCACGATAATAATATCAATAATTTGTTTAATGTCTTCCTTGTTTAATTGACGAAAAACAATAATATCATCAATTCGATTTAGAAATTCTGGTTTAAACGATTCTTTTAATTCATTTAAGACTTTTTCTTTCATTTTGTCATAATCATTTTGTTCAAGAGTGCCAGATTCAGTTGTTGAAAACCCAAATGTTGTTCCTTTTTCAATTAACTTAGATCCTACATTGGAGGTCATTATAATAATAGTATTTCGAAAATCAACAACACGCCCAGTTGAATCTGTTAATCTGCCATCTTCCATTACTTGCAGCAAAATATTGGCTACATCTGGATGAGCCTTTTCTAACTCATCAAATAAAACAATTGAATAGGGCTTACGTCGAACCGGTTCTGTTAGCAATCCACCTTCATTGTAACCAACATATCCAGGAGGTGAACCAATTAATCGTGACGTTGTATGCTTTTCCATATATTCAGACATATCAATGCGTACCAGATTATCTTCGGAACCAAATAAATATTTGGCTAACATTTTCGCTAAGGCTGTTTTACCAACACCCGAGGGTCCAATGAATAAAAAAGAACCTGTAGGTCGCTTGGGGTCTTTTAGTCCAGCTTTGGCACGCTTAATCGCTTTGGTTAAATGTCCGATTGCTAGATTTTGGCCAATAATATTTTCCATTAATACTGCTGGCATTTCAGACAATTTTTTAAAGTCTGACTCGGAAATGTCCATCACATCAATACCTGTAGCTGTTGCAACAACTTCTGCAATCGAATGTTCTGTTACAAATACTTTTATGTTTTTATCAACAGGTTCTTTTTTGTCTTTAATTGCCTGCATTCTAGCTTTGGATGCATTGAGCATTTCACGTGAAGCAGCTTCATCAATTAAATCAACTGCTTTATCCGGAAGCTGCCGAGAGGTAATGTACCGAATAGATAACGTAACTGCAGCTTTGAGCGCTTCGTCTGTAAAAGATACATTGTGGAAATCTTCATAGCGAGCTTTAATGCCTTTTAAAATCTGCAAGGTATCTTCTGCAGACGGCGGATCAATCATAATTGGCTGAAATCGGCGTTCTAAAGCACTATCATGTTCAATGCTTTTCCTGTACTCGTTTAGCGTTGTTGCGCCAACACATTGCAATTCTCCTCGAGCCAATGCTGGCTTAAGAATATTGGCTGCATCTAAACTGCCTTCGCTACTTCCAGTGCCTATTAACGTATGAATTTCATCAATAAATAAAATAACGTTTTTCGCTCGTTTAACTTCTTCCATAATACGTTTAATGCGCTCTTCAAATTCGCCTCTAAATTTAGTTCCTGCAATGAGTAGGCCTAAGTCTAGGTTAACAACACGTTTGCCTCTGAGAATTTCTGGCACATCTCCTGAAACAATTCGCTGAGCTAAGCCTTCGACAATTGCAGTTTTTCCGACACCTGCTTCACCTGTTAATACTGGATTGTTTTTAGTTCGTCTGCTAAGAATTTGTATAATGCGTTCGATTTCGCGTTTTCGTCCAATTACAGGATCTAATTTGTTTTCTTTGGCAAGCCAACTAATGTCTAGTCCAAATAATTCCAAGGTGGGTGTTTCAGTTTTAGCAAAGCTTTCTTTGAGTGTATCATCTCCGACACTTTCGCTAAGTGTTGATAAGACTGCATCTCGAATTTTATCATTATTCAGTCCAACTTGCGAAATAATATTACTTGCAGCGCCAGTTTGTTCGCGTAATAGTGCTAAAAATATATGCTCAACACTCACATAACTATGGCCCAATTGTCTTGCCTCATCCCAAGCTGAGGACAAAATTAATTTCACTTGAGGTGAAAAAGGAATGTTTTCTAATTGAAAAGAGCCTTTATTGTTTTCTAAATAGTCAATTACTACATTTTTAAGATAATTGAGATCAAAATTAATTTTTTTTAAGCTAGTTACAACAACATTGTCATCATCTTTTAAAATGCCATACAAAATATGTTCAGTCCCAATACTGCTATTTTTAAGTTTTTTAGCTTTACTTTGCCCTGTCATAATGACTTGAATCGCTTTTTGTGTAAATCGTGAAAACATACCTTATCCTTTCTTGTTACGCACATGCCCCATTAACATTATAACGCGATGAAGGGGCACACGGCAAACGCATATCCTCATCTTATTCATTAGCAAAAATACAATCGAGTTTTTTAACGAGTTCTGCATTAATTAAATGGCTAGATTTGTAAGCAATAATATGGCCTTGAATTGGGCGTCGCAAATGATAAAGATCACCCAAAAGATCAAGGGTTTTATGTCGAACAGCCTCATCTGAAAAACGAACAGCATTTAAGTAATGATCGTGATCAATGCCTAAGGCATTGTCTAAGGAAGCACCCAAAGCTAATCCTTGACAATGCAGTGTTTCTAACTCGTTTTGATTGCCAAAAGTTCTGGCTGGAGCTACTTCTGCAAGAAAATCCGTTTTCCCTTGCTCAAAAATAAAGGTTTGCACGCCTATTATTGTGGGGCGATAATCAACAGTATACGTTATTTTAAAACCAGAAAAGGGTAGTGCAACTAGAAAACTATCGTCTTTTTCAACAAATACAGGTTTTGTTATTAACAACGGCAAGGTCGTTCCCAGATCTACAACGCCAATTTTAGCTAATGGGTTACTATATTCTAGTGCAGACCCATCCATAACAGGTAGTTCATTTTGTGAAAGTTCTACACGCAAATCTGTTATCCCTATAGCATATAAACTCGCCATCAGATGTTCAGTAGTACGAATAGTAATGTTGCCATGACTTAAATTTGTTCCCAAATAGACTGCTTCAACATTAGCTGGACATGATTGTATTTCTTGATTCGGGAATTCTGTATGTATAAAACAAATTCCATATCCGCGAGGTTGTGGAATTAAGCGAACACTAACAGGTAACCCGCTGTGCAGCCCAGTACCCTTTAATTGAACTGCAGCAGCAAGTGTTCGCGCCATGATCGCGTATTACATAAAATCAACTAAAGCAATGCCAATTGAAAATGTATCTGAAATGGTTCGTGAACCTTTAAAAACGTCAGAAGCCATGAAATTTAATAATACATTTGTATTAAGAAAATACCGTGCACCTGTACTAAATGCCCAATCTGAATTGCCACCAATTACTTCTGCAATGCCTACCAAATTCTTGGCTATTTCAACATCGCCACCTAACATCAAACTCGGAGAAATCGTACTTGACGAAATGTTGGAATTAAATCCAAAATGCACGCCAATGTCACCTTTTAGGCGCTTAGAAAGTGCTAAGAATAAGCTGGTGTTTGTCCATGACGAAACATTGGTTAAACCAAAAGCCAACGCTAACGGATTGTCACTTTTGTCGCTTAGCATATAATACTTGAGATTAATATAAACGCCTTCTTTGGATGTATCCCCAATAAAGCCAACCTCAACACCATTGAAAATCCCAACATTTGTGAAATATTTTAGGCTTTTGTTAGTTCCATCACCTTGAAAAGCGAATCCTGAATTAAATTCTTTGTACCGAAGCGCTTCAGCTGTTGGCATATTTACTAAGCCACTAATCCCTGATAATGACGGCAACGCAAACGCTACACTCACCCCCAACATCATACATGCACCAATTAATTGTTTATAACTCATTTACTACTCCTTTTTTAGAAAAAAAATGTCGAATCTTAGCTTGTAGCGTCATTTCATCGTGATGATTTTGTGCCGGAAATCCTGATACAATTGATTTTGCTGGGATATCTTTGGTCACACCTGTTCGCGCCATTACTACAGTATCATCTCCAATACGTAAATGTCCAGCAGTTCCGGATTGTCCGCCAAATTGAACTCGATCGCCAATAACTGTGCTTCCAGCCAGCGCAATAAGACCTGTTAACGCACAATTTTCTCCAATACAAACATTATGTGCAATATGAACTAAATTATCAATTTTGGTTCCTTTTTTAATAATGGTATTGCCTAGAGTTCCTCGATCAATACACGTATTTGCCCCAATCTCAACATCATCGTGGATAATGACAGAACCTAATTGTGGAATTTTGGTATAGGCTTGGGAGGAATCGAGAACAAACCCAAAGCCTTCTGTGCCGATTTTGCAACCGGTTTCTAAAATAACGCGGCAACCAATGGATATTCCATCAAAAACAGTTACGTGAGGAAAAATAATTGTGCCAGCACCCACACAAACATTGTTCCCAATGGTTACATTGCTATAAATCTGAACTCCTTCGCCTAATTGGGTTCCAGAACCAATTTTAACAAAGTCATCAATCCATACATTGTGTCCAATAACAACATTTTCTCCAACTGAACTTAGTTTTGAAATTCCAATATTTGTTTTTTTAGGCAGCGCAAACATGGATAATAATGTTGCCATAATTGAGCGCGGATTTGGATGAAAAAGAATAGTTTGTTTAGATAACAGCATTCTATGATTGGTAACAATGGCTTTAGCTAACGATTGATGAGCATCATGTAAATATAGGTTATCTAATAAGATACTAACTTCAGTTGCAGTTGCATTATTCAAACTATTAATTCCGGAAATTTCTGCATCATTTCCAATAAGTTCCGCGCCAATAATAGCAGCAAGCGTCGACAATTTCATTTAGCTATTATTTGTTTAATTTGGCAATAACCAATTGCGTCATATCAAGCCCACCCCAAACAATGCTTTTCTTGTCTAAAACAATTTCAACATTCATTAGTTTGGCAACTTCTTTAACAACAATAACAATATCTGCCTGAATTTCTTGGGCATATTGCCGATTAAGCTCCAGCAGCTCTTGTTTTTGGGGTGCAAGGTCTTTTTCAATGTCTGCCATCATTTGGTTAATGGTTCGTTCATCAGCATTTTTCTTTTTGGCTTCATCCACATTTTTTTGTTTATCTGCCAGAATAGTGTTATACGTGTCTTCTTTAAGTTGCATGTCAGCTCGAATAGCCATTGTTTTGTTATAATCATTAAACGTTTGTTGTAAATCAATGTATCCAATATTTATTGCAAACGTTAACGATATTAATCCTGCAAATGCAAAAATACTAAAATGTCTCATCAATTTTTGTCTCCTTTTTAATTAAAACGTTTGCCCCATACTAAAATGCCAAATTGGCGATCCATCACCCCAACCTACATCCAAACGAATCGGCCCCAACGGGGTTAGCAAACGAATTCCTGCGCCCATTCCACTGCGCCATCTGTCATCACCAACAAAACTAGAAGAGCTATTGCCTTTCATAATGCGGCCAATATCATAAAAGGCGACTAACTGAAGGCTAGGATCTAAAAGCCAACGAAGTTCAACATTTGTCATCATACGCCGATCCCCCCTGCCAATAGGGTTATTGTCTGGATAGCCACGAACGGTTGTTGCGCCACCCATAAAATATCGCTCAGTATCAAAAATAGTGCCAAACGCATCATCATAGCTGCCTCTTACTGCCAAAACAAGCTTGTCCATTACTGGCCAAAACTTGCTTAAAGATACATTAACTTTTAAAAATTCAATGGTTGCACCCAACATAATTAAGGATGTTTTGGCACCTACTGAAAAGTTTTCGCCTTGTGTCGGATTCAGAAAAAAGTCTCGCGTATCATAACTAAGAGAACCGCCAATAGAACGCACCAAATAATTAGGAATAAAGACACTGGAGGTTGGCTGCACATCCTCATTACGAAACGTAACATTACCCATAACATGCTTGGATAAGTATTTCCCTACAGTAATATCCCAACCAGTTCGAAATGCATCTAATCCTTGGCCATCATCAACAATTCCATCTGTACGCCATAAGCGAAACTGCATGGAAGTCCGATCTGGCCAAAACCATGGATTAAAGTACTTAAATTGATAAGTAGTTCTGCGCTGTCCCCATTGGCCTTTGATCCCTAACGAATAGCCGTCGCCCATAACATTATCTGCAGATAAATCAGTAAAACCAAACCATCCATCTGTTTGACCATAGCCGCCGCCGAAATTCAAAGTCCCAAATCGTTTTTCTTTCACTTCAACTGTAATTACTGCTTTTTTGGAGTCAATACCTGGACTTGGATTTCCAAAACGGACATCGTCAAAATAATTTAAATTAACTAAATTACGATAATCGTCTTTCATTGTATTAATATTAAATACTGAACCTGGTTGAGAACTTAGTTCTCGCATAATAACATACGTTTTTGTTTTGTAATTTCCACTAATAAAAATATCTTCAATTTCACCTTCAGCAATACTAATAATAACGCGTGGATCTTCAGCTGTTGGATTTTGAATATCAATGGCACGCATTAATACATATCCTTTGTCCCGATAAAAAGCAGCTAAGGCTTCAAGAACCTCACGAATACGTGCATTAGTTGCTGTAACGCCTATTGCAAGATTTAAGGAAGGAATGAGTTGGTCGATTTTAAAAACAGTCATGCCTTTGATTTCCCAGGCGCGAATGGCAACAGGTTCTTGAATTGTGAAAATTAATTCGATTTCATGGTCGCTCATTTGTTGGGTGTCTGCATTAACGTCAGTTACTGTGCTTAGCTGAGAAATCATTTGTAAATCTTTAATAACATTTTCCGTAATTAATTCCTCGCCAATTTTGGAAACGAGTGAGTTAACGATAATGTCTGTTGGCGTTTGAATATTGCCAGTAATACTAATTTTAATAACTTTAAGTGTTTGTGCAATGATAGTTGTGCTAGTTTGTATATTGCTAGTGCTGGTTTTTTTGGGGTTAAGTGCAGCGTTTCCAAAAAGAAAAAGTGAACTGATTATCCAAACAAAAAGAATTTTTCGCATAACGTGTATTATACCCCCTTTATAATTAGATAACAACAAATTGGATTTAATCTCTTTAGGTGTTAGCCACACTTTTCGCATTCGATTTACGTTTTTCAGCCAATGTCAGCACGTCATATAAAAAGACTACCTAACAGTGAAGTTATTCGCTTACCCACTCCCCAATATTGCGCTTTACTGCGTCAAATTCTACGCCCACTAACACAACCTGCTTTGTAGTACCCTGATACTTTTGAGCATAGTCGTTTTTCTTAATCTGTTGTAGCGCTTGCTCTTTGGTGCCATCTAGCTTAAACTCAAATACATAGACTGTATTGGCGATCTCAATAACTG
>CAYUBI010000083.1:0-3199 GCA_964443005.1 uncultured Candidatus Marinamargulisbacteria bacterium
AGCGATATACGTATAGAAAATATTGCATGCAAATATGGAATATTGGTTTAACGTACGGGCGGTTCGCGAACCGCCCTTTAAAACAGGGGCACGGGGTGAAGTTAGTCTGTATTGTTTGCGTGAAATTTTGATGATAAACTGTTCCCAAAGAATGTCATTCGAAGGTTGTTAACTAGCTGCAGTACTCCCCTCTCCCCCCAACGGGAGAGGGGGCTAGGGGGTGAGGTAAGTGCGTGTATATTGTCAATTAATGCTCCTTTGTTTTAGTGTTTTTGTGACATTTTTAAATGGGGTAGCGCAAACGCTTGACTCTACTGTGCAAGCAGTTTTTAATTTTGGCGATTTAGTAAATTATCCCATTGTTTTTGTACATGGAATTGCCAGTTCTCCAGAGCGCTGGTCACCTACAATTGAAACACTTGTAAGTCAAAATTATTTTGTCATGGGCATGCTAGACAATTCTCATATTTATCATAATTATAAAGGAATTAAACCTGACCGGTGGGTCTGGAGTGTTACCTATTATACGCCGTATTCGTTGTTTGAAACATTCAATGGCAATTTGACGGTATATTCACATCGATTGGATTTGATGATTGAAAAAATTTGTGCATTGGCACAAACAGAAAAAGTTGTCATAATTTCAAATAGTATGGGTGGGTTGGTTAGCCGTTGTTATATGACGCTAGCACCGCGAACCTGGTCGCGAGTGTATCGAGTATTGACTATTGGTACGCCACACGAGGGTGTCATCACTTCGTTGCCATTTATTGGCGAGCTTTCGGATTTGCGTCCGACTAGTTTGTTTATGCAAACCTTGCATCAATCGTGGAACAACATGCCTGCAGATCGGACAAAAAAATGGGGTGTTATTGGTGCAATAGATGTTAATCTTGGGTATGCCATGGATAGTCCGTTTTCAACAGATTCAGGTGGATTTGGCTATGTTGCAATTGGGTCTGCAATTCCTTATGGCGAGTGGCAGGAAGCTGTTAGTAATAATTTTGGTGTAGTAGTGTATAATACGACTCATTTTGGTTTTCGATTGGCAGTCAATGCTAAGCATCGGCAATTACGTACGCATATCAGCACTTATCAAGGAATTTTGTGGGCGCTGAGTAAAGAATAGTAAAGTTGTATGATTTGATAAATTGATTTTTAATCGGTATGATAAAAATATCGAATGTGAAAAAAAGGGGGACAGTTATGAACTTTTTTGAAAAAGTGCTGTTAATTTGCGTAGTGTGTGTGTCAATAGTGTGGGCTGGTGATTTGACCTTGCAATCAACTACTGACAAAAAGGGGAATGTGGTTAAGACATTTTATAAGTCAGGGGAGCAAGTTGCTGTTCAGCACTATGGTAGTAATGGTCAGTTGCAATCTGAAGAGGGTGCAATTGTAGATGGAACGTTTCGTGAATACTATGATACAGGTGAAATACAAATTGAATGGACTTATAAAGATGAACAGCTAGATGGCTTTTGCAAAAAATATTATACCAATGGTTTGCTTCATGAAGTTGCCTTGTATAAATTAGGCAAATTGGATGGGATTTCAAAACGCTATTTTGAAAGTGGAGCTTTGCAAGAAGAATTGAGTTTCTCTAATGACAGATTGCATGGTAGTTCAAAAAAATACTTTGAAGGTGGAGCATTACAAGAAGAATCTAATTACAAATTCGGTAATAAGGATGGGGTTTTTCGGATGTATGAAGAAAGCGGAACAGTGATGGAAGAATCAAACTATAAAAAAGGGAAACTCGATGGACCCTCAAAAAAATATTATAAAAGCGGAGTATTAATGGAAGAAGCTTTTTATATTAATGGTAGTCCAGATGGAACAGTTAAACGGTTCCGTGAAAGTGGAACTTTAAAAGAACAAATCACTTATCAAAATGAGAAAATTGACGATTCTGTTAAAAATGTTACAACTGAAGCTGTTATTATAAAAGATAAATCACCTTTTAAGTCAAAATTAGAGGGGAATGTTCGTGTTTTTTTCCCAAATGGAGATATTCAGTTTATTGATACTTATAAAAACGGCGAAAAACTACGTCGTCGCTCCTTTGATCAAGAAGGCAAGTTGATTTTTGATCAGAATTATTAATTAATGCCTTAGATTTGATTCATGAAATTTCGCACGAGATTCATGCTTTTTTGGGTTCTATTAATGAGTTCATTGACCTATTCCTTTTGGGTTACGGGTAATGTTGTTCATGTGCTGGATGGCGATACAATCGATATTATGTACAATGGAAAAGCGCAGCGAATACGGCTTCAACATATTGATGCTCCAGAAAAGAGTCAGCCGTTTGGTCAACAAGCTAGGAAATTTTTTTCATCTTTATGTTCAACTAAAGTTGTTTCAGTTAATGTTTCGGGTAACGATCATTATGGTCGCTGGTTGGGTGATGTCTATGTTTTGTCTCTCAATGTTAATAAAGAAATGGTTCGTGCAGGATTTGCTTGGTGGTATCGTCAGTATTCTCATGATGCTAGTTTTGGTGCGCTAGAAGCTTCATCTCAACAGTTAAAGGCCGGTCTTTGGATACAGCGCAATCCTGACCCACCATGGACGTATCGTGCTGTTCAGCGAAAATTTGCAAAAAAGTTTGAATAATTAAATTGTCGTGGAATATAAATCTCCCCATACCGAAATTAAAAAATGGTGATATAATACTAAAAAATTTCCGTAATTGGGGTAATTGTGAACCAGTCAATTTTTGTTTGGCTTAAATCGTACAAAAAACGGCTGAGCCGTCAACATCTGATGGCCATTGTTTTTATTTTATCCTTTATAGTTTTGGGTACGTTGGGTATAGAATTTTTTAAGTATATTCAAAAAAAGCACGATTTTGAATCTTTAAATCGTGTACGCGCTCAAGTTAATCAGAATCTTGCTGATAATTGGCGTCATTATGTTAATCATGAGAATTTTGAGGGCGATTGGTGGTCTCAAAAATTCAAACATCCCAAAATGATTCTTGATGATGGACGCCCGTTAGCTTTTCCAGATGGTGGAGATGCTGATAATGATGGAATCAAAGACATTGATTGGAGTCACCCAGAAAAACCATTTGAATATATTGTTGTTTCCGAAGCCTCATCTTATGCCATGCTGCGTGCGGTTTGGATGAATGATAAAAAAACTTTTGATAAAGTCTGGAAATGGACGTATCACAATTTACAACGATGTCATA
>CAYUBI010000083.1:3209-8963 GCA_964443005.1 uncultured Candidatus Marinamargulisbacteria bacterium
ATATCCAGAAATCTTTTTATTATTGGAAAGATATCAATAGTCCTGAAAATAAATGGACAACACCTGAGGAAATGAATGTTGCTAGCGACCATTTATTCGCGTGGCGATGGATACCTACTATTGCGTCACAAAATAATGGAGTTGGTAAACAGGATGGCGTTATTTTTTATCGTTGGCAACCTCCTTCAAAAGAAAATAATCCAAATGTTCCCTGGCGAGATGGGTGGGATAATGCTGCTGATGCTGATAGTGATATTGCTTTAGCTCTTGTTTTTGCAGATAGTCGATGGGGGAGTTACAAAAAAGGCAAAGCTGAAGATCATCCGCTAAATTATCAGTGGCAAGCTAAAGCTATTTTGAATGATTTATGGGATAAAAATACTCAGGTATATCATGGCGTTAGATATATGATGGGCGGAAACAATATGAAAAGTATTGAGCCTGGATATTTGTCGCCTGCCAGTTATCGTATTTTTGATGATTTTGATACCAAACATGATTGGATGCAGTTAGTTCCTTCGTCTTACCGCATTTTTCGTGATGCAGCAAAAATTCCATTGAATACGTTGGTCATTGATGGAAAAAAATATGCCAATGATCCTTCTGGCCGGCGGCCTGCACCGAATTTATTGCCGGATTGGGTAGATGTTCGTGAAAATGGAACCTTGACAGATGGAACGATTCGCAATGAACCAGAATTTGGTAATGATGTTTTTCGTGCTTTGTGGCGCATGTCAATTGATTCTTTATGGTTTGAAAAAGAAGCTAAGCCATTTACCAAAGAGGTTGTGTTGAAATCAGGTAAATATTCGCCGTTAAAATATTTTGAATGGCGATTAAAAAATCCGCCAAAAGAATTTTCAAATAAAAATTCGAAATATGATTTGAATGGCAAATTAAGTTCATTGTTTTGGCACAATGGAGATGTAGCATATTTTGATACAATATGGACTCAATTTCAAGAAGGTTATCGTGCGAATGCTGGAGAATATGCTCTTTATATGTGTAATGCATATGCTGGCGAAGATTATAAACTTGCAGCTAAATTACTTGAACCACTGATTACACCTGAAATGAATGGGTTTTCAAAACGTCAATATATAATTCCAGATGATGCAGTTGCAAATTCAAGTTTAGAGGATTTAGCAAAAAATACACCTAAAAATAAAATTGATAAACGAAATGATGAAGCAAAGCCGTTTGGTCCAGGTGATGGATGGTGGGTTAAAACCAAAGATGGAGGATATTGGACACTTTATGACCATAGTGATTGGAATTCTCAGTCCGAATATTTTGGAACAACGTGGACGTGGTTTGGCTTAGCTGCTTTTTCTGGGTTAGCACGAAACCTTTATCAGTTTAAGCCAGAGGCTCAACCCATTATTCAGTCAATTGATTTTTATTCCAATCCTGAGTTTACTCAACGAATAACGCATAATATTCTGGATCAAACAGTATATATTATGGCAAAAACAAAATCAGGAACAGCAAAAAAAGACTATGTTCGTGTGTTAATTCGATCATCCTATCCAAAGACAAAACATCAGCCCTTTGCTATAAAGTTGGTGGAAACTAGTCCAACCTCAAATTGTTTTGTTGGATCGATTAAAATTAATTTAATTCAAAATGCTGCAAATGCCGAGGTTGCTGCGCCAAAAGGAAGCAAAATTACGGTTAGTTCGTTTTCATTTCCAAAAGTTATACATAGTGTTCGTGTAGGTCTTGTATCCATCAAAGTTATTATTGAAGATTTTTCTGATGGAGATATTCATGATGCTTATCCATTGGCGTGGTGGACAGATGATAGTAAAGGTATTAGTACATATGCGCTAAAAACTATGATTGATGTAACCGGCGACCTAAAATCAACGTTAAAAATTTTCAAGAAATATCAGGGTAATGATTATCCATATTTGGGTGGTGTTCTTTTTAATAAAACAGTAAGTGACTGGTCACAACAGGATGATTTTCTTGTTCGAATGTATTTGACAAAAAATATAGGTGATATTAGAGTGGATTTGCAAGATTCTGATGGAACTATTGCTATTTTAAATGGATATAATCCATGGAAAGATGAACAAGGCCCTGGATGGTATACGTGGAAGGCTAGCTACCCAAAAGGAGCTGATTCAGATCGAGACAATATTGATTCCGGACTGATGAGCCAACGTCATTTTTGGAAAGGTTGGAGTTTTGAAAAAGAACGAAATACAGATGTAACGTCCGAATTTAATCTTGCTTCAATAAAAAATATTCAGTTTTGTTTAGGACCAGCTAATGC
The DNA here is from genome assembly GCA_964443005.1 of uncultured Candidatus Marinamargulisbacteria bacterium. Lineage (GTDB taxonomy): Bacteria > Margulisbacteria > Riflemargulisbacteria > GWF2-35-9 > CAYUBI01 > CAYUBI01. The sequence goes on from CAYUBI010000083.1 coordinate 5,491, forward strand.
TACCAGCGGAGAATTATATTTCAAAGATTTAGCAATAGAACGCACCAATCGGTTTGTGGGGCATCATTTACCGTGGTGGATTTGGAATGTTCGATTATTCAAAGATGCAGATTATAAAACGCCTCTTCGTTTTTGGGAGCGTATTGCACAGGATGATATTTATGTTCAATTAAAAGGTATTGATGGAGATCGATGGTCTGTAGATACGATTCCTGTCAAAGTAAAAACGTCGGATCATCATCCAGGCTGTAAACCAATTGTTTTGTATTTGAAAGAAACGGATTGCAACACGGGTGTTTATCGGGCTAAATTACATCTTGCTTTGGCAAGTGATCAATCCTCTCAAACAATTGGTTCAAGTCAGGGATATACTGTTACAGTTTCTCCACCTACATGGCGTTTTTGGAAGAAACAAAAGCGGCGTTTAGATGTTTTTGATATGCATACTGTAATTGACCGATTTGACACTACGGATATAGGTTCCTCTCCAGCAAGTTGGTGGACTGATGAATTAAATTCGTTAGAAGGTTCTCCTGTTATTAGCCCAGGGCATCAATTAGGATATTTCCTTTGGAAAACTGCGGATAAAGTTTGGCATTTACGTTGGACGTCGAATGGAGTTCGTCATCAGTTCAAAGGCGATGTTTATTGTCAGCAAGGAATTGATTTAACTAACGTAATTAGGGGCGATCAAGATAGCCGGTTTTTAATAGATAAAGGGCGTTTTATTCGTTTTTCAACAGATGAAGTATCTGCCAATAATGGGTTTGATTTTACTGCTTCGGGAACTGATGTTCGGTTTGATTTGTATATTGATGGCAAACATGATCCTGAACGAATTCAAATTGGTCGGTTTGTTTATAAAAAAGCTTATACAGTTCCTTTTTATTTGGAAAATAATACAGATATTACTAAAACGTATGCGTTAACTACTTCAGCAGATACTAGTGAAAAAATCGATACACTCAGTGTTTCTAAAAATTATAATAAGAAAGATTATCCTTACTTTGGTAAATGGGGATTGGATAAGTCCAAAGCTCGCTGGCAAAGCCAGGATAGTCTTGATTTTAGCGTGTATTTGCCCAGTGATATTGGTTCAATTCGAACAGAAATCGAAGATACGAAGGGAAATCGGGCAATTTTACATGAGTATGATCCCTGGGACGCGCAGATTGGTGCAGGATGGTATCGATATTCAACGCAATTTCTGCGCGGATTAGGTGTATCCAATGGCAAAGTTCAGCCACTTCCACTTCGTGATCGATTATGGTTAAAGGGTTGGGACATGGCTGGCGAACAAACAATGGATGCCAGTAATATTAGCTTGAATTCAATTATTAATTTATTAGTTTCTGTTGGCGGTGGCGTTCGTTCTAATGCAGTTGTTCAACTAGGGGACATCGAGCTTTCTGTTAAAAATATTCATTTAGGATATACTCCCCCCAAGAAAATTAAAGCTATTTCCTTATTTACTGCTTCAGATTATCTGCATGAGAAATTAAAAGTGGGAGATGAAATTAAGAAAAATATTATCTATATACAAGTAAAAGGAAAAGATGCAAATCGTTATGAAAAAGATCGTATGTTTGTTCGGGTTATGTCTTCAGATAAACATACGGGTTGTTTTCCAATTCGTGTTCCTTTAACTGAAACAGGACTGCATACTGGGATTTATCGTGGTTTTTTTACTGTTGATTTACAAAGTGATGAGGAACATTCTGTGATTGGGTCTGCACGGGGCAATGCAGTGTTTGTTCAATCTATGAATGGAAAAGCTCTTCATGCAATCAGTATTGGTGAAATGATGAATAGTTATGTTCTTGATAATTTCGATGATGGAAGTATTGTCGATCATTCACCTTTAACTTGGTGGGAAGATACTATTAACCCAAGAGGCGAAGGTCCCGTATTAGATCCTTTTACGGATCCTGGCATATATTTATTTAAGGATCATAGTGATATTTGGCATCTTTTATGGTATGCCAAGTCTGAAAATGAAGACATCGAAGGATATTTGCAGTTTGATAAAGGATTTTCGCTGCTAAGCCAGGAATTTTTTGGTTCGATTATTCGCTATGATGTTGATAACAAGAAATTGCTTTTTAAAGGTAATGGAGAGCCGTATAAGCTTTATCAATTGTCCTTTAAAACTGATAGTAAAGCTGTTAAATTATATTTTACTCGTGATAAAAAAGAAATTTTCAGAGATATTCATATTGGACAAGAAATGAAGTTTCCGTATATTCTCCCGTATATTTTAAGTAATGAAAATATATCAAAAAATTATGATATTTCGATTGTGACTCGAAATACGCATGGTGGTAATTATGCAATGGGAGTGAATAAGCAGTATATTGATAAGCTTTATCCTTATTTTGGTGCATGGGGTTTAAAAAATGATCAAATGAATTTCTCAAATAAAGATTATATATCTTTTTGGGTTTATTTACCAAAGGATCCTCGGAATATTCAGGTTGATGCTGAAGATATTCATGGAACGACAACTGTTATCAATAGTTGCAATCCCTATGATCCTAAAAAGGGAGCTGGATGGTATTTATGGCGATCGGATTGTGTAAAGAGTATTGCTGCTGAGGAAGATCACGTGCAACCGGGTTTAATCAAGGAACGCGAATGGTGGAAAGGTTGGAGCGTTAAAGATCAGAATTATTATTATACAACGACTAAATTCGATTTTCGGCATGTCCAGAGTTTGCAGTTTCTTATTGGAGGAGGGTTTAAAGAAAATTTCAATGCAGTTATTGATGATATTCGTTTGCACAAACCTAATTATCATACAGGAGAAAATCAGCCTATTTCTGTAAAGAAAATTGAGTTTTTTCGCACTCAGCAAATGATTACGCCAATTGCACCTAATGAGTTTTTAACCCAGAATGTTGTTTATATAAAAATATCCGGAGAAGATGGAAATCCTTATGAGCTGGATCGTTTTTCTGTTACTGTAAATACAAATGATCCACGAACAATTGCAACAGCTAGTGTGATTCAGTTTTCAGAAACTCAGACAAATAGTGGGATATATAAAAGTAAACTAAACTTTGGATTGTTTCCGAACTCTGAACTGAATATCATGGGCGTTGAAAAAGGTCGGGATATTATCATTAGTTACAATCATTGTATAGCAACGTTGAATATTTCTAAAATTGTTGTTATGCATACAATTGATGATTTTGAAGATGGTTTGATTACTGATAAAACTCCTGTTACGTGGTGGACTGATACTCTTGTTCCCTTTGCGTCACCGAACGTTAATACAGATGTCATGATAGATCAATTGGCAAAACCTGGATACTTTGTTTGGAAAACACCTGGACGTTGGCATTTTCGATGGTATGCAAAAGAATCCGAAATTCATTTTACTGGAGAAATTAAAGGTATTGGAGGAAAGACTAAACTAAAACGAATTATGGTGTATAATTTTAAAAACAGTGATCATGTGGATTGGAGTAATG
>CAYUBI010000084.1:0-8695 GCA_964443005.1 uncultured Candidatus Marinamargulisbacteria bacterium
TGTCCCTGAATTTTCCTGAGAAGTGACAACAATAACATCGCTATCAGCGCCCCCCACTTCCTTCCAATTTTTTATTTTTCCCATATTTAATGCCATCAATTGCTCTTTCGTCAATTTTGTGACCCCATTGTCCTTGTTAACAATAACCTTAATCACATCTTTGCTTAACAAATAATCTTTGACATCTGGAAAAGCTGCTAATTCTTTAACGTTATTTTTCAAGTCAGCAAATGATTCGGACGCCATACTGGCATCACACAGCCCTTTAATCAAATCTTTAGCACCATTTCCTGAACCGTTGCCATTAATAACCAAATCGATTCCTGTAGCCTTTTTAAACGGATCCTTAATCTTCATGATAATCTGCGAAACAACTGTTGTTGATCCTGACAGCTTAATCTCCTTAGCTAGCGATAAATTCAAACACAACACAGACGCAACAAACATCGAAACAATAACTTTCTTCATTCGCTTACCTCCCATTAAAATCTTTATATTTATAGGCTATCAATCAATAACGCTGCAGACAAGTTAAGATTTTATTAAGATTTTATTAATCGTAGACTTAGCCACTCACCCACCCGAGTCTTAATTGCATCACGAACTTGTCGTGTCGCAACTAGTTTTTCTTCGTGAGTCCCAGTGAAAGCAGAAGGATCCTCAAAACTCCAATGTAATCGCTCAGTCATCCCAGGGAAAACAGGACATCGTTCACCACTCGTTTGATCGCATACAGTAATCACATAACTAAACAGACACCCTTTTTTATAAAAATCAAACACACTCTTGGTTTCATTTTTCGAAATATCAATCCCAATTTCCTTTATAACCTCAACAACAAGTGGATTCAAAATTCCTGGTTCTAGCCCAGCGCTTTGGGCAACCACTTTTCCGCCCCCTAACAAATTAACAAAAGCTTCTGCCATTTGACTTCGAGCAGAATTATGAACACATACAAACAGTACATTAATCAAGCTTGTATTTTCCATAATTTTTAATACGCCTTATACTGAAGTTGTTTGATATCGCCAGTTACCTTATAAATAACACGTTCGCCAATATTTTCAACATGATCCCCAATACGTTCCAAAAATCGCGTAATAAACAATAAATATATTTTACTACTAATCACTTCATGCGACGGATTTTGTTGAATTTTTTCAATATATTGCTGAAAAAGAGTTCGTTGAAGCTCATTAATGCGTTCATCAATTTTCAAAGTTTCTCGAGCTAATTCAACATTGTTTTCCTTAAAGGCCACCAATATCTGATCTACCATTTGCCGCAATAAAATCGTCATTTCAGCAAGCGCAGGATAATGGTCATTATCACTTAGCTCTACCACCTTGCGGCTTTTTCGAATAATTTTACGAATATGATCTCCAATACGTTCCAAATCCATACTAATCTTGATCATACACATAATGGAACGTAGATCAACAGCCATGGGCTGTTGTAATGCCAATAATTCCATAGAAATTTTCTCAATTTCAAATTCCAATTCATCCAGCTTGCCTTCCTCAAGCAATAACTTATCAATTGCCTCATTATCTATGCTTTTATTTTGATAAATTACAATAATTTCAGATAGTAATTTATGAATAATACTGCCCATTTTCTGTATCATCAATTCAACTTTATCTAGCTTATTATGGAAATCGTCGCGTGTCATAATATCTCCTTTATTTATCCAAATCGACCCGTAATATAATCTGTAGTTGCCTTCTTTTTTGGATTTGTGAATAGTTCTTTGGTTAACCCAAACTCAACCAGTTCACCAATTCGGCTGCTATCTGTATTAAAAAATGCTGTATGATCCGATACTCGCGCTGCTTGTTGCATATTATGCGTCACAATCACAATGGTAATCTCCTTGCTAAGCTCTTTCATCAAATCCTCAATTTTTAACGTCGCAATCGGATCCAGAGCTGAGCAGGGCTCATCCATCAAAATAACATCTGGTTTTACAGCCAGAGCACGGGCAATACATAATCGTTGCTGCTGGCCACCCGATAACGAAAAAGCCGATTCATTAAGCTTGTCTTTGACTTCCTCCCACAATACCACTTTTTTCAGATAATACTCAACCTGATCGTCCAATGTGCTTTTTCCACGAACCCCCTGAATTTTGGGGCCATATTTAACATTTTCAGCAATTGATTTAGGAAATGGATTCGGCTTTTGAAACACCATGCCAATTTGCTTTCGTAGGTCAACCACATCCATATGCCCTGCATAAATATCCTTAGCATGAAAATAAATTTCTCCTTCATGAGACACTTTTCCCAACAATTCGTTCATGCGGTTAAATGAGCGCAAAAAAGTAGATTTTCCACATCCGGATGGCCCAATAATAGCAGTAATTTGATGCTCATATACATTCACTGAAATATTTTTAATCGCCATTTTTTTTCCGTAATAAAACGTGAAATCTTTTGATTTTAATATCACTTTATGCATAATGATGTCCTTTTTTACTCAGTATTTTTTCTAAACCGATAGCGTATTACAGAAGCTCCAATATTCATTAACAAAGCCAATAGTATTAAAACTGCTGCAGTTGCATACGCAATTCCTCGGACGCCTTCGATATCATGATGCTGCGTAGACATAATATACAAGTGGTACGGCAAAGCAGTAAATGGATCAAAAACATTCACGCTTAATTTTGGCAAGAAAAAAGCCACTCCAGTAAACAAAATAGGCGCAGTTTCACCAATTGCTCGAGAAAGGCCTAAAATAATACCCGTAATCATTCCAGGTAATGCAACAGGAAATACTGTTTTATATAAAACCTGCCATTTAGTTGCACCCAAGGCATACGCTCCATCTTTGTAGCCTTTGGGAACCATTTTCAATGATTCTTCTGCTGTTGAAATAATGGTTGGCAAAGTTAATAAGCCCAACGTTAACCCTGCACTAAGTACACACGTGCCCAACTGCATCGTTTTAACAAAAATCGTTAATCCAAATAACCCGTAGACAATCGAGGGTACTGCAGCCAAATTACGAATCGCCAAGCGCACCATTCGGGTATATCGCGTATCACTAGCATATTCAGCTAGATAAACCGCTGTAAAAATACCTAAGGGAACACCCAATAAGGCAGAAATAAAAGTTACAAAAACTGTTCCAACAAGGCTAGGGAATATCCCCCCTTCTGTCATTCCATTTCGCGGAAACTGCGTTAAAAAACTCCACGATAACGTTCCTTTGGCATGATACAACGTAATACCAATAATAAAAAAAAGAGCAATAAACACAAGACTAAACGAAATGATCAATAGGCCAATCATTCCACGATCAATCCCTTTTCGGACTGCCAAACTAGCCATGTTTTTTACCCCGCAAAATAAAATATTCAGCCAGATTATTAATTAAAAACGAAATAATAAAAAGATACAATCCTAAGTTAAATAATGCATAATAATGCGTGCTGTCATACGCTACCTCACCCATTTCAATTGCAATAGTAGCAGTCAAGGTACGAACTGAATCAAAAATCGATGATGCAAATGCAGGTGCATTACCACACGCCATTAATACTGCCATGGTTTCACCAATTGCACGCCCCATACCCAACATAATAGCTGCCATAATCCCAGACGACGCAGCTGGTAACGTTACTTTAAAAATCGTTTCAACTTTCGTCGCACCTAAAGCTAAACTCGCCATTCGGTATTCCTGCGGAACGCCATTTAACGCATCTTCAGACAAGCTAATGATTGTTGGCAGCACCATAATCGACAACAAAACTGCACCATTCAACGCATTCAAACCATTGCTGAGTCCAAACAATTTAGCAAGCAACGGCCCTACAAACACAATGCCTAAAAACCCAATGACTACTGAAGGAATTCCTGCCAATAATTCAATAACTGGCTTAAGAATCACCTGAAGTTTTTTAGGAGCAATTTCCTTCATAAAAATAGCAGCCAAAAGACCAAGAGGGATAGATATCGCTAGCGTTAGCATGGAAACCATAAACGACCCCCATACTAAAGACAGAATTCCATAGTATTCACCTTTCCATCCTTCCGGATTCCATATTGTAGAAAGAAAAAAATCTCGCAGTTTCAAATCCTGAAATGCGGGCAAGCTTTCCTTTAAAAGAAAAATAAAAATCCCCAGCACAATAAGCACGGAAATCGAACTACTGATTTTAAAAATCCACCGCATAAGACCGTCAATACGATGGACTGGTTTGTTTATTAATTGCATGAAGCAGCATTCCTTTATTCAAGCAAGTATATCCGAGGACTTTAACAAAAAGATGACAATTACATTACAATTACATTACGTTATAAGAATTATACAAAAAAGAAGGCAGTCAGTAGACTGCCCTCTTCCTACGAAAAAAAGTGTTTGTTATCTTGTTTAAAAAACTTTGCTTTTTTTCACAAACAACTTTTTATTGGGTTCAGCAAAGGCCGACCCGCCGGACAAGGAATAAAACCCTTCCGCTTCAATGATTTTCTGTCCTTCTGGTGAAAGTTCGAATTCAATAAAACTCTTTGTTAGCCCTTTGGGTACACCATCAACATACTGTTGAAGACCACGAGCAATCGGATATCGTCCCATAACGATATTGTTACGATCAATCGGACTATAACCAATCCCATTCTTTTCAACATTCAAAATCACAATTCCCGAAACAGCTTTGCCATCTTTTACTACATAGCCAACACCCACATAGCCAATCCCGTTTACATCGTGTCTAACAGCTTCAACAATCTGAGAATTCCCATTCATTTGATTCATTTTTTGCGAATATTCTGCATCCAAAACATGTTCTCTGAAAAAATCAAAGGTCCCTGAATTGGGTTGACGACCGTACAAAACGATTGGCGCATCATTTCCGCCGACTGCACTCCAATTGGTCACATCGCCACGATAAATAGCCCCGATTTGTTCCATGGACAATTTCAGGATCGCATTCTGAGCATTCACAATAACAGACAAGCCATCAATCCCAATCACGACTTCGCGAGGGTCGATGCCCTTGTCTTTACATTTTTGAAGTTCTTTATCTTTTATTTTTCGCGATGAATTAGCAATATCGGTCTTGCGATTGATTAACGCAGCAAACCCAGTTCCAGATCCACCCCCAGTGATAGAAATCGACGCACCTGGATTCTTTTGCATATAGACTTCAGCTAACTTTTGTACTAAATTCACCATAGTATCCGAACCTTTGATTTGAATGTCCGCAAACACGAGATTGGCCCCCAAAACTATACCCAAACAAGTTGTCACAACTAATTTTATATTCATTATTTAATTCCCTTCCTTAAATCGACGTTTCAAATGCTACAGACACACTTCCGGTATTAGCATCATTTTTGTCAGTCAAGCTTTCAAGATGCAAATAAGTAGCGACTTTGTTCGAAATTTTGTATTTCACACCCCCACTCACCTTGTTAGCAAAACTAGTCTTATTCATATCCACTATGTAATTGCTATATAGCATCAAATCTGCCAATAAATCATAGGTCAGATAAAGGCCTACATCACTTCGCGCTTTTGCCGTAGAAGATAACGGTGTAAGCGATGCCCGTGCAGCATTTTCCCCAAGATCTAGCCAATAGGTTCCAACTAATTTCAAGTTATCCAAAAGTAACGTACCATCTCCGTAAACCGAAAACCCATCCACCTTGTTTGCAACAGCCGTATCCTTATTGTACACCACTCCAACGCTATAGTCGCTTCCGGATTTAGCCATCAAACCCACAAAAGTCTTGGTCGTGTATTCATTCACGCCGTTGTTATCCAGAAAAAACACATTGCCTAAATGAGTCAACTTGATATCAAAATCGCCAAGGGTTGTAAAATAAGATACACCTGTTCCTTTATCTTTGCAGTAAGTATAAAACGTACCATCTGCATAGGGATGGGTTTCAGCATCTGCAATACCCCACCGTTGATAACCAAGTCGAAGTGCGCCTGGAATAACCTTGAGTTCAGTATCAATATACAAATAAGCAAAAGCAATTGTTCCAGTCGAACCTGCAGCAGTAAACTTACTTTCCCAATATAATTTAGTATCATCATTCTTTAATGTCAATCCAACTACGGTTTTGAACATCGATTTATCATTACCTAAATCTTTTTCCGTTGCCCACGAATTATCTCGACCACTATCCAAGAAAAATCCAAACGAACTTTTCGCTTTTGCATCCAGTTCCAAAGCATAAGCACTTGCCCCACATACAACCATAAACATAATCATAATCGAAAAAATTCTATTTTTTAACAAGATTATTCTCCTTTCATTTGCTTGATTCTCAATCGAACACGAACGTTTAACATTCACCTCCTTTGAATTATTTCTATCCGCTTTTAGAATGTACGGTTATTATAAAGGTTCATTATTAACTATATATGACGCCTGGATGACATTTTCTTTACAGCTGAGAAACAGCAACAAATTTATATCCTACGCCCCACACGGTTTCAACATACTGGTGAACCGTAAGTCGCTCGAGTTTCGAACGTAATCGACGAATATGAACATCAACTACGCGATTATCCCCGTAAAAATCATTGCCCCATACATAAAGAAGCAACTGGTCACGAGAAAGAACTTTAAGCGGATATTTAGCCAACGTAGCTAGTAAATTAAATTCCGTTTTCGTTAGAAAAACCGGAACACCTTTGACCCATACCATATGTTGATCATTGTTGATGCACAGATCAATTGTAGATAAATTTACATCCTCGTTGCTTGTCGTTGTTCGTACTGAAGCCTCTAAACCGCCTAATAACTGTGGTAACCGTCGCAACTGAGCCTTCACCCGCGCAACAATTTCTTTAACTCCAAATGGTTTGCAAACATAATCATCTGCTCCAACTTCAAGGGCTAAAACCTTATCAAATTCGTCGCCCTTTGCAGAAATCATAATCACAGAAATGGTCACTGTCTTAGGAGCAGCTTTGATATATTTACATACGTCAAGACCATTTACTTTGGGGAGCATCCAATCAAGAAGCACTAGATCTGGACTGCAGTTATCTACAAGGCGAATCGCGTCCTCACCATCTGATGCTATTAAAACAGTATACCCAACAACTTCCAATGTATGCCGTAGTAGCGTAAGAATATCAGGTTCATCATCAACAATGAGAATGGTTTGCATAACAAAGCCAATTGTAACGTACGAACATTACGGCTTTGTATCAAATAGGTTAAGATTGAACGACTATAAAACCGACTTTTGCCGGTATCATACCAACTTGCTTGAAAATATTAAGTAGCAGCGGGTTCACCTGATATAGTTACCCACCGAAGAAGGTGTCATATATATAAAAAACAAAGAAAATATTGCTTAACTCGTACATTGGATTTATACTTGAAATAGAATTAGATTATTAAAGTTTATTTTTCATTTAGGAGTTTCTATGCCAACAATCTCGATGTTTTATGGCATTCTTATAAAAATGTTTTTCCGTGATGCTGAAAAACATCATGCACCCCATATTCATGCTGAATTTCAAGAAGATGTTGCGGTTTATTCAATCCCTGATGGTGATCTTCTTTGTGGCACCTTGCCACCAAGCAAACATAAAATTGTTATTGCGTGGATCGAGATTCATAAAGATGATTTATTGGCTGATTGGGCGTTAGCTGTTGAAGGCAAAAAGATTTTCCTAATAAAAGGGTTAGATCAGTGATCATAAAAACTGTCGAACCTCTTGAAAATTTTTCTATAGCAATCGCTACAGATGATGGTCGAAAAGGAACATTTGATATGCACCCTTATCTTTCCCTTGAAGCGTTTGCAGAACTTAATTCACTCGAAAATTTTAAAAATGTTACAAATGGTGGTTATTACGTTGAATGGGCATGCGGAGCGGATTTGTCTGCTGATACAATTGAAAATAAATTGATTTTCTCTTAAGGTCTGGAATAGAAAAAATCAGGCACGAGTCATTTCAATTGACATAAATTATATCAAGCAAAAGCAGTCTGCATTTTAAGACGAGCGCATCTAAAATAAACTAGCGTATCCCTCATCTATCTGTCAAAGCAGACATCTTCTCCATCTTCCTAGGGTTTAAAGAAATTGGATTGAGAATAAATAATTTTGGCTATATACTTAATAAAAATAAAATTTGTTAAAATTAGCCAGCATAAAGGAGCCAACTAACGTGAAAAGATTACCCATTGGCATTCAAACTTTTGAGAAATTAATTAACGATGATTGCCTATATATTGATAAAACAAGGTTAATTTATCAGTTAATTCAATCTGGTAGCGTCTATTTTCTCTCTCGTCCCCGCAGATTTGGAAAATCGTTACTTCTCTCGACGCTAGAGGCAATTTTCAAGGGAAAGAAAGAACTTTTCAAGGGATTGTGGATTCATGATCAGCCTTTTGAATGGAAAGAGCATCCAGTTATACAAATTGATTTTAGTAAAACGCCCTCAACAACAGTGATTGAATTGCAAAAGAATATCATTTGGCAATTAAATGTTAATGCTGAGAAATATGGGGTTAGCTTAACAGAAGAAGCCTATTATACGCGTTTTGAAGAGTTGATAATAAAACTAGCCAAGATTAATAAAGTTGTAATTTTAATTGACGAATATGATAAACCAATTTTAGATAATATTTCGAATATAGAAATAGTTAAAGAAATTCAAAATACATTAAAAGCTTTTTATACAGTGATCAAAGCTTCAGACGAGTATTTAA
>CAYUBI010000085.1:0-7994 GCA_964443005.1 uncultured Candidatus Marinamargulisbacteria bacterium
ATCTGTTACGCTAACGAGTGGTCCTGTAGCTGGTGGCTTTAGTAGCTGTTGGGGCGGCTGCAGTTGGGGCGAATAATTATTCGCCCTTACTTGCTCAGTTGCCCTTACTTGCTCATTCGCTCTTATGCCTTCCGTTTGCTGAGCTTTGGCTTTGAGTTGTTGTTGCTTTGCTTCTAACGTCGAAATAACATGCGTCACTTGATTTAGCTGCTGTTGCTTCGTTTGACGATAATTGTCTAGGGCACTTTTGATATCAGTACGATCAATTGGCTGTATGCGATCAATAGGATGTGTTGCTGATGGTTGCTTTTCTGCTGGCTCCATCGGTTGTTGAGGTAATTGCTTTTGTTCAACTGGTTGTACGTATTTGGGAATAAAAGCTTGTTTTTGCTGAAGATACTGATGAATATCCTGTTCAGTTAACTCTGAAAGTGGTTTTCGGAGTTGTTCTGCTATTTTTTGTAACTGAATAAATTGTTTTGAAAATTGAACCTTTGTCGATTCCTGAGCTTGATTTTGCTGATCTTCAAGATGAAGCTGATCTTTTTGTTGCTGAACTTGTTCTCTAATTTTTTTAAGATTAGCTTGTTGTTCATTATGCTTTTGTAATTGCAGGGCCAGAGATGCTTGCTCTTGTGCAAGCTGCAGTCGACGATTTGCATTATTCAATCGTTCATTGGAGTTGATAATTGTCATATTTTCCCTCATAATGATTCTGCCCTAATTATCGGGGTTATAAACCTTTTTATTGTATGGAAAAAACATGGTTAAGGCAGTGCTCATAACTGGAGGAACAAAAGGGATAGGTAAAGCACTGACTTGCCAATATTTAGCTGCTGGATTTTTTGTGATTGTTACTTATGGAACGGATGATAGTGCTGCTGAAAAAGCACAAAAAGAATTTGCGGAAATATCCGCTACCTTTATGATTCATCGGCTTGATATGTCTAGTGAACTTGCTGTTGATCAATTGCAACAAACATTAGAAATTCATGAATATGAACCGCTTATTGTTATTAATAACGCAGGCGTTTTATCTCAGTATCCTTTTTTATATGATTCTGTTTCAACTATTGAATCTGTAATGAAAAATAATTTCGTGTCTGTTGTGAATACGTGCAAAATTTTTTCAAAATATATGATTTTCAAAAAACAAGGACATATTGTAAATATTGCGTCTGTAGCTGCACATGTTGGCGTTCCTGGCTTATCATTATATAGTGCAACCAAAGGCGCTATTGTTTCGTATTCCAAGGCCATTTCAAAAGAACTCGCGCCCTATAATATTAATGTCAGCATTGTTAGCCCTGGATTTATTGATACAAACATGATGCATGTTTTGCCTCAACAAAAACAAAAAGACCTGCTACAATTCATTCCAATGAAGCGATTTGGCAAACCAGAAGAAATCGCGCAATTTGTTGTTGCATTAACATCTTTGCAATCATTATATGCAACTGGATCGGAATTTGTACTAGATGGAGGATTAACTAGCTAATGAGTGAGTTTTCTACCTTTTTGCAAAATTTTTCTATTAATAGTGCTGAGCATGCCACTGTATTAGTCCATCTTAAGCAAATGTTTGTTGAACGTCTGAATATTGATCGTGATCCTGCAGATATCCCAGATAATGAACCTATTTTTACTACTGGACTTCAGTTGGATTCTGTTGATGCGCTAGAAATCATTGTTAATATTGAACGAATGTATAAAATTAAATTCAAAGAATATGATTTAGTTCAGGCTGAAGAAAACTTTAAAACTATATCCTCAGTTGCAGATTTTGTTTTATTGAAAGTTGCAGAAAAAGAACAGATTGATTTGCTAACTAAAACGCTGGCAATAGCTTTGGAAAGTGAAAAACCAGCAATTGAAGCGCAACTTAAATTAATTGATGCTTTTATTGCAAAGCAAAGTGAAAATATTCAAGAAAAACTGGAAAAACTCAAGCAAAAATATACTCAGCAATGACGCGCTGGGATCAACAATCTGCAACTTATTGCAAGAAGGCTGTTTCCTATTCAGCTACTGAAATTATAAAATTAGTTCCTCATCGCTTTCCGTTTATTTTTCTGGATAAGGTTTATTATTATCAAAATCCACTCATATTGGACCAACATTTTTGTTTTGGTCAAAAGCAAGTTTCAGCAAATCAACGAATGATTATGACACAAACACTTTGTTTGGATGCTCTGGCTCAATTAGCGTATTGTTTTTATCAACTAACGCGGCTTAAACCGCTATTGCCGAATTCGCAACAAATTCCAGGCGCATTTATTGGACTGAATAACACAGTATTGGGCGCAGCTCCGTTGCCTGGTCAAACATTAAACTTTAGTGTTAAATTAGATCGCGTGCTCATCCCTTATTATTTGTTTCGTGCATGTGCGTTTTCTGACCAGTTAGTCATAAAAACGCAACTGGTTTTTATGCTTTCATGACCCAGCCAATACATCTACGACATTATGATGTTTTAGTTTTAGGTGGTGGCTTAGCTGGAGCGTTGCTAGCTAGCCGATTACCCAAAAATCTTTGCGTAGGCTTAATTGAAAAAGAACCGCAGTTGGGCGGGTGTTTAGCTACATTTACTAGGCAGGGTTTTGTGTGCGATGCAGGAGCCCAAGGCTTAGTTATGAATTTGCAAATTTCTAGGTTATTTAAGGCTGTTGGCTTTTTGCCTGTGTGGAAGCAATTTCATCATGGATTATCCATGGATAACACGCTTCGCATATTTGGAAATTTATCACCCTTACAGCTTTTTAGTGAACTATTTCCAGAAAATAAGGCAGATATTTGTAAATTAATAACAACAATTAATAGTTACAGAACAGCATTTCGGGTCATGTACAATTCAACGTTGTCTACCGTGTCATTTTTTGAGCGAGAACAAGTAGCGGAATGGTTAACTCATCGGTCATGGAAACTCATTTTTTTACTACGACGTTTGTGCTGGCCTGGATCAATTTCAGAGTTTTTTTATAATATTCACGTGATTTTTTTAGCACTGACTCAGCCAGCACAAATCATTGATATATTGCGCGAAGCTTCTTATAATCCAGTGATTGACTCGTGTACAAATAATCCTATGATTCAAGGTTTATTTAAGCGATTTTTAGGGTATTCAAATCAACGTCTTTTAACAGCTAGTTACTTTTGGGAAGAAATGATTGCAGGTTCAGTATACCCAGTTGGCGGATTTGCGAGTTTGTTTAAGCAGTTACACCATCAGATTCATGGAGACGTTATCCTAAATACTGAGATTGCGACAGTTAATCAATTGCCTAACAATTATTACGAAATTACAGATACTCAGGGAAATATATATACTTGCCACGAATTAGTAATTGCTATGGATATACAACAGTTTCAGCGTATGGCATCATTTTATGACCAACGAGTCAAGCGAGTGCCGTGCGAGCGTGCGGTTTTGGGATTATGGTATGGAATGCGTGCTAATAATTTTGAATATCCCTGTCATTTTTGGGTTGTTTATGATTCGCAAGCACCCATAGCTATTCGTCCAGAAAAGTTTTATATGAATTCAGGGTTTCGCCTTTATTGCAAAGAACATGAGCCTGGATATATAACCCTACATGTTCAGGTTTTAGCACCCTATGAGCCTTTTGTGGGAACAGCTGTAGATTATGCAGCATATAAGCAGGAAATTCTTGCGTATTATCATCAAAAAATTGCTCAGGTGTTAAGTTGTGAGCCTGAAATAATCGTTCCCTTGGATTGTGCAAGTCCTGTAACATATGAAACGTATACAGGTAATTTCCATGGTTCATCTGTTGGATGGAAATATAGTGTGCCGCATGCTGATATTGAGAAGTATATTCATGGACTTTATCGTGATCATCTTCATTTTGCAGGGCATTGGGCAACAACCGGTGGTGTTGCTACTGTGATTCAGCAGGCATGTTTGTTAGGAGAGCAACTGAATGCCATCTTTCGAAAATAATAGTGTTGTGATAACAGGAATGGGCATGATTACGTCATTAGGCAATAGCGTAGCTTCAACATGGGAACGTATTGCTGCTAATGACTGTGGAATTGTGCCAATTACCTTGTTTAATACGTCAGCTGTTGATTGTCACATTGGCGGCGAAATTAGTTCGCAGCCGTTAGATCGGCATAAGTTATATCATTTTTTGGACCTAGCTGTACACGAAGCAATTACTGCCTCACGTGTTCCAATTCATAGCGAAAATTTGGGCGTATATATTGGCGTATTACAAGGGAATATTGTATATTTTAGTGATTACCTGATGCATGATCAAACACAAGGAATGATTCAGGACTATCATAATCATGCTTTAGCTGAACATTTGCGGCAACGCTATCATATTCGTGGATCGTTGAACACGCAGGTTACAGCGTGTTCTGCTAGTTTGTCAGCAATTGGTGCTGCTTACCTAGATTTGATAGCAGGTGAGATTTCCTATGCAATTTGTGGCGCAGCCGAAGTGCTTCATCCGGTTTCTTTTGCAGGATTTTCATCATTAAAATCACTAGACCCGGTCACGTGTCGTCCGTTTGATCGGCATCGCCAAGGATTAGTTTTAGGCGAAGGTGCAGGCGTAGTGATTTTGGAAACCTTAGCTACAGCGCGTAGCCGAGGAGTACCCGTTCTTGGCCAGGTTTGCGGATTTGGCTCTGCTTTAGATGGTTATCACCCAACCTCATCAGACCCGCAGGGATTAGGTGCATATTTGGCAATGCAGCGGGCCTTAGCTAGTGCAAAATTAACACCGGATTCAATTCAATATGTTAATGCCCATGGTACAGGAACCTTGAATAATGATGCAATGGAAGCCTCTGCTATTCATCGCTGTTTTGGTTCACATGTTCAAAATCTTTGGGTCTCATCTTCAAAATCTCAGCTTGGCCATACTTTAGGTGCTGCTGGCGTTATTGAAACAATTTTAACAGCCTTGGCTATTCAGCAGCAGCTCATCCCACCTAATTTGCATTTAATACAACAAGATGTCCAAAATCCGTTGCCAGGTTTGATGTCGCTATCAACACCAGCAACAGTGACGCATGCAATGGTTAATTCTTTTGGATTTGGCGGGCATATGGCTGCATTAATTTTGGGAGCTTGCTCATGAAACCAATGGCAATTATGGATTGTGCTTGCATTACTCCATACGGAAATACAGTTGTGGATTGGCTTTTTAAAAAGATGATTAAGCCGCCGTTATGGAGCAATGAACGATGGGACTATTTTACGTGCGAGTACACGTCTGTGTTGCATGAATTACCTATTAACGGCATTCGCAAAATGGACCGACCCTCAACATTAGCGTTAGCAACGCTAGGACCTATGTTGCTACGTCATAATTTTTCTTCAGATATTCGTGAACAAATGGCAGTTATTTTTGCAACAACCTTTGGCAGTTATGGCGCAACTTATGCTTTTGCATCTAATGTATTAAGCCAGGGAATGGAATATGCCTCGCCTATAGCCTTTCCTAATATTGTCCAGAATATGCCGTTGGGACAATTGGCAATCCAGTTTGGACTTCATGGACCAGCAACAATGATTTCCTCAACACTTGCAGGTGGACTTCAAACCTTAATGATGGCTGCACGGTTATTTGAAACGCAGCAAACTCAACAGGCAATTGTTGGAAGTATTGATGCGTGCAATCAGGCTTTTGACGGTTTTTTGTATCCAAATGACAAACAACACTATTTATTAATGGAAAATAGTATTTGTTTTTTAATTGAAGCAAATCCAACACATGAACCCTTATGCATTGTTAAAGATGTTGGATATCGAACTGCATCGTGGATTCAGGAAACAATTCGCGAAAGTAATCCTGAGCTGTATTTAACAGTATCATTAACAAAATCTCCACATCCCAGTTATGAAACTATTCCTGAAAAAATGCTAAGTGCAACTGGATTATTCGAAATCATAAATTTCATCTACCAATCACAACGGAAACGTGCTTTAATAATTCATAATCTACCATTTGAGGGGGCCAAAAAATTAGTCCTATTATTAGAAAAATAGGTCGCTTTGTGTGGGTAAGCGTAATGACTGGATTGCTCCATATGGCTGTGGTACTTCCATTAATTGGAGCTTTTTTTCTTGCGGTTTTTTGGGGCTCTTTTCAAAAAGCATTTCGCACATTAAATCGCCTTTCCTTATTGATTGTTTTTAAATGTATTGGCGTTAACTTACGCATTGAAAATGCTGAAAATATCCCTCGCAACAAAGCCTGTTTATTTGTAGCAAATTATGAGCACATTATTGATACTTTACTGGTTGCGTATGCAATTCCTGGTTACTGTATTGTAACAGGAAAGTTTTTCCATGGGCACTCCAGCTTGTCAATTTTAGAACGATTATGGATGTTGCAATCTCGTTTCGAGCGTGCGTTAGTCATTGATCCTCGGTATCCAATATATAATTATTTTACAATGGACAAAATAATTCATAAATTACGAAGCGGTTCGTCAGTATCAATGTTTTGCAATGATGTACCCTCAACTGCAGAATTGATTGGAGATGTGCGTACAGGTGCTGCATTTGTAGCTTGCCATGCATCTGTTCCACTTGTTCCCATCACAATTCATGGGAGTCACCGGATTACTGAAATGATTAGGTTTTTTTTGTTAGGCAAGGGTTCGTATCAGCCCATAACTATTACCATTCGTTTTAACAAAACTATTACAATAGGCAAAGAGATCGCCTTAGATCAAACAACGCACTATCTGGATATTTCACGAATTTATGAAGAACAAATTCGTACTAATTATGTTGATATAATTGCTCAACAGCAAAAGGAGACTCGTCATGGAACTGGGGAAAAAATTTAAAAGTAAAAAATATATGGACAATTTGCCAGAGAATTATGCACTCAAAGTTTTTAAAGATCAGCAACTCAATCGTAGGCTTCTTATTGTGGTAGTTGTTGGATTTATTCTGCTATTATTGTTACTGTGTGGAATTTACTTGAAGCTAGTTGATATGAATGCTGCATTGCTGCGATTGGTAAAAGTTGTTTCAACACTTCGGTAAAGTCAGCGCATCAGCTATTGACGGGTGCATTCAATCCCCGATATACTTGCATTTGTTCCTGTGGAGAGGTGGCCGAGTGGTTAATGGCAGCAGACTGTAAATCTGCCCGGCTTTGCCGTGCGTTGGTTCGAATCCAGCCCTCTCCACCATTCAGTCAGGATGGATTTTTATGAAATCAATCAAGTTGCTTCTTCTCGTTATGCTTTTCTTTTTTACGACGCTTGCTTTTCCGTGGGGGTCTGAGTTGTGCCAAGGTTGCCGCCTTGATTCGTCTGCTTTAGCTGGGCCGATTTATACCTTCCCAAACAGTCAACTGTTTCAGCAAATGATTAGTACAAATGGAACTTTTTTGTTTCAAGATGCAATTGACCGTCTTCCTGCGTATTCCAATGGCATTAAACTGGAGATTCGCACGCAAGATAAAGCGCAACTTCGATTAGCCTATGATGTGAACAATTATGTTGATTTTCGCGTTAGCTCGGGTGGAACCCTAACCATTAATGCAGCAGAAGTTGAAGTAAACGGGAACATTATTGCGAACGCTCCGATTGCTAGTCATCATGTAGCAACCAAAGCTTACGTAGATGCATCGACTGCAGGTAATGCACAAGAAACATCGCTTACTGATATGAAGGGCGCAGGATTTACCTCTGCTAATGCTGGCTTGTCTGTGATTCGTAATGTGCTTGGGACAAATGATGCAGACAATGTGTTTAATTCCAGTAGCGTCGTAGCTAATTCAGTTGGTAGTATTCTCGAACGGCTAGAAAGCCTTAAAACTGTACTAGCTAGTTTGGGAAGTCCAGTTAAATTAGTTCAACGTGGCAATTATACAGGCGCAGGCGGCACTGTTACCATTACAGCAGTTAATACATCGAAAAGCGTAGTCCTAACAGTTAGTAAAGGTTCCGCAGGAACTGTCGCAGCAACTGGAACGCTGAGCGGGAGTGCGTCGCTCAGT
>CAYUBI010000086.1:0-7986 GCA_964443005.1 uncultured Candidatus Marinamargulisbacteria bacterium
AAGTGGCTACAGGAATAAATGGAGCAAAAATTACTGCTGGCAATGTGCCAACAGCTAATTACGCAGTGACTGCGAATTATGCGACAACTGCTGGGACTGTTACGAGTGTTGGAGCCCTGAATTTGCAAGTTGGAACTGCGAATGTGGCATTAATTGCAAATGCTGTAGTTGATGGCATTATAACAGATGCAAAAGTGGCTACAGGAATAAATGGAGCAAAAATTACTGCTGGCAATGTGCCAACAGCAAATGTTGCTCTAACTGCGAACTACGCAGAAATTGCAGGAAGCGCATTAACATTAGGTGGTACAGGCGCGGGTTCATTAAGTGTTTCAACTGCAAATACAGCACTTACTGCTAATGTGGCATTAATTGCAAATGCTGTAGCTGATGGCATTATTACCAACGAAAAAGTAGCTGCCGGAATTGACGGCGCAAAGATTACAGGTGGAAATGTGCCAACAGCAAATATTGCGTTAACAGCAAATGCAGTTTTGTGGACAGCGATTGTTGAAAAACCAACCTCAGTTTCTGGTTATGGTATTACGGATTTAATTGTTACGAATAACTTTTTTGGTGGCGTATCAGTTAATGGATCAGTTTCAGCCAGTACTTTTATTGGTAATGGAGCAGGATTAAGCGCAATAAATGCTGCGAATATCGATTCTGGAACACTGGGTAATCAATATTTGCCGTCAAATATTAGTATTAATGGAATTGTAACTGCTAGTGCGTTTGTAGGTGTTGGTTCTAGCCTAACCTCGTTAACAGGTGCGAATGTTATAGGCGTGGTGAATAATGCAATAACCGCTGATGTAGCTCTTACTGCTAATGTAGCAATAATGGCTAACGATGTTATTGCTGATTCAATTACTTCTACAAAAATTTTGGATGCAACAATTATCAGTGCTGACATTGCTGCAAGTGCAATTACAACACCTAAGCTGGCACCGTTATCAGTAGATAACACGAAGATTGCAGTTGGAACTATTATCAGCACTAATATTGCTTCATCTACTATTGCATCTATAAACATTAATATTCCTACAGGATGGCAAGTTGCATTGTATAAATTTGCTACAGCTAATGTGACTTTTGATACTGGTACGCATACTTCTAATGTGACAATTACGAATGCTGATGTTAAAACAACAAATTTTATTACAACAGCAATTACGGGTGGTATAGTTCCTGTGGGTAGTTGGGCTATTACTCCAGGTGCAGGTAGTTTGGGTGTACAAAGCTCAATAACCGAAAACGCAGGAACAGTTACCATTCGGTACTTGATTATTAACGGCTGGTAAACTTGGGTGCATGTTGCATCAGGTTATTTAAAAGGGCGTCGGTTAGCGTATCGCGCTGACGCCCTAGTTCGTCCTTCTTCTTCCAAAATTAAAGAAGCTATTATGTCGATGATTCGTTCAGATCTAGTGGGAACCACGATTCTAGATCTTTATTGTGGTACTGGAGCATTTATTATTGAAGCTGTATCTAATGGTGCTATAGGCGGGGTTGCAATTGATACAGATATTAGTATTGTCAAACAAAATATTGTAGATCTTAACTTAAATGAAAAAATATCGTTAATCAAAGGCGATACGCTAAAATTATTGTCAACGTTGAACAGAGGTGCATTAACCTTTAATTTAATTTTCGCAGATCCACCTTATGCAAAAGGAAACTTAATCCAATTATTGCTTGCCATCAACGAATTTGCTATACTAAAAGCAGATGGGAAAGTTATTGTTGAACAGTCAGCAAAATCAATTGTTCCAGATTCATGTGGAGAATTATGTTTACAAAAACAGCGAACGTATGGGCAAACGCAGGTTTTGATATATGACCGCACTGTCGATTGCCGTATATCCCGGTAGTTTTGACCCTATTACTAATGGCCATTTATCAGTTATTAAACGCGCAGTCAAAATATTTGGATCTATTTCAATTGCAGTAGCGCGCAATGAAAAAAAACAATATCTTTTTTCAGATGACGAGAGATTAATGATGGTTCAAGAATCTGTTCAATGTTATAAAAATGTTAGTGTTGAATTGTTCGACGGATTGCTGGTAGATTATTGTGTTGCCCATGGTGCTAGTGTTATGATAAGAGGGTTGCGTGCAGTCTCGGATTTCGATCAGGAATTTCAGCTTACTTTGGTGAATCGACGTTTGAATCGGGACATTGAAACTGTGTTTTTTATGACAGATTATCAATATAGTTATCTTAGTTCGAGTTTAATACGTAATCTTGCTGCATTGGGTGGTGACATTTCAGGCCTTGTTCCACCGTGGGTACGAACAAAAATGATGGAGAAATATTAATGGAAATTTTAGGATTATTGGATACGTTAGAAGCTATTTTATTAAATGGGAAAAAAGTGCCCTTTAGTTCCCAAAAAAGAGTTGACACAGAACGCTTGGTAAAAATTATTGGGAAGATTCGGCGTATCATTAATGAAAAATATAATGCAGATTCAATTCAGCTGAGTGAAGCAACTTCGTTAAAAGCTGCGTCAACGCCACAAGAAGAAGCTGAATCTCAGGATATTGTACAACAAGCTAAGCGTAATGCGCAGCAAATGGCTGATGATGTGGATCGATATGCAGAAGATGTGCTGACTAATCTTCATTTGACAGTATCAAAGCTAAAACGGAATTGTGTTAAATTGGAACATACGATTCAAGAATGTCGTGATAAATTAAGTACAGAAAATTCACCTGTTGGCGATGCAGACGAGTAGCTGGTATTTAGCTCAAACATCTCCTTGTTTGGGTGATATTTCGAAAAATTCGCAAAAGATTACGGCAATAGTTGAACAGGCAATATCTAAAAAAGCAAATATTGTTATTTTTCCTGAATTAGCCTTGACTGGTTATACGTTAATGGATTTAGTTGAACAAGTTGCTTTGCGTCGAGATAGTGCTAAATTTCAGCATTTTGAAAAACTAAGTAAGGATATTGATATTATTCTTGGTTTTGTTGAAGAAGATGCTGACTATCGGTTTTATATTAGTGCTGCATATTTGTCACACGGTACATGTGTGCATATTCATCGAAAAGTATATTTGCCAACGTATGGTTTGTTTGAAGACCAGCGTTTTTTTTCTGCTGGGCAACGATTTCAGGCTTTTGATACACCTTTGGGTAGGGTGGGGGTTCTTATTTGTGAAGATGCGTGGCATCTAGATGGGCCATTGCTAACTGCTATAGATGAGGCTCATTATTTAGTGATTATAGCATCAAGTCCGTTGCAGGGGCTTGATGCACAGGGAACTAAATCCCAGGAGTATTGGACTTTATTTTCTAAAACCTATGCATTGTTGCTGGGGGTTTATGTTGTTTTTGTGAACCGGGTGGGCTGTGAAGATGGTATTTCTTTTTGGGGTGGTTCTATGGTTATTTCACCTATGGGTGAAGTTATTTCAGAAGCTAAAAAATTTGAAGAAGATCATCTTTTTGTTTCGCTTTCTGAAGCCGAAATTCGTCGTCAACGTATTCGATTGCCATTATTAAAAGACTCTAATTCATGGATTCTTAAAAATAAAATTAGAACTAGTTATGTCTGATTCTATGATAGTAGATTATTCTGTACTTGTAAAAATATTAACGCAATTTTTACGAAATGAAGTTCGTAAAGTTGGGTTCCAGCGGATCGTATTAGGTCTTTCGGGTGGTGTGGATTCTGCATTGGTTGCTACATTGGCTGTTCAGGCATTAGGCTCAAAAAATGTGAAAGCTTTTATGATGCCTTATAAAAAAAGCAGCCCATTGAGTTCCGAACATGCTATTGATTTAGCAAAAGATCTTTCAATTAATTATGAAGTTATTGATATTTCTGCAATGGCAGATGGATATTTGAATGATTCAGAAATGTCTTCTTTACGTATTGGTAATGTTTTGGCGCGTTGTCGTATGATTGTACTTTATGATCATAGTGCTAAAGAAAGTGCGCTTGTTTTAGGTACATCTAATAAAACTGAACTTTTTTTAGGATATGGAACTCAGCATGGTGACTTGGCAAGTGCTATTAATCCAATTGGTGATCTTTATAAATCTCAGGTATGGGCTTTGTCTCGGTATTTAAAAATTCCAAATGTGATTATTCAAAAAGCACCTTCTGCTGATTTATGGACAGATCAAACTGATGAAGGTGAATTGGGTTTTAGTTATAAAGATGCTGATCAGGTTTTGTATCAGTTGATTGATGAACGAAAATCAAAGGAACAAGTTATTCATGATGGCTGGTCTAGTGAACTGGTTGAAAAAATTTATGCTCGTATTCAAAAATATCAATTTAAACGAAAATTACCTATGATTGCAAAAATATCAAATCGTAGCATTCCCCATGATTTTTTGTATCCACGGGACTGGGGTGTTTAACGTGCGTATTATATTTAAGGAGGATTTTGATGTTACGACCGGATAAGCGAAAAAACAACCAATTGCGTGCTGTGAAAATTACTACTGGATATTTAATGCATCCTGCTGGAGCAGTTTTAATTGAAATGGGGCATACTCAGGTGATTGTTACTGCTTCGATTGAGGAAAAAGTGCCACCACATGTTAAAGGAACGGGTCAAGGCTGGATTACAGCTGAATATAATATGATTCCTGGCGCAACTAATGATCGATTTTCTAGGGAACGGACCAAAGTATCTGGTAGAACGCAGGAAATTCAGCGATTAATTGGGCGATCTATTCGAAGCATTGTTGATTTAAAAAAGTTGGGTGAACGCACAATTACAATTGATGCAGATGTAATTCAGGCTGATGGAGGTACGCGAACTGCCTCAATTACTGGTGCGTATGTTGCCTTGGAATATGCTATTCGATCCTTACAAGATCGTGGCATGATTCGAGGGAATCCGATCATAGAGCCTTGTGCTGCAGTTAGTGTTGGTATTGTAGACGGTGAATTGCGTTTAGATTTGCAATACGAGGAAGATAGCAAAGCTCAAGTTGATATGAATGTAGTTATGACTGCATCTGGTAAATTAATTGAGGTTCAAGGAACTGCAGAAGGCCATGCTTTTACGCGTGACGAAATGAATCGTTTAGTTGATTTGGCAACTGAAGGCATTCAACAACTGATCACTTTTCAAAAAAATGTGTAATATTGTACTTGTTGGTTTTATGGGGTCTGGGAAAACAACCATTAGTCAGCTTTTGGCAGATCGCACTAAAATGAGCTTAGTTGATTGTGATGAGCAGATTGAACATCAAACAAAAAAATCGATTTCGGCGATATTTTCTGAAGACGGTGAAATAGCTTTTCGTGATATTGAAACACATATGTTACAGTTATTATCGAATAAAACGAATACGATTATTGCTACGGGTGGAGGTGTGATTGAGCGTAATGAAAATGTTTCATTACTTCAGAAATTAGGGCTGATCATTCATTTATGGGTAGATATTAATACTGCACTTTCGCGTATTTCTGATTCGGTTCAACGGCCGCTTGTACAACAAGGCGAAGCTTCGTTACGGAAATTATTTGAAAAGCGACAACAACGATATATTGACGTATCGGATATCATAATTAATTCATCTATTTTAACACCTTCAGAGATAGTTGAAGAAATTATCGAAGAATGGGAAAGGGAAGGGCGTATTGGAAAAATTAGTCGTTAAGATTTCTCAAGTATCTAGATCTTATGAAATTGTTATTGCTGAATCTATTTTAGATCGGCTTTATCAATTTGTTCAGTCTATCAATGCATCAACATGGGTAATTGTTAGCAGTTCTGATATTTGGGCACTTCATGGTAAAACTCTATTAATGGGATTACGCCCGTTCAAAGATCAACTGCTTTTGCATATTGTCAATAAATTAGGTGAAGAGTATATCAAGTCCTCAACAGCTGTAGATGCACTTCATACGTTGATGCTTCAACAAGGAGTAGATCGTCACGCTGTTGTTATCGCGTTTGGTGGCGGCGTGATTGGAGACATGGCCGGTTACGCAGCATCTGTGTATATGCGTGGTATTCGTTTTGTACAAATTCCTACTACTTTACTTGCACAAGTGGATAGTAGTATTGGTGGAAAAACAGGAATTAATCATTTGTTAGGGAAAAATTTAATAGGTACGTTTGCTCAACCTTGTTATGTAAGTATTGATCCAGCGATATTAGCTACCCTTCCAGTTGAAGAAATTCGAAATGGATTAGCAGAAATTGTAAAATATGGCGTTATTGCGGATTCAAATTTATTTAATTATTTAGAAGAATGGTTTGATGATCATCAGGTTGTTGATTTTCATGCATTTCCATTAACCTTTTGGATCAAAATAATTAAAACATCGTGCGCGATTAAAGCAGAAATCGTAGCTCAAGACGAAAAAGAATCAGGCATTCGTGCTATTTTGAATTTTGGGCATACGTTAGGTCATGCTCTTGAAAATATTATTGGTTATGGCAAAATTAAACATGGTGAGGCAGTTTCAATTGGTATGGTTTTTGCAGCAAACATTGGTGTTCAACGTGGTTTATGTACAATCGCGTTGGTGAATAGGCTATGTCGACTTTTAACTGTAATTGGATTGCCTACGAAATTACCAATAATAGATCAGCAGCTTGTGATGAATGTAATGAAAGTAGATAAAAAAAACTATCATGGAAGTATTCAATTGATTTTACCCGTGGATATTGGTAAAGTGGTAATTGTAGCAGTTCAAATAGACGAGATATTTTTTAAATAGTCAGCTGCTATATTTTTATACTAGGAGGCGTTTATATGGAAGTTAAAGGGTCTGCTGTTTCATCTGTTCCTCACTTCATTAAGAATAAATTTGGAGATACTGGATATCAAAAATGGTTGTCTGCATTATCGGCTACTGCACAAGCAGCTTTTGATAAACCTATTTTGCCAAATACATGGTATCCATTCAAGGAAATTCTGTTGCAACCTACGCATGTACTTTGTGATTTGTTTTATGGTGGTCAAACTCAAGGTGCATGGGATAATGGACGTTTTAGTGCTGAAACCAACTTAAAAGGAATTTATTTGTTTTTTGTTAAAATGGGATCTCCAGCATTTATTGTTCAAAAAGCCAGTGGAATACTACCTACGTTTTATAAGCCTTCGGTAATGTCCGTAATTGAAAATGAAAAAAACATGGCTGCTGTTCACATGACCTCATTTCCAGAGATTGACGCATTTATTGAGGCACGAATTGCAGGCTGGATTGAACGTGCATTAGAATTAAGTGGGGCAAAAGGTATTAAAATTATGATTCCTGTAGCTTTAAGTCAAAAAGCTGCTTATACTGAATATCGAGTGACTTGGCAATAATTTTTTTAGTAAGGAAATGCTTTTTCTAGAAATCGATCTAAACGTCGATTTTTTAATAAAAAGTACATAACTTCACCGCGATCCATCATATAGGTGGGTGAATAAGTCGGGATGATCATTAAATTTAGTGCAAGTAATTGGCGAAGGAACCTGGCATAATCGCGTAATTCCGCAGCTTTTCGCGTTCGTAAAAATGGAATTCCAGAGTCTTCTTCTGTATCTTCACCATAATTAAAATACTCAAAAATTAGTCGTAAAAACGTATTTAAAGTTAAGGGCGAATCAATACTGAAATCAGGTGCAGCTTGTAACCATCCTTTTGAAAAAGCTAGTTTAATATCAGGATAAAAGGGATGTTTTTCATCAATATTACGAAATTTTAATATTTTATAGGAAGAATCTGAATTCTTTTTTTCTTCATCCATAACAACTAATAAATGAATAAACTCACCAACTGACATTTTCTCTTCTGGATGATAACTTGCAGTCATGGGTAGCATACCTAATGTTGCCATTTCGTTAAAACGAATGTCATCAACATTTTGATATTTATGTAATTTATATATGACCAAACGCAGTTCTTCAGCATTGCCTTCTGGTGTGATACATTGAATCGTTATATCATTACGAATATCATTGAGTTCAACAATGCCTTTAAACCCACCTTCAGTAAATCGATTAACCTCAAT
>CAYUBI010000087.1:0-7761 GCA_964443005.1 uncultured Candidatus Marinamargulisbacteria bacterium
TAGGAATTGATGTCAGCATTCAATATCGCATCGATCCTGCAAAGGCTGCGAGTATTTATCTAAATATTGGTACTGAAGAAAGAGAAATTGTGGTTTCTAGATTTCGATCAATTTCACGGGAAATTATTTCTGGATATACCGCCGAAGAGGTCTATGCTACTAAACGCGAAGAAGTAAGTTTAAAACTTGCCGAAAAATTGCGATCGCAACTCGCACCCATTGGCTTTATCGTCGATGAAGCTCTGTTGCGAAACGTGAAAGTTCCTGAAACTTTGCAGGCTGCAATCCAGCAAAGGCTCAAAGCCGAACAGGAAAATCTGCAAATGAAATTTGTCTTAGAAAAAGAAAAGCAAGAAGCTGACCTATCTCGTTCGATTTATTTGCAACAAATTTCGTAGCCGTGGTGAACCAGTCGAAGATTTGTATCAAGTTGGAATGATCGGATTAATGAAAGCAATTGATAATTACAATTCAGATTTTGACACTGAATTTACTACATATGCAACGCCAATGATTGTTGGAGAAATCAAGCACTATTTTCGAGACAACACACGAATTGTCAGGCTTCCACGACGCATGCATGAATTAAGCTTAAAAATTAAACGTATTATTTACGAATTCGCACAAGTCCATCAAAAATCGCCAACTATTGCAGAAATATCTCAAGCACTCAACGTTTCTGAAGAAGAAATCATTGAAGCTATGGAAGCAACAGATGCTTCAAAAACACTCAGCTTAGACAGTCCAGCAATTTTAATTGACAGATCTGGCGATATTTCTTCTCAAGCCGAAGCCTCAATTATTGATAGCTTAGGCGTAGATACCAGCTCACAAAAGCTGCTAGATCGCGAAGCCCTACGCGTAGCCATTAAACTAAACTTAGAGCCTCGCGAACAACGCATTATTTACATGCGATTTTATGATAATCTATCTCAAGTAGAAATTGCTACGTATATGAATATTTCACAAATGCATGTCTCTCGCATTATTCGAACTGCTTTAACAAAACTCCAAGACTGTTTATTTAAATAAACTAATTTTCAAAAGAATAGTTAATCTAGATTTATTCCCATTCTATAGTCGAAGGCGGTTTAGAGGTAATATCATAAACAACGCGATTAATCCCTTGAACCTCATTAATAATACGCGTAGACATCAAGCCCAGTACTTCATAAGGAACATGCGCCCAATTCGCAGTCATTGCGTCTTCACTGGTTACAACACGTACTGCACACATTTCATCATATGTACGACGATCTCCCATAACGCCGACTGTACGCACTGGAAGCAGTACTGCAAACGCTTGCCACACTTTTCGATATAATCCAGCTTTTTTAATTTCTTCAACAACAATCGCATCTGCTTCTTGAAGCATTGCCACACGCTCAGGCGTAACATCACCCAAAATACGAATTGCCAACCCAGGCCCTGGAAACGGCTGACGAAATACAATATCTTCAGGTGCACCCAATTCAATTCCTAATTTGCGAACTTCATCTTTAAACAACATACGTAAAGGCTCAATTACCTGAAACTTAATATCTCCTGGTAAACCGCCTACATTATGATGTGTCTTTATTTTATGGGCATTTTTGGATGTGCCACTTGTTGCAGATTCAATAACATCTGGATATAACGTTCCTTGCGCCAAAAACTTAACATCGCCAACTAACTTTAACGACTCAGCCTCAAAAACTCGAACAAATTCATTGCCAATACGTTTTCGTTTTTCTTCTGGATCTGTAATTCCTTTCATCTTTTGAAAAAATCGATCTGCAGCATTAACATGAATCAAACGAATTTTAAAATTATCTTTAAACAATTTAACTATTTTAACGCCTTCATTTTTTCGCATAAAACCTTGATCAATAAACATACATACTAATTGATCACCAATAGCTTTATGCAACAACAATGCAACTGTTGTCGAATCAACTCCCCCACTTAGCCCTAATAAAACCTTTTCATCGCCAACACGCTCACGAATTTCTTCAATAGACTGCTCTGCAAATGACCGCATTGTCCACGTAGGTGATGCACCACAAATTCGAAACAAAAAATTATTGATAATTTCTTTACCATGCATTGTATGTGCTACTTCTGGATGAAACTGAACACCATACTGCTTCGTATCTTTATTAGCTATTGCAGCAAATGGAGTGTTCTCTGTATGAGCAATCCGGACAAAGCCTTCTGGTAATCGAGTTACGCTATCGCCATGACTCATCCACACTACAGATTCATCCAGCACATCACCCAACAAATCCGAGCGATCATCGATTGTAATCATAGCCCGACCATATTCTTGTTTTGCATGATGCAGCACTTCGCCGCCTTGCAAATGAACCATTAATTGTAACCCATAACAAATCCCTAAAATTGGGATATCTAATTCAAAAATCTTAGGGTCGCACTGAGGTGCTTCTTCATCATAAACCGAACTGGGACCGCCAGAAAAAATAATGCCTACCGGATTTTTTTCTTTAATTTCTGCAGCAGACACATCATGATTGAGTACTTCGGAAAAAACATTAGCTTCCCGAACACGACGCGCAATAAGCTTTGAATACTGTGAACCAAAATCTAAAATAATAATCATAATTAGCTGTGATACATTCCTAAAGCTTGTGCTTTTTGATAAACTTTACCTTCAGTAAGTAAGGACGGCGCGATTACGATCGATACTTGTTGCATTTCCTTAATATTTTTTGCACCCAAAGTTCCCATGGATGTTTTTATGGCTCCTAAAAAATTCTGCGATCCATCATCATATGCTGCAGGCCCACACATAATCGACTCCAGTGAACCAATTGTGCCAACCTTAATTCGAGTACCCCGCGGCAGCACAACATTAGGTGTAGCCATTCCCCAATGAAACCCTTTACCAGGTGCTTCATTAGCCTTAGCAATTGGAGAACCAATCATGACTGCATCTGCACCACAAGCAATGGACTTGCAAATATCACCACCTACTGCAATGCCCCCATCTGCAATAATCGCTACATATTTTCCTGATTTTTCAAAATAGTCATTGCGTGCTGCAGCACAATCCGCAATTGCTGTTGCCATTGGAACACCAATGCCCAAAACGCCTCGCGACGTACACGCAGCACCAGGTCCAATACCAACGCATACAGCTGTCACCCCAGTTTTCATGAGATCTTTTGCCACATCATAAGTAACACAATTGCCAACCATAACAGGGATTTTCAAGGTTTTACAGAGTTTTTTAAGATCCAAGCCTTTACCCTTGGATGAAATATGATTTACGGAAACTACAGTAGATTGAACTAAAAACGCGTCTGCGCCAGCTTCTTGAGCAATTTTACCAAATTCTACTGCATCTTGCGGAACACAACTGACAATTGCAGGTTTTCCACTTTTTTTAATTTCTTTAATTCGCTGAATTATTAATTCTTTTTTAACAGGTTGTTGATATATTTTCTGCATTAAGGCAACATATTCATTACGATCAACACCTGCAATAGCAGTTAACATTTGTTCTGCATTCTCATAACGAGTTTGAACACCATGCAAATTAAGAACACCCACGCCGCCATAAGTTGCCATTAATACAGCTGTAGCAGGAGAAACAACGCTATCCATTGCAGAAGCAATAATAGGAACAGCCAAGTCTATCCCAGCAATGGTTACAGACGTATCCACATCATCCGGATCAATTGTACAATGCCCTGGAACCAAAGCAATTTCATCAATACCATATGCGCGGAGTGTTTTGCGATTAATCCCTAAATCCATAATTGCCTCCAAAAGAAATCTGATTGAAGTTTACACTGCACTACCCGCATTGTCAAAAGAATTTTAGGCACTTGATCTATAAAAAAACGAAACCTAACTGAAATCGGCAAATTATGCGAAGCAACTCATTTGAAAACAACCCTAACAATTACCGCATATTTAATTTTAAAACAATATGCAAATCTATAGGAGAATACCCAGCACGACAATCGATCAATGGATTTTGAATCACTGTGATTTCTGTAGCTTGAGGGAACTTTTCCCTTAACCAGTTTCCCAGCTTTTCACCAATAGTAGCACCTGGCATATTGAGCTTAGAAAAAATATCAAGACTTGGTAAAACACGGGTAAAAACAAAGGCTCCATCCGATAAACGTGACAAGCTCTCAACTGGCATTATTTCATCAGGACATCCCAAACTAGATAATGGCTGTGTATTAAGAAAGTGAGGGAATAAGGATTCCATTGCCAAACTTATCGCATGCAACGACCGGCTGTCCATGGGATAACCAGGAGTATAAGGATTAGTGTAAGAAAAAATAACGCCTGTTTTTTCCGGTAACTCACGCATCACGCTATTTCCTAAAGAACGGCTAGAGAAATATGGCGAAATTGAATTTACTTGCATAGAAACAACGACTCCCTTACCCTATGACTGACTACTGCCCACTGGAGATATAATATTTACGCGCTTCTGGCAAAAAAGCCTGAATATCTGCAATCCGATGTTCGTCTGAAGGATGAGTCGAAATAATTTCTGGCTGCTGTTTACCTTCACTAAGGATTTTCATACCTTTCCAAAACTCCAAAGCAGCATCTGGCGCATATCCGGCTTTAGCCATCAAAATCAACCCAATTTTATCTGCTTCAATTTCATGAACTCGACTATAGGGAAGTAAAACGCCCACAGTAGTGCCTACGCCATAAACTGTATTAAAAATCTGCTTGGAACGTTCCGAATGGGTTTCAAGTACTTTATCCATAAGCCCAGCACCAAATTCTACTGCCATTTGTTGTGACATTCGTTCATTACCATGCTGCGCAACAGCATGTGCAATCTCATGCCCTATCACAACTGCCAATTGAGCATCATTAGTTGCTACCTGAAAAATACCGCTATAAACTGCGACTTTTCCGCCAGGCAAACAAAATGCGTTGACTGTTTGATCATCATCAATTAGGGAAAACTCCCATTGAAACAACGGAATACGATCTGCCATGCCTAATTCTTTTAATGACTGTTCTACTGCAGTAGTCAGTCGCACACCTACACGTTTCATAACAGCTGTTTGGCCAGCTTTTGTCGAAATATTAACAGAAGCAAGTAGCTGCTGATACGACTGTTTCCCCATTTCAGCCAATTGTGATTCGGAAATTAATAATGTACGATTACGGTCTGTATATACAACACGCGAACACCCTAACAGCAAGATTACGCCAATTAAACTAATAATCACAGGAACAAACCATTGCTTGATATATACTAGAATTGCCATAATTTCCTCCTTAAAATTCTGTAGTCCATTTAAATGAATCCAGTTCAGTTCCGTATTGAATACTAGTTAAATATTGAAATAATTTTTGAGTCATGGAGCCCTCTATCGCACCATTTATTATATAATCTTTTTTTTGAAAACAAATTGTTCCTACAGGGCTAATCACAGCAGCAGTACCTGTACCAAAACATTCAGTTAAATTTCCATTTTCAATATCACGCGTTAATTCATTAATATCCAACAGTGATTCTTCAACTGGAATGTTCCATTTTTTCAATACCTGAATAACACTGTCGCGTGTGATGCCACGCAAAATACTTCCTGTTAATTTTGGAGTTACGACTTTATTTCCGTATACGAAAAAAATATTCATAGCACCCACTTCTTCGACAAAACGCCGTTGAACACCATCTAACCATAAAACCTGGCTATAGCCTTTTGTTAGCGCAATCTTGCCAGCCAGCAACGAAGCTGCATAATTTCCACCTGTTTTAGCTTCTCCTGTTCCGCCTGGAACTGAACGCACACGTTCTTCTTCTACTATAATTTTTACAGGTTCACTACCTGTTTGAAAATAAGATCCAACAGGAGACATAATAATATAAAACAAAAAAGAATCTGAAGATTTTAAGCGAATCAAAGCATCTGTGCCAATCATGGTTGGCCGAATATACAAAGAAGCACCTAGCTGCTTAGGTATCCAATCCCGCTCTAAATCCAGTAACGACATTAAGGATGTTTCAACAAAGTCTGGATCTACTGTTGGCATACACATGCGCTCTGCAGACAAATTTAAACGATCAATATTGGCGCGATGCCGAAAAAGACGAACACTTTCCTTAGCTCCTGGATATGCCTTTAACCCTTCAAAAATTTCTTGTGCATAATGCAATACCATGGTTGCTGGGGACAATGAAAAATCATGAATAGCTTCAATTTTTGCATTATGCCAGCCTTTTTCCGGAGTAAATGTCATTGAAAACATTCGATCTGTAAAAAACTTTCCAAAAGGCAACGGTTCATCTGCCGCAGGTTTTATTTTATATTCATCAGGCTTTAAATTAACAATCGCACACTTCATGATTTTATAGCCCCTTAACAACTAGATCGCCTACCTGCGACGTGGTATATCCCATTTTTCCTGCAGCCAAACTTTTTAATTTAGTAGCTGTTATATTCATGACAGAAGCTTCAATAGCTTCAGCTACTTTAATTTCGCCAAGAGAATCCATCATCATGCCAGCTGCACAAATTGCAGCCAACGGGTTAATGATGTTTTGCCCCGTATATTTAGGTGCTGAACCACCAATAGGCTCAAACATACTAACGCCCAAAGGATTCAAATTTCCACCTGCAGCAATACCCATTCCACCTTGCGTAATTGCACCTAAATCCGTAATAATATCACCGAACATATTACTGGTGACAATCACATCAAACCATTCAGGATTTTTAACCATCCACATACAAGTTGCATCAACATGAAAATATTCCCGTTTAATATCTGGATATTCTTTTTCACCAATTTCATGAAATACGCGCTCCCATAAATCAAAAACATAGGTTAAGACATTCGTTTTTCCACATAACGCCAAAATTTTCCGCTGATTTCGTTTACGCGTAAATTCAAAGGCATAACGCAAACATCGTTCTACCTGATGCCGCGTGTAAATCATGTTTTGAATAGCAACCTCATCTGCTGAACCTTTTGAAGTAATACCACCGGAACCAGTATAAACATCACCTGTATTTTCACGAATAACAACATAATCAATGTCTTTAGGTGTTTTATCTTTTAACGGCGTTTCAACACCTGGATACAATTTCACTGGACGAAGATTGATATACTGATCCAATTCAAAGCGAAGTTTAAGTAAAATCCCTTTTTCAAGAATGCCAGGCTTAACTTCCGGATGACCAATAGCACCCAACAAAATAGCATCAAATTTCTTTAAATCTGAAATCGCAGTATCTGATAATACTTCGCCAGTTTTCAAATATCGATCTCCACCAAAATCAAAGAACGTTGTTTCTATTTTTAGCGCAAATTTTAAGGCTGCAGCATTCAGCACTTTTACAGCCTCAGCTACAACTTCAGGTCCAGTTCCATCACCGGGAATAACTGCTATTTTGTATGACATGATAATCTCCTTCACAAAACAAATATGATAACATCGTAAATCATACCGCAATATCTGATGAGTTACTAGAAGCCGTCTTGGACAATGTTGCTATTCCAATTCGAGGGCGCGTTATTCGCATTGAGGGCAAACACACCGGCATTTGTCCCGTTATTCCAATTGCCGCCCGGAAGCAACGCCGAGGGCAGATTATTAGTCCAGCCCTTCCCTTCTCCCCAACCAATCCCATAGCACGAAACAGCCCCGGTGGCCGAGTGCCGCCGTAGGCGGTGTATCGAGGCCATCAGGGGTGCGCGATTTATTCCGTTATCCACGCTCCAATATTACGCGTTTTTTTGTTAAACTCTACACCCACTGAAATAAGT
>CAYUBI010000088.1:0-7685 GCA_964443005.1 uncultured Candidatus Marinamargulisbacteria bacterium
ATTTTTACGTCAGGATTATCTAAAATAATCTTTGTTTGGTCGATTATGGTTTCTTTTTTAGAAGTTAAAGTCTTGTGTGCCATTTGAATTTATCTCCAAATTAATAAATAGACTATGCTTTTAAATACCAAAGCAGTAAACTAAGGACTTTCACAGTTATTAAGCTTTTTAAAAGATATGTTATTTTCCTTGCCAATCTATCGATCGAATCTAAATTACGAACCATATTATTTTATACCCAAAAAATATGGTGTATAGGAGATCATATCAGCTTGTTGTGTCAATAGCAAATGCACTAAGATTTATGGGTATAAGTAACGTTGACCCATTGCCGAATGCGTGTTTGTTGTTGGCGTGATATCTGGTCCGCGACGAGTTGCGACAACAGCGTTGATTCGTTATTAATTAGACTCTGTTGTGTTTGATAGAAATAGCTGAAGAATTGGAAGAGGTTCGATTTCAATAATCGGATCAACAATTTGTCCAGCTAGTAAGTGTCCGCCATAGATGCGGTCATTTGAAATAAAGTGAAAATGAAAACCAGGTACATTGAGTGGCTGTAGTTTTTGCGGCATCCAAAATCCCACCAGTGTACCTTTGCGGTTTTCATAATCAAAGATGCTTTGTTTTTTGAGAACCTCTTGAAGTGGAGGGTAGGGCTTTGTTTGTGCAGGAACACTTCTTGCTTTGATTATAGGAAATGATGCGTTGATTTTAATAGCATAAGCAATGTTTTTGTTGGTTAGCATGGGTTCGATTATAGCGAACAAAGATGCTGTGTCTGAAAATGTTCCGGTAATTGTCTTTGTTTGCTGAGGTTTAAAAGCAACAATATTGCCAAATGATGCAAATGCATCATCGTTGACTGTATAAACAGTGCCATTAGATTTGATTTGATAAAACTTACCATCAAGAGCCAACATTTCGCCATCTAGATTTGTAAAAGTTCCAATGCCAAAATTGCCAAGTTTTTTTAGCTGCGAATAAGCAACTTTTTCTTCATAATCTCCATTTGCAAAAGATTGAAAGCTATTTACTTGATATAGAATATTGGGTGTAGCTTGAAGAAGGCAAAAGACAATCATTACGAAAAAGACACTAATTTTTGTTTTAAACATAACAGACTCCTTTATTGTTAGACTGGGTCAATGAGCGGTTCCAGCAATTGATTGATTGTGCGTTGAATCAGTATTGCCGTTTCTTATTTTTTCATCGCAGATAATATAGCAAACTAGTTTTCCTTGCAATGTTAATTTTGGTTTTTTGGTATATAATATGAATAATGAAAAAATTAAAAATTTATTTGGATACGTCAGTTATTGGTGGATGTTTTGATGACGAGTTTATGCTTGGCTCTCTTGAATTGTTTGAGCTTTTTAAGGCAAATACATATATCCCGTTAGTTTCTGAAACAGTTTTAGAAGAAATTGGAAAAGCTCCAGAAAATGTTCAAAATATTTTGCGACAATTGCCAGTTGTGGAGATGATTGAAACTACGGAGGAGATGAAGATTCTTGCACAGCAATATCTTTTCGAGAAAATTATTACAACTAAATACGCTGATGATGCTTTGCATATTGCTGTTGCGACGGTATATAAAGCTGATGTTTTGGTGAGTTGGAATTTTAGACATATAGTGAATTTGGGAAAAATTCATTTATTTAATTCTGTTAATCTTCGAGAAGGGTATCCTTCCCTTGAAATTCGCACGCCAAAAGAGGTGCTTGGGTATGAATAAAAAATTTGA
This sequence comes from uncultured Candidatus Marinamargulisbacteria bacterium, assembly GCA_964443005.1. Taxonomy (GTDB): domain Bacteria; phylum Margulisbacteria; class Riflemargulisbacteria; order GWF2-35-9; family CAYUBI01; genus CAYUBI01. The sequence continues at coordinate 1,748 of CAYUBI010000088.1, forward strand.
TTGTGTAAAAATGAAAAATGATATTCAAGAGCAGCTTTACCGCGAATTGTCGCCCTCTTCTGTAGCGGATTATTTTAACAAATTAGTTAGTAGTGGACGGCAGTCAAAACTTTGGGATGATTTGAAAAAGAAGTCAAAAGAGTAGACCGCTGATTGTTGATTGTTGTTACATTGATTCAGTTCAACAGACTCCTAGCAATTGATTGATTGTGCGTTGAATCAGTATTGTAATTTCTTATTTTTTTATCGTAGATGATATAGCAAACTAGTTTTCCTTGCAATGTTAATTTTGGTTATGGGTAAAAACATTCAGCTTATTGAAAGATGCTTGTCTTTTTTTGCTTGCATTATGATTGCGTGGCCATTATACTTGAAAGTATAATACTGGAGGGTATAATCTTTTATGAAGAAATTTTATGATCGGAAAAGGGAGCTTGGATCTTTAGAAAAAGGATATTTGGCATCTCAACAACAGCTGGTTGTTGGCGTGATATCGGGTCGCCGACGAGTTGGGAAAACAGCGTTGATTCGGAAGTTTTGTGAGCCCAAAAAGACTTTGTACTTTTATGTGACTAAAAAAAGTTCACCTGTTCTTCTTCAGGAGTTTTCTGCGATTTTGCAAGAGTTATTTCCTGCTTTGCCTTCTCGGTTTGGATCTTGGGATGATTTTTTTAACAGCATGTTTTTGATTAATGGTCAGGAATCTGTGGTTGTTGTATTTGATGAGTTTCAGAACTTTATTTATGTTGATGCTTCTGTGTTTTCTATTTTACAGAAATATATTGATAAGTATAAGTATGATTGTCGGCTGTATCTTGTATTGATTGGGAGTATTCAATCGTTAATGGATAAAATTTTCTTGGAAAAAGAGCCCTTGTATGGTCGAATTGATCATCGTATTGATTTACAGGGATTTTCATTTGAAACTGTTTGCGAGATTTGTGATGATCACGGCGTGGCTGACTTAGACAAAGTATTAGATTATTATTGCATCTTTAATGGAATTGCAAAATATTATGATATTTTAGAGAAGTATTCTTTGTTTCAATCGTCCATTCCTGATATGTTAACGGAATTGTGTTTTACTAAAGATGCACCTTTTTATCGGGAAGGAGAAGCACTGTTGGTTGAGGAGTTTGGGCGTGATTATGAACGTTATTTTGATATTTTGACGTGTGTAAGTACCGGAAAAACAAAGGCAAATGAAATCGCTGACGTGCTTCAGTTACCAGTTACAACGATTTCAAAATATATGTCGGTTTTAATTGACCGATATCGATTGATTGAACGAATTCCTCTTTGGCCTAAAATACGAGATAACCGATATCATTTGATGGATCATTTCCTACGTTTTTGGTTTGCTTATGTATATAAAAATTTGCAAAAGATTGAAATTGACGCTAGCGTTGCTGTAATTAGGCAGTTTGTTGCAACTTTTCCTTCACATAAGGGGCATATATTTGAAGAAGTCGCTCGTAGTAAGCTTTTCTATTTTTTGTTAACGACATCGGCCATATCATTTAAGATTGATTTTTTGGCAATTTATGCTGACAAAACAGATGAGTTTGACCTATATTTTGAGGATAGAAAATCTTTGTTGTTAGGTGAAATCAAATTGAGTCCTGAGTCTGTGACCATGGAGCTCTTGGGAAAAATTGATCTTAAAATAAACAAAATGAATCCCATGAATATTAAAAAAAATGCAAAAATTATTTTAACGTTTAATCCGATCCAAAATATAAACATGATTAATGCTCTGCAAAAAGGTGGTTTTTACTATTATAGTTTTAACGACCTATTAGACAAGTCAGCGGTTAATCGCTGACTTGTTTTGGAATTATCTAGGTCGAAATAGTGTGGCTAACGATTCTAAAACTGTTGCAACTTTTGCTAGTGAATCTTCATTTGCAATAGGAATTTTAATACATGGTTTACCTGTTTTTATATCATGATCTATCAAGGATGAAAGTAGTGAGGGAATAGACGTTGCTGAACCCCTTGATGCAGTTGTTGAGGTTGGCGCAGTCAAGGATTCAAGAAAACGTACTCCAGCGCTAATGAGGTCATCTATAGGTGCAGTTACTGCGGGTTTTGGTATTGTGTCATTTTGCGAGATTAACGGTGGTTCTTCATTGTTTTGTAGCAGGTTTTCATTCAGCTTATTCGTTTCGTTTAGGTTAGGATTTGCTGGCTGAAATGCTGCATCGATCAACTCGTCATGTTCTTCGTTCCATTCTGCTGTTTCGTTATTGCTTGAGGCAGGTATGTTCGTGTTTTTTGTTTCTTCTTCAGAAACAGCTGTTGTTACTATTTCTACACTTTTCATGAATTGCTTAAATCGGTCTTCGTTCATGAAAACGTCATTATCCCCATGATCCAAAACGCCTTCAAAAACAGATTGTTTGAACTTTAATGTAGCTAACATCCCGTGTTCGATTGTTCCTTCAGATACGAAATTGATAACATTGACTGGTTTTTTTTGTCCCATGCGGTGAACTCGTGCAATTCGTTGTTCGAGAACTGCAGGATTCCACGGAAGATCAAGGTTAACAACAATTGAGGCGCATTGGAGATTGAGCCCAATGCCTCCTGCATCTGTGGATAGAAATATACGGCAATCCGGGTCAGAGGTAAATCGTTCTATCAGATCTTTGCGTTTGGGACTAGGAACGCCACCATGAAGACTTTCAAATTTAATGTTAGCTTTTACCAGATTTTCAGCGACTAAGCGTGTCATGCGTTCCCATTGACTGAAGATAACCACTTTTTCGTCAGGTGTTTCGAGTGCTTCCGAAAGAAAAGTCATTAGTTCGTCGATTTTCGGGCCTTCTTTTGTTTTTTGATCAAGGATGAAAATATTATCACACACCATGCGCATGATGTTTAAGCAGATCATTAATTTTTTTCGTTCTTTTTCGATTAAAAATCCGATTCGTTTCCATTTGTTCACTAGTTGTGCAACTGTGTCTTTGTTTTCATTATGGATAGACCATTGCTGGGGTGTCATGGGTACAAAAAAGATTTTATCCATGCGTTGGGGAAGTTGTTTGAGTACGTCCTTTTTGTGACGGCGGATGACTACGTCGCTTAAGGATTGGCCAATTGTATTCAGGTTTTGATACCCAACAACTTTCCCCATGGAATTCATGACTTGATGAGTAGCTAGAAATTTAAACAAAGGACCTAACTGAAATCGATCAACAAATTCAAGTAAAGAATGGAGTTCTTCTAGGCGGTTTTCAAGTGGCGTTCCAGTTAGTACAATTGCATAGGGAGAATTCAGTTTTTTTATGCTTTGTGCGGTTTGTGTTTTCCAGTTTTTAATACGTTGTGCTTCGTCAAGAATAATGAGATCGGGTTGCATGTGTGTGATAAACTCGGAATCACGAGCTGCCATGTTGTAGCTCGAAATAGTGCAAAATTGATCAGCTTGATAGTGTTTTTTTCGGTTTAAATAAGCGCCTTCAACGATTTGTACTGATTTGTTAGTAAATTTTTCGATTTCCATTTTCCATTGATATTTTAATGAGGTTGGGCAAATAATTAACACACGTCCGATTCCGTATTCTTTTGCCATTAATTCCATTGCCCCAATGGCTTGAATTGTTTTGCCAAGTCCCATATCATCTGCAATTAATGCTCTTCCTGCTTGAACTGCGAATAAAATACCTTCTTTTTGATAGTCATATAAGCGGGTTTTAAGAAGAGAATCGAAAACTGAGCTTTTGATTCCCAATGGATAATTTGTGTTGATTAATATCCGGCGGTTGATTTGGTCTCGTTTTTCAAGAATGTAGTTCATTGCATCGTCATAACATCTAAAATTGGGATCATGTGTTTTGACTTGTTCGATAAATTGGTCGATAGTTGCATAGGCAGTTTCGTAGAGCACATTATTTGAATCAAAATAAGGTTGAGTTAATGCTTGAATTGCTTGTGTATTGTTGCTGCCAATTCGCAGCTTTACGTGTCTTGTTGAACCGTATTTTAAATATAATGACGAATATGCAGGCTGATAACCTTTTTGAAAGTGTTTTTTGCTGTCATGTCTTGTTTGAAGTTGCATAAGCGTATATTCGATATGTTTGCAGGTGCCAATAGTGTTAATGGCATAATCAGGGCAGGAACAAAAGTTTGAGCCTAGTTGTTCACTACGAATTGCAACTTTGTACGTTTTTTGTGTGATTGGATTTACGATTTCAAAATCAGAAAATATCGGATGTGATCCAACATTGGTTAGCGTATATGATTGTTCAGCTGCAAATTGTTTTCGCAGTGCAAATTGCCATTCTTCATGATTCAAGTTGTCGGGTTTTCGATGAAATGGAATTTTCGAAGCTGCTTTTTTAGGGACTTCTTTTTGTGTTTTTTCAGGTTGGTTGCTTAATTGTTTTGCGCACATATCGTAATTTTATCAGCATTTCGTTAAGATTGCACCTAGGATTTATACTGGTTCAATGAGCGGTTCCAGCAGTCCATCAATGGGCCGTTCAATCACTATTGCAGTTTTCCATTTTCCTGATAAATAGTAGAGAAAACTCACTGTCATTGCAATGCCAAATCCAATTGACATAGATAGCCAAACTCCATCGAGTTTTAAGGGCGTATAGTTGGACAAAAAATAGGCCAAGGGAAGACGAATGAGCCACAAGCTAACTAAGGTGAATATCATGGTTATGAACGTTTTTCCTGCTCCGTTAATAATGCCATTAGTTACAAACATGATTGCAAAAAATAGGTAGCAGGACGCAACAATACGAAAATAATCCAGCCCAATACGAATCACTTCCGGATCGTGAACAAAGGCTTGTAAAATATAGTGTCCAAAAACAAGCGTGAGTATAGAAATTGTTCCTATAATGGAGCAATTAATAATGAGTCCCCATACAAATATGGATTTAATTTTTTCAGGTTTTTTTGCACCCAATGACTGTCCTGTTAACGTAGACATTGCCATTGCAATTGACATAGCAGGCATCATGGCAACTGCATCAATTCGGCTAACTGCGCCAAAAGCTGCAATGGCTTTGTCTCCGTAGCCATTGACAAATGTTGTCATAAAAATCATTCCAATCGAAATCATCGTTTGCTGGATAATTGCAGGAAATCCAATTTTGAAGATCATTCCTATCACATGAAAATCAGGTTTGAATAAATGAAAATCAATTTTCAAGAGCGGAAATTTTTTGTTAATGTAGCTAATTCCAATAATAACTGGAACGATTTGAGCAATTACGGAAGCCAAAGCTGCACCATTAAGTCCAAGTTGAGGAAATGGCCCTAGGCCCAAGATTAGAAAAGGATCTAAAATGGCATTAATCACTGTTGAAATTAACATGAAATATAATGGGGTTACTGTGTCACCAATTCCACGTAAGGCAGAAATTAGAACAAAAGTGGGGAACATGAACATCATTCCAATTAAAAAAATGCTTAAATACGATGTAGCCATAGGTAAAATACTTGCAGGTGTATGCATGAGTGATAATATGCGGTGATTAACTATCAATCCAATGATTGATAAAAGGATGCCTAAAAATAGTGCTGTCATAAATGCGTTATTGACGATTTTGGTAATCATGGAGTAATTTTTGGCACCGTAGTTTTGTGAGACCAGTATCGTAGTTGCCATAGCAATGCCCATGCAAATCGCAATAATAATAAAAATGATGGGAAAGCTAACTGCAACTGCGCCAACTGCGAGTTCTCCAACTGTATTGCCAATCCAAATAGTGTTAATAATGGTGTAGCCAGTGCTTAAAAAGTTAGCTAGCAAAAGTGGAATTGAAAAGCTAATAATATTACGAAAGATGCTCCCTTGTGTTAAATCTTTTCCGTGATGTATTTTAGCCTCAGCCATTGCTTATTCCATCCTACGTTGATTTTTTGCCTAATAATTTATACCACTTGCAAATTGAAACGTCTATTAGCAGAGTCA
>CAYUBI010000089.1:0-7243 GCA_964443005.1 uncultured Candidatus Marinamargulisbacteria bacterium
AATAATAAATGCATCGGAATATGACTTGGTAGGGGTAAAACAATGACGCTAGCAGTAAAAATTACATTAATACGAATTGGGTTAACGCCTATATTAGTTTTGTCAATGCTAATGTGCTCTACCGTCATTCATAACATCATTAATACGCTATTATTTTTATTTATTGCACTCACTGATTATCTTGATGGGTATTTTGCGCGCTCTCGTAATGAAGTAACAAATCAAGGGAAATTTCTAGATCCCTTAGCTGACAAAATTTTAGTTATTTCAGCTATGCTTGTTTTAGTTGAAATGGGCAAGCTATCCTCCATTCCAGTAATTATTGTGATAGTTCGAGAGTTAATGGTCATGGGATTACGTTCATTAGCTGCGTTAAAAGGAACAGTGATTGAAGCAGACAAATGGGGAAAAGCAAAAACTGTTGTACAAGTAACTGCAGTTATTTGGGTCATGCTAGATGCATATTTTTCAAGTATTATTGTATTAGGCATGGTAGGCTTAACAATATGGAGTGGCTTAAACTATTTTGTTACGCATAGGAATGTGTTTAATGATTAATTTTTCAGATGTTCTAAATCACGAAGAAATACGTAATGAAAACTTGCTTCCCGTCATTTCCGAGTTGTTTTTTCAACGGGGTGCAAAACTAGCAATAGCTGAATCAGTAACCGGGGGATTGATTAATGCATTAATGGTCGCATTGCCAGGAGCATCAAAATTTTTAGAAGGCGGCGTAATCGCTTATTCTAATGCAATCAAAGTTAACTTGTTAGGTGTTGGCGCACGAACAATTCAGCGATTTGGAGTAGTCAGCAAGGAAACTGCTACAGAAATGGCCTTAGGCGTCAAACGCTTGTTTCATGTTCCCTTTTCGCTAGCAACAACCGGATATGCAGGGCCGCAAGCTGGTAGCGAACGCGTAGGACATGTTGTTATAGCAGTTGCAGGGCCGCACGTAACAACAACTCGGGAATTTATTTTTGAAGGATCACGAACAACAGTGATTGAACAAGCAGCTTTTGCTGCATTGGGATTGTTAAAATTATCTCTTGAGGAGGAAATAAATGGTTGATAAAGTAGCAGAAAAAAATTCCGAAAAAATATCTGAAAAAAATAAAGTAGTTGATTTTGCAATTGCACAAATTGAAAAAGAATATGGTAAGGGTTCAATTATGCGGCTGGGTTCAGCAACAAAAATGAATGTTGATTTTATTTCAACAGGGTCTATTGGCCTAGATATTGCCTTGGGAATTGGTGGAGTTCCACGAGGACGCATTATTGAGTTGTTTGGGCCAGAAAGCTCGGGCAAAACAACCTTAGCACTGCAAATTATTGCTGAGGCTCAACGAAAAGGTGGAGTATGTGTATTTATTGATGCTGAACATGCATTAGACCCAAAATACGCAGCTAAATTAGGGATCAATACTGCAGAGCTTTTAATTTCACAACCGGATTTTGGTGAACAAGCACTAGAAATTGCAGAAGTTTTAATTCGATCTGGGGGTGTTGACGTTGTTGTGATTGATTCAGTAGCTGCCTTAGTTCCCAAAGCTGAACTCGAAGGTGACATGGGAGATTCGCATGTTGGACTTCAAGCCAGACTTATGTCGCAAGCCTTACGAAAATTAACAGCAGTCACTGCAAAATCTGCTACAGTTGTGATTTTCATAAATCAGCTTCGGGAAAAGATCGGGATTATGTTTGGCAATCCGGAAACGACTCCAGGTGGGCGCGCATTAAAGTTTTATTCATCTGTTCGTTTGGATATTCGGCGTAAAGAATCTATTAAGAAAGGAGAAGAAGCTGTTGGAAATTTAGTCAAAGTTAAAGTAGTTAAAAACAAAATTGCACCGCCCTTTCGAGAAGCTGAATTTGACATTATGTTTGGAGAAGGCATTTCCCATGAAGGCGAAATTATTTCGTTAGCTAGCGACAATGGCATTATGGAAAAAACAGGATCATGGTTTAGTTATCAAGGAGAGCGGTTGGGTCAAGGTCGCGACAATGTGAAAACTTATTTGAAAGATCATCCAGAGTTAATGAAAACATTAGAAGAAAAAATTAGAGAAAAACTAATGCCAGAAAAGGATGACAAAAGTCCGGTTAAAGAAGAAAAACAGACATAAAGGAGGTATACCATGGAAATTGTTCTCAGTATTCTGATTACATTTGGACTAACATGGATTAGTGGTTACATTTTTTTAAAGCTTAAAGGTAGCCGGCTTGATGAACGAATTAGCGATCTGCAAAAAAAAGCAGAAAACATTATTCATGAAGCAAATCAAAAATCTGAAAAAATAGTTAAAGACGCGGAAATAAAAGGTAGAGACGAGATTATTAAAGGACATCGCGAATTAGAAGATGAGATTCGTGAACGTCGTGGCGAACAACAAGTTGTTGAAAAGCGACTTTTACAAAAAGAAGAGCATTTAGAAACCCGAGAAATCTATTTGGCTGAAAAAGATGTCGATTTACAAAAAAAGAATGAAGAATCGGAAAAACTCAAAACAAAACTGGATGGCATTTACAAACAGCAAATAGAAGTTCTTGAAAAAGTTGCCAATATGGATCGTGCAGCAGCACGAACTCAACTATTGCAAACAATGGAGCGCGAAGTAAAAAAAGACATGGCCTTAATGATTAAAGACGTCGAAGCTGAAGCGCAAAAAACCGCGCAACGGAAAGCACGAGATATTGTAGCGCAAGCTATTCAACGATGTGCCATGGATCATGTTGTTGATCTAACTACCTCTGTTGTTCAATTGCCAAATGATGATATGAAAGGGCGAATTATTGGACGTGAAGGCCGAAACATTCGCGCTTTTGAAACGTGTACAGGTGTAGATTTGGTCGTAGATGACACACCTGAAGCTGTTGTATTATCAGCATTTGACCCTATTCGTCGGGAACTAGCACGTCGAACCTTGCTAAAACTTTTGGAAGATGGACGCATTCATCCAGCTCGTATTGAAGAAGTTTATGCAAAAGTTAAACAAGATTTATTGAATTTTATTATGGAAAAAGGCGAGCAAGTTGCCTTAGAAATGGATGTCATTAATGTTTCGCCTAAAATAGTTGAATTAATTGGACGACTTTATTTTCGTACTAGTTTTGGTCAAAATGTCTTGGCTCATAGCATTGAAGTTGCGCATATTGCATCGTTTATTGCGCAAGAATTGGGCGTGAATTCGCGACTAGCCAAACGCGCAGCATTTTTGCATGATATTGGAAAAGCAATTGATTTTGAACAAGAAGGTACACATGCACGATTAGGCGCTGATTTTGCAGCTAAACATGGCGAATCTGAAGAAGTTGTCCATGCGATTTTGGCGCACCATGAAGAAATTCCAGCGCAAACAGTTGAAGCGATTATTGTATTAGCAGCAGATGCTGTATCTGCTGCTCGGCCTGGCGCGCGTCGCGAGTCCATTGAAGCTTATATTAAACGATTGCAAAAGCTAGAAGCAATTGCAAATTCGTACCCAGGTGTTGAAAAATGTTTTGCGATTCAGGCAGGCCGTGAAATTCGGATTATGGTTAAACCTGATGTATTGGATGATACAGGCTCGTATAAGTTGTCACGCGATGTTGCCAAAAAAATTGAGAACGAACTGGAATATCCAGGAACAATTAAAGTCACAGTCATTCGCGAATCACGGTATCAAGAAACTGCAAAATAACGTGAGTCGAATCCTTTTTTTAGGGGATGTAATTGGCAGCCCAGGGCGGGAGACATTGAAAAAACTTCTGCCCAAGCTGCTACAACAACATCAGCCAGATTTAGTAATTATTAATGGTGAAAATTCTGCTCATGGCAAGGGAATTACTCAAAAAATTTATGATGAATTCATGGAAATGGGTGTTCAGTGTATAACCTCTGGTAATCATATTTTTGATAACAAAGAAATTCTTAAATCCCTGAATCAATGCCCTAATTTGCTACGCCCAATTAATTATCCCAAACGTGCTCCAGGCACAGGCATGATTGTGTTGCCTATAGTTAAAAATGGACTTAGCATTGCAGTCATTTCTGTACTTGGACAGGTATTTATGCCACCCATGAATCATCCCTTTGAAGCTTTGGAAACTGCATTAGAAACCCTTGCAACTCAAGATGTAAAACACATTATTGTTGATATTCATGCAGAAGCTACTTCTGAAAAAGTTGCACTGCTCCACCATTTTAATGGCCGCATTACAGCTATTCTAGGCACGCATACTCATGTTCAAACTGCTGATGAAATTGTTACAGAACAAGGCACTGCCTATATTACAGATGTCGGAATGGTTGGCGCAAAATGGTCGCTGCTTGGAATGGAAGAAGGCCCTGTAATTAGTCGGTTTCTTACTGGACTTCCTGCAGCATTTCAACCAGAGAAAAAAGGGCCCATGCTGCTCAATGGCGTAGTTATAACACTGGACAATAACAAACCCATTGCAACTGCAATTGAGCGCATTTCACTAACAGTCGATCACTAACGTAAAAACTCTAGCTAGAATCGAAAATTGATAATTTGATTTTCGAGTTTAGCTAATAGTTGACAGTTTTCGCCTTGACTTTTTAAAGAATAACAATCATTATTGCCTTGACTTTTTAAAGAATAACAATCGAAATTGGGGTGACTATTTGAATGAAACGTGCGATTGACACTGAATTAATTGAGTGGAAAGATGATCCCGCTCGCAAAATTCTACTAGTACGCGGTGCTCGACAAGTGGGCAAAACATACGCTATTCGTACATTAGCGAAAACATTTCTACATTTTATCGAAATTAATTTTGAAGAAGAAAAGCAAATTCATTCTTTTTTTCAAGACTCACTTAATCCCCATCATCTGATTGAAAAACTGTCAGCCTATTATCAAACCCCAATTATCCCAGGAGAAACTTTACTATTTTTTGATGAAATCCAAGCATGTCCAAATGCCCTTGGTTCGCTGCGTTTCTTTTATGAAAAAATAAACACACTTCACGTAGCAGCAGCAGGTTCATTATTAGAATTCGCACTAGCCGAAATCCCTTCCCACGGTGTTGGGCGCATCACCTCCCGTTTTATTTATCCACTGTCATTTTTCGAATTCCTAAACGCTGTAAATGAAACAGCCTTAATTACAATGATTGAACAATCAGGATTATTACCTATTGATCCTGTTTTTCATAAAAAACTTTGCGATTATCTAAAAGTCTATTTTATCATTGGTGGATTACCCAATGTTGTTCAATGTTATGTTAATGAACATGATCTCCTACGCTGTCAACAAAAAATAGATGACATTATTGAAACTTATCGGGATGATTTCGCCAAATATCGCAAAAGGCTGCCAGCGAATCAACTCCGTGAAACTTTTGATTCTATTGTGTTTCAAGTGGGCTCAAAATTCAAATACAGTCGATTAGATAGTCAGCTATCCCATCAATCACTCAAAGAATCACTGGATCTTCTACTTCAGGCTGGACTTATTATGAAAATTTTCCATACGTCAGCTAGGGGGATTCCTTTTGGTGGACAAATGGACATGAAAAAATTCAAAATTATTCTTTTTGATATTGGCATTCATCAGCGGCTTTCAGGAACAACAATGGGCGATTATTTAGTTGCAAAGGATTTCAACGCCTTAAACAAAGGAAACATTGCCGAAGCATTTGTAGGACTGGAACTCATTCATTATCATTCGGCACATAGTCGGCCTCAACTATACTATTGGCATCGAGAAATACGCGGCAGCAATGCCGAAGTTGATTACCTTATCCAAAATAACGAATTAATCGTACCCGTTGAGGTTAAATCAGGAACCAAAGGCCACATGCAAAGTCTACATTTATTCATGAAAGAACGGGGTCTTAACAAAGGAATTCGATTTTCGCTTGAAAATTTTGGGAACTACGATGCGATTCAGGTGCTTCCGTTGTACGCGGTAAAACTTGCAACTACAGTAAAAGCAACTTCTATTTCATATTCGCAACCCAACAATAACCCGTAACACGAATCGTGCTACTACAGTTCAAAATGCTACGAAACTAGTGTAAATTGAAAGTTTAACTTTCAATTTACACTAGTTTATGATAAACTAATACTCATCATGATCCCTCGACTTTTAGCATCAAAACTAACAGACTACGCAAAAAAAATGCCAGTTATTGGTATTGTAGGCCCTCGACAATCAGGCAAAACCACCTTAGCAAAAGCCTGTTTCCCTGATTATCCCTATATATCAATGGAAGATATGGAAGCTCGTGAATTTGCTTCCCACGACCCGAAAGCATTTTTCAAACGTTATCCCCTGGCCATTATAGATGAAATTCAGAAAGTCCCTGAACTGTTATCATCCATCCAAATCATCACAGATGAATCGGGCAAAAAAGGACAATACGTTATCACAGGCTCTCATCAACTATTTTTGCTAGAAAAAGTTTCTCAGACACTGGCGGGTCGTATCGCCTTATTTGATCTTTTACCCTTATCCATTGCGGAACTCGATCATCGAAAAGCATTTTCTTTTGATGAAATTTCAGCATGGAAATTACCTAAAAAAACTAAATCTGAACTTAATAAACTCTTATTTTCAGGGATGTATCCACGAATTCATGACGCTAACCTTGAACCTACCTTTTGGTATGATGGTTATTATCGAACCTATGTCGAACGGGACGTTAGAGACATCACTCAAATTGGAGATTTGCTGACCTTCCAACGATTTGTAAAACTATGTGCAGGGCGATCAGGTCAACTGCTAAACATGTCAGAACTTGCCACGGATACCGGCGTTTCACACACAACCATTCGACAATGGTTATCCGTTTTACAAGTCAGCGGTTTGGTTTTTTTGCTACAACCCTATTTCAAAAACTTTTCAAAGCGTCTGGTAAAAACTCCTAAACTTTACTTTTACGATACGGGATTACTATGTTATTTGCTGGGATTACGTTCCCCCAACGATCTCGATATAACCCCATTTAGAGGACACATATTTGAAACGTTTATTGTGTCTGACATTATTAAAAACTTTTTAAATCAAGGCCAATCTGCTCCAGTTTATTTTTGGCGCGATCATTCCGGGCACGAAATTGATTTAATTATTGATCAGGGTATTAACCAAATTCTTATAGAAATTAAAAATTCGGGAACATATCGTTCAGAGTTTATTCAGCATCTGAAATACTTTAAAACATTAGAAACACAAACTGTCTCTGAATCGTTATTGATCTACGCTGGCGACGAATCCTATGAACGCACTGAGGCAAA
>CAYUBI010000090.1:0-7076 GCA_964443005.1 uncultured Candidatus Marinamargulisbacteria bacterium
CTTCCAAGATGATTGCCCTTGGTGTTGCTGCACCTGTAATTGCAGGTGCGCCTGCTACACCTGCTGCTGGACCTGTTGCACCAGCTGCTGTGCTTCCTGCTGTACCTGCTGAGATTAATGTTGAACATGCTGAGAATACTCAAAAAGCATTGAATGTAATCAATATGGCAAAAACAGCCATAAAATGGGCTTCGTTGAACAGCATTAAATTAGCTTCTTTGACCTTGGCAACTGAGCCTATTTTGTCATTTGTTAGAGGTTTTATTTCGAACCCATTTGTTCTTGAAAGTGCGAGCTGGGTAGGCTTAACTATTGTTTCCTCCTTAGTCCTTACTCAGGTACAAGCTGTCTATGCAAAACTAGGTGATAAAATTTTCCCACAGGGTAATAGTTTTTGGACTAAATGCTGTCACCCTATAAATACAATAAAAAACAGAAAGTCTCAAGCAGCAGCGGATCAATCCATGGATATGTTTAAAGCAGAATTGGTTATGCGACATATTTTTACGCATAGTATGTTGGTGATGGGCATTAAAAAAGGTGCTGAAGCCAGTCATATTCTCAATCGAGAAGCTACACGATCATTGGAACTGGCACGAACAGGAAAAGCCCCAGTTGATGGTGCAGGTGCAGATTTGATTCGAGATTTTAGTCGGTATATGGAAAAAAGCGCTGCTGATATCAAGGAACTGCCAAATATTGGAGAGGTGCTTAAATTGTTGGATGTTGCCGTGGATGCAGATGACATGGCTTATATACAAAAGCAAGCAGATTATTTAATGAATGACGCCTTGACTTCTGCAGAAAGAATTAAAGGAATTCATCGGCTGCTTAACGCTGTACGCCGGATCATTGATGATGAAAAAGCCAGAGAACTGGTGTCTAATTTCAAAAATAACTTTTTTCCTATTTTAAAAAATGCACTTATTGCAGGTTCCAATCCTGTTGATGATCAGGCAGTTGTTACTGCGTTTCGTAGCCAGATCAAAGCTTTTCAAAATGCCAAAACACAAATGGCTGTGACTCAGGTTGATCAAGATAAAATTAAATATTTTATCAAACGTATTCAATTTATAAAAATTACGGATTTGTTAATGTTGGCAACGTTTGGTGCAATTGCTGCCTTAAATATTGTATGTACGTTTCTTGGTCCGGACATTCTGCCTTTGAATTTGAACTTGTTGTTTGGCGCACAAAATTTGCAAGGCTTGCTTTCGTATTTAACATTTTTATTTGTTCCAATTTCCTATTACATGGTGGGCGGTCGGCAATATCAAAATACACAATTAGCTTTTATGCAGTTGCCACCGAATCTGCGTACTGCAATTGATCATCATCTTGAAGATCAGTCTAAAATAGGTAATATTCGATATAGTTATACTAATATTTGTTTTAATCCTCTTTACGAGCAATATCGCAATTCAACGCATCATCGCGTTAATGAAGTTCTCAATTTGGGCTCTGGAGTTGTTGCGCAACGAAGTGAACAAATTGAATATGTTTATCGGATTAATCAAGCCAATGTTATGCGTGCTACGTTTTTAGAAAAAATACCAGAAAATATTCGTTTACAAATGTCTGAACGACAACTGAGTGATTTAGCGCTGATTCTAACGTTTGATCATTCGGAAGAAATGAGCATTGAGCGGCTAATTAAGTATATTACGCAAGATCCAAATAGTGGATATTCGCCGAGTACGTTTGGACATTACGATGAGTTATATGGATTAATTATGGGGCCATCTAAACAAGATACTGTAGGTAAGCCGCGTATGGACGAAGGGCGATTAATTGCAGTTCCAGTAGTCAAAGCTATGATGATGGGTTCTCACCTTCCGGAATTGGAGACTATTTATACGCAACATAAAGTTTTATTTGATGAAAAGTTCAATTTACAAGCAGTAAATGCTTCAACATTTATTGAAGATGTTTTAGATTTGGCTGAACAATGCGGCGCAGCTGCAAGCAATCGATCAATATATCAGGCCGCAATAACTGATATTTACGACACGCAAGCTGATACAATCCAAAAAAAGTTAATTATTCAACTGGCAAAAGCTTGTAAAATAACATATCCCGGACATCAAGAATATTTGGCAGAAACAATTTTGCGTGAAGTCAAAAAAATTAATATGTATGAAGAATTAATTGAAGCTGGGCGAGTTGTACGACATTCTGATCAAGCAGAACTAACTTTTACGGAGAAGATGACGGAACTTTCTACTCTGATTAAAAAATATAGTAAAATTGCAGGTCTAGGCCTTGATAATCACGCGAGCGATGTCCTTTCTAATTTGCTGTATACTCATCGGGACGAGCTATTTGAGGTTAGTCATGCAGTATCTGGCAAAGCGCATCCGTTTATTCAGCAAAACAAAATTAATCATCCGGATTGGGTATTGGATGATTATGCTGTGCGTTTACGCGATTATCAGCTGTTGGAGCAAGGTGTGGCTGAAACAGCTGGAATCTGGCAAAATGTTCCAGAACCCAGTTCTGAAACAAATCAGTTATTGATTGCTTACGAGCGACTTCGAACAGCTCAGGCTCAACACGATACAGTTAAAGAAGGACAACAACTATTGTTGTTACAGAGTATGATGAAATGGACGAAGGACAACAGAAATTACGCATTTCAAAATGCCAATTATGCCTGGACTCCACTAGGGAATTCAGAGGAAGTTCTATTTTATAAAACTTTATTCAGCGAAGAATTTAAAGCTAGTAAAGGCAAAGGTATTGAAACCTTTGAAGACATCGACAAATATCGTAAAAAGTTTTCTGCATTTATCCAAGATGATAAGAATGATGCTGTATTTCGAAAAGCGTATGCGCTATCAGCAATTAATGGCATTCGGTCGATATTACGCTTGGATTACGAAAATTTGGGCATTGTGCATCAGGCAACAGTGACTTTGGCTTTTGGTACACAAGAAACTATAAAATATGCAGATTATTTTGCAGTTCTCATTTCCCAAAAAGCAGCAAAAATAGAAGCCGGTATGCCTGATTTTTCAACTGACGTGCTATCTGCTTTTCGTGCCAGAAACATTAATAGCCAAGGCATGATCCCTTATTTGCATGAACTTCAACGTAATTATTTGGAAACTGAATTAAGAAACTTAGTAAATGAAATAGAATATACAGAGGCTGCCCAACATTATTTTAAAGATGTTTATGGCATTGACAATGCAACAGTTCCAACGATTCCTGCAGGCGAATTTCATGTATTAATTGATTTGTTTATGCAGCGGCATGATGATGGACGGTTTCGTATTGCTGCCAGAGCTGATGGATATTATCAAATGGTAGCCCGAAACATGGTAGCAACACGTCAGGCAATTGAACAAATAAAAGAAGATATTAGCTTTGTAACGTTGAAAAAAAAGATTTTTGAGGCAGCTTTTTCTGTAGAACAAGCCAGAAAACAGTTGCCTGAACCTGGCAAAGTTTCTGCGATGATTGATAAATTAATTGATTTATATGTGCTAAATTCAATTAATATTGGCGGCATTAAAGAACAGGGTGTTCACAGTCGTATGACGTGGGACGAGTTTGAATATCGCGTTTTTGATGCACTCAAAGGCAATCATCCCTTAAATTATCGAAAAGATGGTCAATTAAGAACCTCACGACAGTTTGTGACAAAGAAAGATTTTGAATATTTTGGTTATGATAAACGACCGAATCAATTTCAATTATTTGACAAGGAAATTATAGAAACGCTAACGTCTGAGCATCATCAAGCTATTCGAAACTATATTGCAGCTAAACACGAGGAAGCTAAGCTTAAACGTGAGGCTTCTATCAAAATTAGAAGTATCCAGTTTTCAGAAAGTCGAAAAGGCATTAAGTCTACTTTTGATGTTGAATATGCACAAACATTTGCAAGTGTTAGAGATGAGTTTATTAACATTCCAAAATGGTATAAACCGGATGTACGAACAAAGGACTATATTGATGCAGAAATTGATCAAGACCTGACGCGGTTTTTTAACGAGCTTAACCCATCAGCAACACTTCGGCGCAATTTAGCTTTTGGATTTTTAAAACCGACTTTTGGTGAAAATGGAACTGAAAATCTTCGAGAAGGCATTCGCAGATTAGTTGAAAACTATGAAGATACGGATCTGATTGATCAAGCTCAAATAAATCCAGTTTTAATTCCTTCCAAAGTGGAAAACTTGGAAGTTGTTATGAAGATTAGCGAGATTACAGATAGAAAGCCAAATCAAACGAGTTATGCTTCGCAAGGTGATGTTACAGAATCGCAAGCTGCAACTATGCGATCATTGCTGTGGAAATGGGTAGATAATCGTCGCGTGAACCAAGCAGATATGCCCCATCATTTGGCTTTAACCTTGGAACGCCAATTATCTAATCGCTTAAATGTAACACCTGAACAGTATCAACAATTGGGATTATCTGGTGGAGCCTTGGCTCATCAATTACTAAAGCAGCTTCAACAACCTGGAGCAACAAGCACAACTGCAGCTCAGGCAGTTCTTAATGAATTATTACGTAAAAATCCTCAGTTGATTAATCAAGTCAAAGGGTTGGGTGCACCTGATTTATATCGCGTAACTGGATCTGAGGAAGTATCATTTTTTAAAGTAACAAGTCCAGAAAAAATTCAAAAGGCAGTATTGGAAATTTTGGAAACCGAAGCTTCTAGAATGCAGGTACATCGAAAAGCACCTGTATATATTGGGGCCTTATCTGCCTTGCATCATATTAGTAACTTAAATCTGAATATTGCTAATCCTGCAGATATTGATCAGTTGTTTGTTGCGTTGGGCGTTCCAGTAACGCAACAGAATGAATATCGTGATTATATTACGCATGCGTCTGTCATTTTGCGTTTAGCTAACACTCCCGATGATTTCGATCATTTAGCAAAAGCATCCATGAGGTTTAATGAATATATTGATTCTGATATTACGCTTTTGCATGCCGAGAAAAAAGAACTAAAAGAAATTGTTGCATTAATGATTGAAAATCTGTCTATTAATGCTGATTTAAAAAAAGAAAGCCCAGATAAGCAAATTTACAAAGGACCGTGGTATACGTATCCAGTGCAAATATTTTCAACAAGTAGCAGCCAACAAACTAAGCAGTTTTTGGACTTTACGAATGGGGAACTAACACCCAAACAATATCAGTTTTTCGTGTTAGATCGCCCGTTAACTATGGAAGAACAAGTCGCCCGTAATAATAGCCGTTATGGAATTTTGTTAGCAAATGCCCAAACGCCAGATATGCTGATTGATCATGGAGATAAAAAGCAATGGGCTGAAATGATGCGACAGGTTAGTCATGCCATTGATAGTAACGTAGACCTTCAAGCGAGAATCGGTGCTATTCAAATGTATTATAAAGAACTTGCAAAGCTTTCTAGGGAAGCGCGTGATTTTATTCCTAAAGATCAAAATGAACGCAATCGCGTAACTGCAACCTTAAACCAGGGGCAAGGGCAACAACAACCCAATCAGCAAGGTGGTAATCATCAGCAGGATGAAGATACGCTTCCCTTACATTTTCGGTACAATTCATCTGTTTTAGACATATTGCTAAGCCGAGTTGTTGTTCAACAGAATCTTATTATGGCGTTTGCTGAAGCTTATCCTGATGAAGCGAAGTATTTAACTAACAAAGACATCCTTAATAAGGTTATCCAACAAATTCTAAAAGGAGAAACTGATACCTTAAACGAAAAAAATGTCGTGCAAACAGTCTTGGCCGAATTTTTAAACACGAATCATTCGACATTGGATAACTTTTTTGACTCTAAACGATATCCCTTAGCGCATTTTGAAAAAAACAACACCATATTAATGCGCAATATTGATATGGATAATATTACGTCTGAAGGTCAGGATTTATGGGCAGGGTCTTTTATTCAGAATACAGTAGACAAAATAGTTGAAAACTTTAACGTATATTTAGTTCAAAATTATCAATGGATGGGTAAAAAGAATTCGCCAGTTAATTGGCGTGGATGGGCAGAAAGCATGATATGGAATAATGTTTTGGTATCTGCCAAAGGCCAGTTGGGCGAATTGTATCAACAAGGATGTTATTATCTCATTCATACTCAAAAACAAGTTGAAAATGCAGTAATTACCCACGGGAAGTGGTTAGCTATAGCAGATCTGCATCGACCAGATTCCAGGATTAATCAATGGTTGACAAATCCCAGGTTTAATGGGTTCGCAAAAGCAATAGAAGGCTTTCGTATTCGGTTACCAATTACGTTTCAGATTATACGCGGCATAGCAATTGCAGGTGCAGCTGCTGCCGGCCATTTGGTTGCACCAGGTGCTGCTTTGGCTTTTGCTTTAGCACTATTTATAGCTGGAAGTGGTGTTGGCACAATCTCAAATCCTGCAAATCAAAACAAAGCTAAAAATGAACAAACCAAAAACATGTTAGATAGTTCAACTAACTTTTTCGTTCATGCTCATTTGGCAGCAATGCCTTTTTATGGTGCGATTTTGGGATATTCTGGTGCATTAATGTTAGGATTAATTGGCTGGGCTTCAGCTGGCGCAGTGATGGGTGGCATTGGTACACTGTTGGTATTCCAGGTGATTGCACGAAACTTTCTAGCAAGGTCTGCAGTTAATTCAACGAACAAGGTGCCTCACAAAAGTGATGTTAAAAAGGAATTAGATAAAATTGAAAAATTATTAAATCCTATATACGTACCGGAGTTTAATATTTTTAAGCCGATGTTAACCAGACTATTGGCACCTCAGTCGCAAGTTAATCACAAGCAAATTACTTTGCTTCGTGAAGCATTAGAAAAAGAATTTAATAAGACAGATATTCTTGACGCGAATGAAAAATGGCAAGCAGTTAAAGCGATTCTTTTGGCTCATTTAGAAAATACATTTGAAACACCTAGAAAAATGTCGATTGTGATTGAGCGTTTAATGGAATCCTTAATGACGTATGAACAAAACGAAAAGTTTTTAAAAGTTTTAGGTAGAGAAATGACGGATAATTTGGGGCCGACTTTTCGCTTTAGGGATTTTCAAACCAAAATGACAAATCATACAGTTTTGAACTCACTA
>CAYUBI010000091.1:0-7010 GCA_964443005.1 uncultured Candidatus Marinamargulisbacteria bacterium
GATCTACTATAGTATTTCCCAAATGTTCATTTGATAAATAGGTTAATTTTGTAATGGTTCCTTGTTCTTTAATTAACTCATTGAGTAAGTCTATTAACAAATCTTTGTTAATCTCTGTTCCAAAGAGTTTTTTAAATCCAAAATCTGTAAATAAGTTAACATATTTATCAGTAGTCATCATTATTTTGTTCCTCTAAAACTTATTTTAGCAAGCTTTTACTAACGCAACAAGCAGTTATTCTGCTCGAAGGACAACTATTTGCTGAAAACAAGTATGAATACGCTGAAACAGTTGACTATTGGGGAATATGTAAATGGGCCCAGCTAGCGCAGACGAATCAATACGGCAGCCTTGGCATAGCTCACATGCCCAAGGGAAGGCTAGGGTCGTGAGAATGAAAAGTAGAACGAGAACAAGTGACTTATATTAGCCACTGCCCATTACTGCATGTTTTTTTGTCAAGCTCTACACCTGCTAAAACAAGTTGTTTTTCTGTGTTGACGTCTAAATTAGGAAAACGCAGTTTATACAGACGTCCTCCAGAAAATCGTTATTGATTAGCACAAATATATGCGTGAGGGTCGTAGTTTGCTTGCGCCATATCGTGTGCAGCAAAAGCTAAATCAGTTAATTGTATGACTGAATATATTGTTAGATTAAGTGAGGGAATAATGACTTTTTGCAAATTTTGACTAAGAGAAATTTGTTGTATTGAATAGGCTGAAAAAGATGCTGCAATATTTTTTATTGTTGTTCGAAGAAACAGTGTGCCGCCTCCTTGTTGTGATAATAAGGCAGCTGCTAATTGTTCTATACCTTTTTGCCCATTGTAATCTAAGGCCAGGCTATTTAAAAATTCACGATCTGAAATAATTATCAAATGGATAGGTTCATTTTTTAAATAGCTATAAATAGTTGTTAGATCTTGAAATGGAAAGGTTGTTTGATTTTCAGTGGGTGAATAGGACAGAATATGTTCCAGAATTGCTTGTCGATTATCTGACAGCGTTTGCATTGCAACGAAATGGCCATGACTATCATAATTGCACGGCCGTACTTGTTTTCCAGCATTTAATGCAGATTCTATTGCAATAATGGCTGCAAGCACAGGTGGAGAAAATTCGTTATTTGGATTAGGCATTGACGCTGAAGCATCAACATAAAGAATTAAATTAGGTGGATTAATTTTTTCTTTTTTATCAAAACCATCAACCCATTTACGCTGAACTGTTGTAATGCCTGGAATAATGATACCTTCGCGAAGCGTTTCAATGATGTCCAGCTGTTCCAATGAATCCATGGATGGATCCCATGGAGTAAATCCCTCCATAACATCAGATCCATGGTATCGAGGGATGATTGGGAATTTTATTGAATACTCTTGTGCTAAATCTAGATAATAATCAATAGTCGCAGCTGTAATAGAGTGAGCTAATCCCATTCGTGTCATCATGTTTTGGTAATCTGGAAGCGATCGAATAATGCCTGGGCCAATTTCTAACTGACTTGCCATGCCGTTGCTTGCTTTTTTGGATGCAGCTTTTATTTCTGCATGTCGTTTAGTATTCATTTTTATGTTTTTTACAATGGATAGTTTCAAATCTAAGTAGGGCAAGGTTTGTGTATCGTGTTCATTATAGTATTGTGTTAAAATTTTTGCTGCTTCACTAGCATAGGAAATATAATTAGTTGGTATGCTTTTTCGAATAATCTCTGCTAAATGTGTAGCCTGCTTTTCCATAATGGGTGAAGTATGTTTTCGTTGATTATTACTGAGAATTGGGATAGCCCATAAGTGTTCATAGGTTCGCATATATAACCATGAAAATGGTGAAATTTCGCTGTTTTTATCTGTTCTTTTTTGATAGAGTAAATGCATAGGAAGGCCACGATCCATCTCTAAAATATTATTTGCTATAAGATCTTCATATACATTAGCAATATATTCTGCTTGATGCTGATTCGCATTTTGAATGGTATTAAATATTTCATTAATAATGAGTAGGGCTGTTTTATGGT
Organism: uncultured Candidatus Marinamargulisbacteria bacterium; assembly: GCA_964443005.1. Taxonomy (GTDB): domain Bacteria; phylum Margulisbacteria; class Riflemargulisbacteria; order GWF2-35-9; family CAYUBI01; genus CAYUBI01. The sequence goes on from CAYUBI010000091.1 coordinate 2,021, forward strand.
CATAGGGAATCCATTTATGGTGCGCCATTTCATGGGCAATTAGTAAAATTAAATAAATCGAAAACACAGCTTGGTCATCCGATATACCGTGTAATTGCGTTTGTTGAATAATCTCACTCATTACCATTTTTGCTACATGGATTTTTTTGGAATTTCGTCCTTGCACCATTTCCACAGTAATCCATTTCTTGATAGAATTTAGGTCTTCGCACGTAAATGGCCCAAAAGCTGCCATGAATTTAGGAATATTTAAAAAGGTTTCTTTTGTAGCAATGCAAATACCACCAATTAGCTCTGCCATATCTGGTTCAGCTAATATCTCCATTTCAGTTCGTAAAATAGTTGGCTGACGAAGATTTACGTTGCCTAATATTGGCCCAGTTAATCGCCAGACTTTTAGATAATCATTTAATGAAAAGATTTTTGGAGGAGTCATTGAAATATATTTTGTATTCACAATTTTAAGTTTTGACTATGAAAAACCCAACATCATTCACTCGCGTATAGGGTTCCATGTTTCTGCACATTGCTAATTGGATGTTGTTTTCAGTTTGAGAAAAAAATGAGGAACCTCGAATCACCCGTGTTTTGTTTTTTATGCTCAGATGCGGGCCAAATGGATTAATGTAATGTTTATCTGCTTGAATATAGTCAGGAGCATATTGATCATGAGTCCACGAGCTTACATTGCCAACAACATCATACAAATTAAAAGGGTTAGGTAGTTTTTGCTTTACTGGATAGGTTTGACGGTCTGCCATCGGCGTTTTCCATCCATATCTATTTACTTCTGAAAAATCGTATCCCCAAAAAAACGGGCTAGTTGTTCCCCCACGAAAAGCATGTTCAGCTTCTGCATTTGTTGGTAAGCGAAAAAGTCCTTTTCTTGGATTATCGCAAACATAATTTTCATAATTTTCTTCTGACATACTTCGTATTTTGTTTTTAACAGCTGAGGCAATTGTTTCATCCATCAGTGATAATTTTTGTGTATATAAAACAGCTTCATACCAGGTTACATTTTCTACAGGATGATGTTGCGTGTCTGTAATGCCAGCATTCATCAATTTCTGAAGCTTGGGAACAAAGTAAGACGGATTTTTCCCCATAACTTTTTTAAACATTCCCTGTGTAATCGGTGATTCACTCATGTAATAAGCAGATCGAAGTTCAACAGTATGGCTCGGATTAAATTTTGTTCCAGCTGCTCCCAATACAATGCGGTTTCCTGCTGGTATTGGTTTATATTTCATTCCAACAGCATCGATAAAGGAGGCATTAACTTGATTTGGCTTGGTCATTGTTAAAAATTTAATGGTTTCAGGAACAATGGATCCTATAGTTTTTTCGTTTGAAGTAGTTTTTAGTGAGTTATCATTAGATTGTTCATAAATTTCAAAAAATAATAATTTCATTGCTAACAGTTCTTCCAAACCTTCAGAGCCATCTAAATTATTGTTAACAAAAGTTTCCATAGATCGATAAATTGTAGCTAACTTTTGGTTAACACTTGTTAATGTTTCTACTGCAGCATGTAAGGTCCAATAATCAGAATAGCCTTCAGCATTATCATAGTCGATATCTTCAAAGAATTCAGCAACATGTTGGCGCAAGCTCCAGGTTTCTGGTTTGTCTGGAAATCGTACATCAAATTTTTCCTTAGCTTGCTGCCACAAATATCTGCTGCGTTCCCATGCATCATATTTATACATTAAATCTAGTTTCTCGAAATGAGGCGATGGAATAAAACGATGCATGGAAGCAGGAATAACTACTGCTTCAACGTCTTCTGTATCAACTTGATGCTTGCCTCTAAACCAAGCCAATGCTTTGGCATAATGCTGAACAGAGCGTAAAAATCGTTCACTAATGGTTCCTTCGATTAAGGCACCTAAATATTTTTTAAGATCATCATGTCCATTAATGTTAAAAATAGCTGAACTACGAATTGCAGCTCCAGATACATTGGCTTTATATGCATGTTCAACATTAAAGGCTGCATTTTCTGCTGGATTAATAATGGAAATAAAAAAAGAAAGTCGTTGCTGTGCATCTTTTGAAAATTGCAATTCATTTATTTGCTGTCTAATAATAGATAATTCATTTGATTTAAATCTATATTTTTCTGGAAATTCAAGCGTATTGTCAGGTGTTGTAATCCCTGAATAAATATGATTGCGTGGATAAGCCATGACTGCAATATCAAAACGATCTTTGAGTGCATCAATTAATTCGTACGTGCCTCCACCATTTTTATCATTCATCGTAGCAAAAAATGTCCGGTCACCCATATCAATGACTTGCCCACCAAACAATTCAACATATTTTTCAGATAACATGCTAAGTACTGCAGACTGTGTTTTGGAAGGAATACGGTTAATTTCGTCAATGATAATATCTGCTTCTGGATTTGCGATGCGTGGATGTAAAATTGTATTTGTTTTTCCTTCTTGTAATTTGGGTAGATCTAATGGGCCAAATAAATCACTTAAGGTTAATTGAGGTTGTCCATGTATGACTTCTTTTTTGATTTCATGATAAGATCTGCCAGCAATCATTCCAATCATCATTGCCATACTTGTTTTTCCGATTCCAGGATCACCTAAATATAATACTGAGCCATTAATCAATTTTGTTAAAATAGAATATACAATAAAAGCAGAATAGTTTTCTGGATGTAATCGAATTGACTTGCCATTGGGAAGATTAATTTCGCGTGTAGTTTGTCCGTCCCTATCAAAACCCATGTCAGGAACTAAGCCAATAATGCGTTCTTTAGCTAAATAATGATATAGGTTACGGGCCTTGATTGAAAATGTAGATTCTTGATGCAAGCTAATGCTTTTAGTGTTGATTAACAATGATGGTTCCCCATTTCATCTTGAATAGTGATGCGCCCATATTGGCACACTGCTAATGTATCGTTATTAAAATGAATTACTCCCAGAAAAAAGATGAAATTCTGTTGTTAAATCTATTAAGAAATCTAAAGCAATTTTGTATCCGCTACATAATTCGTGGTAAAGACAAATTCTTGTTAAATTTTAATTCAATTTTGCGAATAAGCAATTGAATTTCTTTTTAAAATAACCGTTGTCAAGCGCTATTTTTTAAATGCGCGATGAAGGCTATTGATGTAACGGGCAGTCCAGTCTAAATACATGCCATAACTGCTTTAAAACAGGCATCTATATTAGGTGTTATGTAAAAAATAAAAACCGGCTAAACGCGAAGCAAATGGCCTGTTTCAAAAAGGTCATTTGCTATAATGGTAGTATGAGTTTAATAATACAACTGCCGGACATTAATATAGGTAAAATTAATGATTTTGAAACTAAATCTTTAATCATTAAACTACTTAATATCATTGAGAACCAACATCAAGAGAATCAATTGCTCAAAAAAACTATTCAAGAATTTAAGGATGAAGTAAATCGTTTGAAGGGGGAACAAGGCAAGCCTAACATTCGGCCGAATACTAAGCCGACGCAACAGGGCGATATTTCATCCGAAACAGAGCGGAAGGATATAGAATCTAATCAAGAGGGGAAAAACGAGCGAAAGAAAAAGAAAAAGAAAAAGAAGAATCATAAGCCTAGTCGAATTCATAGGTGCCGGCTCGACAAAAATACTTTGCCAGCAGATGCTGTATTCAAGGGTTATGAACGCAATATCATTCCGGAAATTTACTTTCACATTGATTATGTTGAATTTAAGCGGGATAAATATTACTCTCCCAGTGAGAAGAAAACTTATATCGCGCCACTTCCGCCTGGATATACACGCGAATTTAGTCCATCAGTTCAATCATGGGTTATTGGGATGAAACATGATTTGAATTCAACCGAATCCATTATGACACAATTCTTAAATAATCGTGGACTTGAAATATCGTGTGCGACAATATCTCGAATGTTAACCAAAGACATCGACGTTTTGCATCAAGAACATCATTCAATCTTTTTAAGTGGATTGCGAAGTCTAACTTATTTGCAGACTGATGACACAATGGCTCGTGTAAACGGCAAAAATTATCACACTCATATATTTTGCAATAATCAGTTCAGTTCATTTTTTACAAAGCCCAACAAGGATCGATTGACTCTTTTGGATATTTTACGAGTTGGGAAAGCTCGCGAATACATAATTAACAGTGAGACGATTAAGATGCTGCGATTTTGGAATTTACCTGAGAAAAGGATTTTGATGTTAACTCATTTGCAATCAGATCGAATATATAGCCAAGCTGAATTCGATCCTATTTTGCGGAAAATATTCACGGATCCCAAAAAACAATTATTGTCATACCAAAAGCTTATTATGGAGGCAGCGTATATTGCTCGCTATCATCAAGAAGATTGCTTAACTGCACTGGTCTGTGATCATGCACCTCAATTCAAGTTCCTTGCACTCTTTCTTTCGCTATGCTGGATCCATGAAGGGAGACATTACAAAAAAATGTGCCCTATTGTCCCGCTTCATCGCAAACAATTAGAAGAGTTCCGCAAACAATTCTGGCAGTTTTATAAAAAACTTTTGGATTTTAAAGATGCTCCGAGCAAGAAAAAAGCAGAAGCAATTGGTGCGGACTTTGATGCTTTGTGCAGCTTTGAGACAACCTATTCTGAATTAAAAGAACGTATCGCTAAAACTCAAGCAAATAAAGCTGAACTGCTTTATGTCCTAATCGATCCAGCAGTCCCGCTCCACAACAATGAGTCTGAATTGGGTGCTCGCAAAAAAGTGCGCGATCGCGATATTCGCTTACACACTATGAGCGATGAAGGAACTCGGGCAAATGATATGTTTCTCTCACTTCGAGAAACTGCTCGCAAGCAAGGCGTCGGATTTATGGAATATATTTTTGATCGACTTTCAGGTGCTTATACCATGACCAGCCTGGCTGACTTAATTCCCCAAAACCGGCCATCATTCTCTACGACTTAAAGTCGTCAATTATTTCCTCTGCCACGAATTATGTAGCGGATAC
>CAYUBI010000092.1:0-6761 GCA_964443005.1 uncultured Candidatus Marinamargulisbacteria bacterium
AGATCATTAAAAAAATAATCGCCTTTTTTTTATATTTCAATGATTTCATCAGTAGATAAATACTGACTTAGCGTTGGCGCATACGACTGAATATCAATGCCAGTTAAATTGGCTGCTTTAATTAGTTTAGACAAATGATTCTTCCTCGCCGCCTCGAGAAATAACGATTTCTTCTTTTTCTTCTAGGCTGCGAATAACATAAACGATTTTTTGTTGTGTTTCTTCAACTTGACGAATACGAACTGGCCCCATAAATTCCATTTCTTCTTTTAGTGTTTCTACTGAACGATCTGACATGTTTTTGAAAATCTTGGACTTAAGCTCTTCACTGGATGTTTTTAGCGCCATAGCTAGATCTTTTGTGTCAATGTCACGCAAAATGCGTTGAATTGATTTGTCATCTAAGGTGAGAATATCTTCAAATACAAACATCAGCTTTTTCACTTCATCAGATAAAGCAGCATCTGTTTCGCTAAGGTAATCCATAATCGATTTTTCAGTCACACGATCAACGCGGTTAATCACATCAACTAAAGCTTTCACGCCTCCAGTACTATGAAATTTTTGAGTGATGACTGATGATAATTTGTCCTCTAAAATCCGCTCAACCCGTTCAACAATATCTGGCGGTGTTTCATCCATCATTGCAATCCTTCGTGCAACTTCAGGTCGAAGATTTTCAGATAATCTCGATAAAATTAATCCAGCTTTTTGTGGTTCCAAATGCGCTAAAATAAGTGCAATGGTTTGCGGTTGTTCGCCTTGAATAAAACGGACAACATTTTCTGGGTTAGCACCTTTAACAAAATCAAATGGATTGGCTTGTAATGCAGCAGAAAGTCCTTGAATAATTTTATCTGCTCGTGTTTTCCCAAGTGCTTGTTCAAGCACTTCTGAAGCATATTTAACGCCGCCTTTAGAAATATACGATTGCGCGCGACTAATATGGTAAAACTCTTCAATAATTTGATCTTTGTCGCGTGGAGTGACTGTTCCAATATTTGCAATTTCTAACGAAAGTTCATTAATTTCGTCATCTGATAAGTTTTTAAATACTTTAACTGACGCCTCTTTTCCCATAGCCATTAACAGCATGGCAGCTTTTCGCCGTCCTGTAATTTTATCTGCCATTAAAGATCCTCATTTAACCAACGTTTCAGCATTTGCGTAAAAGCTTTGGCATCAAGATCTACCATATCAACAAGGCCTTGCTGCATCATTTTGCGTTTTTGTTCTTCAGGATCATCAGGTTCCATATCCATAACTGGAGGCACAATTGATTGCGCAACGCTTCCGTGCGTTGCAGCTGCATATTCAAATTGCGGACGCTGAACTTGTGCTGTAACAGCAACGCTTTTAAGTGTTCGCCGAATATAAAAGAACGTAATCCCTGCTAAAGCAATAATGCCAACTGTTTTCGCGCCTTCAATTAATTTTTGCGTTGTAATAGCTTGTTTCATTTCCTTTTTATCTTTTTCAATCAGTGATTTGTCAAAAGGAATTGACCGAACAATTAATTTATCTCCCCGAGACTCTACAATTCCTGCAGCTGCAGACAAAGCTTGACCTAATGCGTTTTGTTGAGGCTCATCAATAACACGGTCCAGAACTACTGCAACAGATAATTTTTTGATTTTTCCTGGAGCCTGAATCGTATGTTTAATATGTTTAGTGATTTCAAAATTTTTGGTGTCATCAATTTTAGAATAATTCGAATTCGAATTATTATTTCCACCTGAACCAGAAAACTGAGAATTGACGCCTGCATTAGCAGGAGGTGCAGCATTTTGTCCTTGAAAGCTTTCTTCTACCATTTTTTGGCTTCGCAATAAAGGTTCTTCTGCAGGTTCATACATTTCAGAATCTGTTTTATTTTCATCAAAATCAAGGTCCAAATTTACACGAACAACTGCATTGTTCGGTCCAAAAATTTTTGTTAACATGCCTTGCAAACTCGATTCAATTGATTTTTCAAAGCGACGCTGAACATCATACTGCTTATCTGTAATTCCAGCTGCACGAAATTGATCATCGTCGCTTTGACTAAAAAGCAAATTGCCTTTGGTATCAACAACTGTGATATTGTTAGGTTTTAGTCCTTTCACAGATGTTGAAATAAAATGTACTAATCCATTCACTTGTGCTTCTGACAATTGAGAGGCGCCAACTAAATCTAAAATTACAGAGGCAGACGCTTCTTCTTTTTCATCAACAAATACTTGCTCATCTGGGAGCACTAAGTGAACGCGGGCCATTTTAATTTGCCCCATTTGTCCAATTGTTTTAGCTAATTCAGCTTCAAGTGCGCGTTGATAATTAACTTTTTGCGTAAAATCAGTAATGCCCAGTTTAAACGTGTCAAATAATTCAAAACCTACGCCGCTTCCTTTAGGAAGCCCTTCAGTAGCTAAGCTAAGTCGCAATTGATATACTTCTTTTCGCGGAACTTCGATTGCATCACCTTTGCCACTAATGCGATACTTAACTTTTTGAGCATCTAGTTTCTTAACAATTTCACCTGCATCAGCAGGCGCTAAACCTGTATATAATACTTCGTAATCTGGTGCAGAACCCCAAATCGCAATAACAACTAAGGAAATAACAACCAATGTAGACAATAAGGAAAGTGTTATTTTTTGAGATACATCCAGCCGTTTAAGAATTCCTGCTACTTGTTCAAAAAACAGCCGAAAATACTTTTGCACGATTAACTACCGATTTGCAGTGCCTTTTCTGCCATGGATTTGGATGCATTAAATGCAGCAACATTAGCCTCATATGCGCGAGTAGCAGTCATCATATCTACCATTTCTGTAGAAATATTTACATTTGGAAGTAAGACATAGCCTTTTTCATTTGCTTCAGGATTCGTAGGCTCATAAACCATACGCGGAGGAAGGATTTCCTGAATCACTTTGTCAACTTTAACGCCAGTACCCATTTGAGCAGAAAATATATTCATGAAATTGGGTGAATTTTCTGCTATTATCGCAATTTTTCGACGATATGGCCCGCCATCACTCGTTTTGGTTGTATTAGCATTTGCAATATTTTCCGCAATAATATCCATGCGTTTACGTTGCACTGACATTCCTGTTCTGCTAATATCACCTGCTGAAAAAAAACTCATTAGGTTCTCCCGCTAATTGCTGAGCGAATAACTCGAAAACTTTTACTGGTTAACGTTGCAAGAGCATTAAAATACCCAGCATTTTTACTCATTTCACTCATTTGTTCATCAATGTCTACGTTATTAACTAATCCAGACAAACCATTTGACGATGTTTTAATAAAAGGCATAATTGCACCGTTTTCCATTTGCGCAGATATATGATTGTTTACTGTTGTAGTTAAGGGCAATTGCGCAAAAGACGAATTCATTCGCCCAGCTAACAAGGCTTCAAAATCTAAGGATTTGCTTTGGTAACCGGAGGTATTGATATTTGCTATATTATTGGCAACAAGTTTTTTTTTCACACTAGCATAATCCATTCCTAGGCTTAATGTGTTAATCAATTGATTGTTAAGAAATTCCCCCATGTTTGCACCTCAAACTTATGATAGCAACGTCTATGGGTCATGTCAATTTTTTCTTAAAAAAATACATGATAGTCCTTTCGTTTAATACAATTTTTGTGTTATAGTAAAATCATGGCTGAAAAAACATACAAAACAAAAGAAAGTTGTCGCATGACTGGGTGCACACATCGACAGCTGCAATATTGGGAAGAAAAAAAATATCTACATCCAATTTTAGGAAGCAGAAATATTCGACATTATACAGAAACAGATTTGCGCTTGATTAAGGATTTAGTGAAACAAAAACAACAAGGGTTTACTTTAGGCGAAGCACGATATCAACAAATTATGCACAATACACCTAATCAAGAGGCTGCGTCGCTTCAAATTATTAAGAAACTAGAAGAAAATAAAGAATTCATTGATCAATGGATTATGACAAATGAAGTTATTTTAAAACTGATGAACGATGTTTTATATTTGGAACAACATCTTCCCAAATTCCCTTATACAATCTATGTTCAAGCTGATGTTGATCGATTAAAATTATTGCAGCAAAAAATTATTTACTATAAAAAAAAGCGTGATTATTTAGCAGAAAAAGTTACAACTGGAATGGCTTCAACAATTCAACCTTCTGCAGAAATTGCAATGCCCCTTATTAAAAGTGTTGATGAATTAGTTTTGTGGGTTGCCAAAAAAGATCAGATTTCGTCGCGAGAAACAATAAAAGAATTACGTCAAAAATTTGAATATCGATTACGAACTGGAGAATCTATTCGTGAAATTGAATTATCGTTAGCCTGAAGAATCAAACCCAATTGTCCGTTGAGACGTTTTGCTTTGATAACCAGTATCCAACTTTTTTTTCGCTTCGATATTTTTTAAATCTGACTGAATACGCTGGAGTTGATTTTTTATTTCAACAGTAATCTTTTGTTCCTGACGACTTATTTTGTTAATGGTATCAATGATTTGTAAATCAATTCGTTTAATGCTTTCAATGCGAACAGCTATTGTTGAATGCATGGGTGCTATTAATTGCTGAGACCACGTACTAATAATTTTCCGAAGGGGGCCTAATTCAATTTCAACATGATCAATATGCGCCATCATATCTTTACGACTTGCCATCATATTATTTAACGAATTTTCATCAATTTGGTTTTCAATGCTTGCAGAAACTTTTTCTTCCAGCAAGAGCAAATATTTTTCATAGATTTTCAATTCTCTAAATTGTAAGAGTTCTAATAATTTAAGTTGATCGCTTTTTTCCAAATCGAGCAGCATTGTTACTCCTCTACTCTTGCGTTAAATAGATTTGCTTCCTATTATATATAAAGTTCGCTACTTTAGAAATAGGAGAAAATAAATGAAGGATTATATTCTTATTACAGGTGGAGCCGGATTTATTGGTCGATGCTTGTCTAAAAAATTACTGGAAAAGGGCCAGAACATTGTGATTCTGGATAATTTATCCAATAGTCGAATTGAAAATATCTCGGAATTTATTCATCATTCGAATTTAATTGAATGGGTTCACGGCGATATTCAAAACCGTGAATTGGTTCATCAATTATTTAATACGTATCAATTTAGTCACGTATTTCATCTTGCAGCCAGTATTAATGTGCAGGAAAGCATTGATCACCCAGAAGATACCTTTAAAAATGACGTTATTGGAACATTTAATGTTTTAGAAGAAGCGCGCGCCCTAAATAGTCGCTTTTTGTTTATGTCTACGTGTATGGTGTATGATCAGGCATCTGAAATAACAGGAATTGCAGAAACACATTTAGTTAAACCAGCATCTCCATATGCAGGCAGCAAATTAGCTGGAGAAAATTTAGTGCAATCCTATTTTCACGCTTATGGCATGCCAACAACCATTGTTCGCCCATTTAATACCTATGGGCCCTTTCAAAAGTCTAATTTAGAAGGCGGCGTTGTTATGATATTTATACAAAAAAGCTTGGAAGGAAATCCTTTGCTAATTTTTGGAGAAGGAACTCAAACCCGAGATTTGTTGTATGTTGAAGATTGCGCGGAGTTTCTCCTTGCATGTACAGCTACGGATGCAACCATTGGACACGTAGTTAATGCTGGATTAGGTCAGGATATTTCAGTGAATGATCTTGCCCTGTTAATTGCTAAAGATCCAGCAAAAATCCAACATATCCCTCATCATCATCCTCAAGCCGAAATTCAAAAATTGTTATGTAATAATGAAAAAGCTCACCAATTGTTAGGCTGGACTCCACATTATACGCTGGAAAAAGGCATTGAAAAAACACGGCAATGGTTAAGGGCTCAGTACTTGTAAAATAGGTTCAACAACACGTCGCTTGTTAAGTGAATATAAATGAATGCCTTTAACGCCAAAACTTTTAAGGGCATTGCATTGTTTGAGTGCGTGAGTCATGCCAATATCATAAATTGCTGCGTCGTCATCGTGATAAATTAAAAGTTTTTCCATTAGCAATTTTGGAATTTGCGTACTGCTAAGGTCAATTGTTCGCTGTAGTGCTTTGAAATTAGTAATTGGCAGTATTCCAGGAATGATGGGCTGTCGCATGCCCATAGATATCATATTGTCATGCAAACGATAAAAAGCTTCATTATCATAAAACAATTGAGAAATTGCCATTTCTGCACCTGCATCCATTTTTTGCATCAGCATTTTCGCATCACTCTCACGTGATAATGCTTCTGGATGAATTTCAGGATAACAAGCTACAGCTACATCCATTAACGTCGTTTGTTTCACATAATCAACCAATTCATTCGCATATTTAAAATCGCTTAGAACATCGTCCTTAGTCAAATCTTTGGGAATATCGCCACGTAAAGCCATGACATTTTGTACGCCCAAGTTCAACAAAATTTCCATAAATGTATCAATATGATCTTTGTGCGTATTTACGCAAGTAAAGTGCGCCATCACTGTAAATTGTTGAGTTAGTTCAGTCATCATTGTTACACTACGTCCTTGATGACTACCACCTGCACCATAAGTAACAGAAATAAATGCAGGATTATACTGTTTTAGAGCTATAATCTCGGCTACAGCAGCAGTTAAGGCCTCATCCGTTTTTGGTGGAAAAACCTCAACAGAAGTAAAAAATGTAGATTTATTTAATAATTCGCTAATTTTCATAATAACTTTACTTTATCACAAAAGAGCAGTATCAGGAAAGGGCCTCACAAAATATGTTATAAAAGGCACCTAAGCAAATGACAAT
>CAYUBI010000093.1:0-6701 GCA_964443005.1 uncultured Candidatus Marinamargulisbacteria bacterium
AAAAAAATAGAGCTAGCCTCACCCTCAACAATATCCATAGCTGCACGCATGATTTCTTTGGCCAATTCATCAATATTACGAATAGTATTGAGTTGACTCGCTATTTCAATAATTCGTTCCCATTTATCGCTCATACAATTGGGTATGCCCAAATTTTAAATGACTAAACATCACACAAAAAATGGTGCCGTGGACTGGACTCGAACCAGCACAGTTTTACAACCGCTAGCCCCTCAAGCTAGTGTGTCTACCAATTCCACCACCACGGCATAATTAAGAAGAAACGCTTATTTCAAAAGCATGCTATAATTTTAACATTAATCTTCTATTGGCAAAAGGCTTTATGATAAAACATCGAAAAAAGGCAGCGGGGTTTACTTTAATTGAATTACTTTTTGTTTTAACTATTTCAAGCATTATCTTATTCATAATCACAAACATGTTGACACTATTTACTCGCCATCATCTTGCAGAATTTAGCCATCAACAAAAACTGATTAATACTGCTTACGCCCTCATTGACATTAACGCAAGCACTGTAATACAAAACCTTTCACCAACACCTTCGCCTATTATTAGCTACAAAAATTACCCGAATTACACAGATGCAATTGGACTGGGAACATCGATTCATGTCATTCTTCCACATCAACAACATGAACGGCCCAAATACAACCTAGGAAACAATCAGGGACCCAAACAATGATTCCGCAGCAAAAAAATGGCTATATTTTACCTTTTACCTTTATCATTGTAGCTTTTTTATCTGCACTGCTATTAACCATGCAATGGATTGAGCTAACACGCGAAAACACAGCAAACGATATCGCACGCCAACTCATTCGTACCTCAGCTATGTGGGATTTAGTGCTTTCATCTACAAACAAAGTTGATTTAACAGCAGATTACGGCTTTAACGTCATTGCATTTCAAGAAAATAATTGCATTTCTGTTAATATTAATTGGCAATCTCAAAAAATATTTGGTACTATAGAGTTGTAAGGCAACATGACTAATCAAAAAGGGGATTTATTTATGACAACAGAACAGGTTCTCACTCAAAAAATTCATCGAAAACTATCGCACGGATTCACACTCATCGAATTACTCATTGTTATGACTGTTATTATTATCTTGGCTGGGATCATGATTCCATCATTTCGAGGCTTTCAAAACGATGCATGGCTCGTTAAAGCTGAAAACGAAGTTCGTGTTGTTCAAACTGCAATTGAATCCTATTATCGTAATCATAAAGGCCTTTATCCCGAAGGCCTTGAAGATTTAATTCGTGTTAATCCACGCATTTTAACGCAATTACCCCAAGATCCCTTTGAAACCTCTGGCAAATCGTATGGATATCGAATAATTTACAAAAAACCTGGCAACGAAGCTTTTTATGTCATTTATACAAATGGCCCCAATCGGGAAAAAGAATGGGTATGGGATGAAGAAAAAGGAATTGTTTCTGTTTCAATTAAAAGCGATGATATCCTGGTTACCAATGCAATCTATCAAAAAATGTCAGATGACGATCTTGAACGCAGCATTACTTCTGGAATGAAACCCAAAAAACAAGCAGATGAAGACACTCCACCTGAATCGCTTAACAAAAATAAAGACTCTATCAAAAAATCAACTCAAGATACTGATGAAAACAGAGCAGATACCCGTGGGTCAGTAGCTCAACCCTTAAAAAAACAACATCTTCAACAAGAAGAATTAATTGACACTGTCAAATAAAACAAACTAAATTTAAAAAGGAGCAACAAGTATGGAGCATCAACGAGGCTTTACATTAATTGAATTATTAATTGTTATGACAGTGATTATTATTTTGGCTGGAATTTTAATTCCTTCTTTTCGTGGTTTTCAAAATGAAGCCTGGAATGTGAAAGCCGAGCAAGAAGTTGGCGTAATCCAAACTGCTATCGAAAGTTATTTCCGAAATCATAAGAACAATTATCCACCCAAGCTAGAAGATCTTTTAACGACATCACCCAAATTACTAAATCAATTACCTCAAGATCCATTTAAATCAAATGGTAACACTTATGGATATGAAATTGTTTTTAAGGAACCTGGCAAAGAAATGTTTTACGTTATATATTCACCAGGACCCAATCGAATCAAAAACTGGACATGGGATTCAGCCAAAGGTTCAATGCCTCCATTAAATGATGATGATATATTAGTAACCAACGCACCTATAGAATAAAGCGTTTATTTAACTTTGCGATAAATATTTCGAATATCATTCATATTTCGTATTTTAGTAATTACTCGGCTTAATTCATCAGTATGATGCACCATGACGGAAAAGTCAGCGATGACAATTCCATCATAATTCGTACGAACATTTGCACGCACAATATTGAGTCCAGTTTCAGCAATGATATGAAGAATATCGCTGAGTAATCCTACCCTATCAAAAGCTTCGATCGTTAAATCTACCTCAAATTGACCCAACTGATTTTCTACCCATGCAACACTAACTTGACGCTCAACCTCCAACTCATTACTCACATTCCGACAATCTCGCCGATGAACAGATACTCCATATCCTCGCGTAATATACCCAATAATCCTATCTCCAGGAACTGGATTACAACATTGACTCAAATGAACCATCACATCTGCTAAGCCATCAACAACAATTTCAATATCCTTTTTCTTGGGAACGTATTTCGTAATTGATTTTTGAAGCTCATTAATAGGTTCCTCAAAAATGCCATGCTCTTTATCATATTGCGTTTTCAAATAATGCGACACATGCTTAACACTCAGATCACCTAAGGCCATTCCTGCAAAGAAATCCTCTTCCTTTTTGTAATTAAAATGATCTAACGCACTTTTAATCATACTTAGAGACAAAACTTCTGACGGAAGCAACAACAATGACTTAACCTCTTTTTCAAGCAAAATTTGCCCTTCTTCAGCATGAACTGTTTGCGATTCTTTCTTAAACCACTGCTTAATTTTAGTTCGAGCACCTGTTGTTTTTACAAATGTTAGCCAACTCAGTTTTGGATTGCTAGTTTTAGACGTCATAACCTCAACAATATCACCGCTTTTAAGCGTATACTCTAATGGCTTAATTTGGTGGTTCACTTTTGCACCAATACATCGATGCCCAACTTCAGTATGAACATGATAGGCAAAATCTACAGGCGTACTATACCGTGGCAATTCAAAAACATCACCTTTAGGAGAAAATACAAAAATCTCTTCTGTAAACAAATCCACCTTTAAATGATCCATAAAATCTTTCGAGTTTTTCAAGCCTTCTTGCCAATCTAGTAATTCCCTTAACCATGAGAGCTTCTTATCCATTGCAGTTACTTTTGTTGCTCTACCTTCTTTATAACGCCAATGCGCAGCAATTCCATATTCTGATACGCGGTGCATATCAACAGTACGAATTTGAATTTCTACAGCCATGGCATTTGGCCCAATAATTGTCGTATGCAGTGATTGATAATTATTTTGTTTAGGAACTGCGATGTAATCTTTAAACCGTCCAGGAATTGGCTTATACATAGTATGAACAGCACCTAAAGCACTATAACAATCTTGAACACCATTTACAATAATTCGAATTGCAAACAAATCATATAACTCATTAACATTCAAATTTTGCGTTACCATTTTGTTATAAATCGACCAAAAATGCTTTGGCCGTCCAGTCACTGCTGCTTGGGTTCCGGTTTCTTTTAGTTTTTTTTGTACATTGTCAACAAACATCTGAATGTACTGTTCTCGTTCAATCCGTTTAAGTGCAATAATATCTTTTATTTTCTGATAATCAATAGGCTTAAGATAACGGAAACACTGGTCTTCTAATTCCCACTTAATTGCAGACATACCTAAGCGATGAGCCAATGGCGCAAAAACTTCCTTTGTTTCTATTGCAATTCGTTGTTGTTTTTCTACAGCTAAATACTTTAACGTTCGCATATTGTGTAAACGATCAGCCAGTTTTATTATTACAACCCGAATATCTTTTGCCATAGCCAAAAACATTTTACGAAAATTTTCAACTTGTAATTCCAGCTGAGTATCAAAGGAAATTAAACCTAATTTTGTTACACCATCAACCAAATCAGCAACTTCAGTACCAAACTTTTCCTCAAGAACATGGAGACTAATATCTGTATCTTCAACAACGTCATGAAGAATTCCAGCAATTAATACATCTTCATCAACTTCATATTCTGCGAGAATTGACGCAACCTCTAAGGGATGCCAAATATAGGGCTCTCCAGACATCCTTTTTTGATTTTCATGCGCTTTTTCAGCATAAACAATTGCATCAAATAGTCGGGAAGTATCAATTGATAAATCATATTTATGAACTTTTTCTTCAAAAAGAAGGAAAAACTGACGAACGTCAGCTTCCATTGATAGATGCTTTCACGTCTAACAAGCGCATTTGCAACGTCGTACGGTTTCCAAAAATATTCTTTTCTAATTGATATAACACATCAATATTATTATTTAAAAGTGACACACTGTCAGCCAGTCCAAATCCAATCGCATCAATTTGACGAAATCCATCAACAAACGTTAATTTAACGTGATTTTGATCTGGTCCCACCAAACGATAATCCATAGGGCTCATATTTCGCGTCAAAAAAACCATTTCAGGGTTGTTTTTCCCATAGGGCTTTACCAACTCCAAAGCAGTCACGAGTTCCATCGAAATATCTTCAGCCTGAATTTCAACATCATAATGCAGCACACATCCCAATTGCTGCTGAACACCTGCTTCTAAAGATAACAGATACCGAGCTTTAAACGCATCGAGTTGATCAATATGGAGCTCAAACCCTGCAGCTTCCTTATGGCCACCATAATTAATCAATAATTGCGAACATTTTTCTAAAGCGCTAAAAATATCAATGCCATTTACTGTACGAATCGATCCCCTAGCAAAACCATCTCGCGCTGCAATAATAATGACGGGTTTATTAATAATTTTGGTTAACTGCGCTGCAACAATACCAATAATGCCAGGATTCCAGTCCATACCCTGAATAAAAACAACAAGATCATCTGTCATTTCCGGATGCTGCTCCAAAAGCTCCAAAGCCTCTTGTTTAATTCGTGCACCAGCTTCTTTGCGCCGTTCATTTAAGGCATTAATCTCTTCAGCCAAATCATGGGAACGATCACGATTACAACTCATCAGCAAATCCAACGCAATATTAGCGTGATCCATTCGTCCTGCTGCATTTAATTTGGGTGCTATATGAAAACTAATTGTACTCGTGTCAATTTTGGTCGCAGCTGATGTTCCTGCACTACTCTTATGTTGAGGAATTAAAAAACGAATAACATCCGATGCATTTTTATTTAAATAATCCAATCCAAATTTAACTAATACGCGATTGTTGTCCAGTAAAGGAACAATATCAGCAACAGTTCCAATACATACAAAATCAAGCAAAAATCCATTGTATAAAAGGGATAGTTTGCCGAGTTTTTTATAAATCGCCACGATCAACTTATAAGCTACGCCAACACCTGAAAGCGTATATAATGGAGACTCGGAAGCTAGGAATTTCGAGGAAACAATAAAATTAGCACAAGGAAGACGCTCTGGCAAAGTATGATGATCTGTAATGATTACGTCCATGCCTAAAGACCTGGCCAACTCAATTTCTTCATAATTGCTAATGCCACAATCCACTGTTAATAGCACCCTGGCTCCTTCGTCAGCCAATGACTGTATTGCAAGCTTATTCAAACCATATCCTTCTGTATATCGATGCGGAAGATAATAAGAAGCGTCTACACCTAACTTTCTTAGCGCTGATAAAAGAAGTGCAGTACCTGTCACTCCATCAGCATCATAATCGCCATAAACAACTAACTTGCGCTTAGCTTCAATAGCCTCTATTAAAAATGCTGCAGCTACCTGAATCTGCGGAATTTCTTCATAAATATAAATATCGTTTTCACAGGGATTTAAAAAATTAGAAAAAGCTTCTGCAGTTCGAATTCCACGCGACCATAAAGCTTGAGCAATGACCGGATGAACAGTAACATTATCCAAAACCAAAGCATCAACTATCTCTGATTCCGAAGCAATAGACCGGGCTCTCCACTCTTGCGTAACCACAGCCTAATCTTTTCTAATATGAAGCAACACCTGACCAAACTCTACTTTGTCTTCATTTTTAACAAACATTGACTCAATAATTCCGCTTTCTTCAGCATCAATTTGATTAAACAATTTCATAGCCTCAATAATACATAAAGTCTCACCCTTATTCACATGTTTGCCAATCTCAATAAAGGGTGGATCACTGGGCGAAGGCGACCGATAATACGTACCTACCATCGGAGACATAACTTTATACAAACCAATCTCATCAACTACTGGCTTTTTCTGAACTTCACCCGTGATATCTGCAGCAGCACTACTCGTAGCAACAGTTAGCTGCCCTGGCATTTGCGTTTGCACACCAGACATTACAGCCATAGATGGATGAGAATACATCATGTGTGGAGAAGCTGTTTCCTTCTTAATTTCAATTTTAACGCCATTCTCTTCAACTGCTAACTTGGTAATTCCGGAATCTTCAACTAATTTAATCAATTTTTCAATGTCTTTGATATCCATAAAACGCTCCATATATTAAGAGAATGAAACAAAAATTATATCACGAGTGCGAAAGCTTCACCACTCAAACTAAAAA
>CAYUBI010000094.1:0-6531 GCA_964443005.1 uncultured Candidatus Marinamargulisbacteria bacterium
GACATATTTTCTTGACAACATAGAACAACTATAGTTTTAATTTAAAACTGAATACTAATACGGTTTGCAGTACCTTCTGCACGACTCCACATAAAAGTTTTTCCCATACGTTCACACCATTTTTTTGTATCATCTAAAAATGTTGGACAGTCTGCTACTAATTCTACTGTATCGCCTGCCTTAAAGTTTTTTGCTTCAATCGTTAACCGTAGCGTAGGTTGTGGGCATTTTAGCCCTTTTAAATCAAGTACCTTTGTTGCCATGTTTGTTCTCCCTCCTTTCTCTTAAACGGATTAATGATATAATAATTATATTATACTGGATGTTTTAATTTCAAGGGACCCAGGGTTTTAATGGTAGTGACTGTTTCAGTAATAATACGAACAAATTTTTCGCCTTCACCAGCTGAAACATAATCAAATATGCATCGTTCTTTTTCAATTCCTATTTGTTCCAAAAGTCGTAGCAACATTTTATGCCGCTGATTTGCACGGTAATTGCCTTCTTTGTAGTGGCAATCTCCTGGATGGCATGCCAGCACCATGACTGCATCAGCTCCTTTGTGAAAGGCTTCAACAATAAATTCTGGATCCAATCTTCCACTGCACATGACGCGAATAATGCTAACATTATTTGGATACGGAGATTGCGCAGCACCTGCTTTGTCTGCTCCAGCATACGAACACCAATTACATAAAAAGCCAACAATTTTTGGTTCAAACACTGCTTTTGTTGTCATGATAACACCCCTTCGATTTCAGCCATGATTTGTTGATTTGTGAAATGATTGCCAATCATTGCTGCTGCCGGACACGCTGCTACGCACGTGCCGCATCCTTGGCAAATGACTGAATTAACATAAGATTTTTTGTTGTCAGGTTGGTATGAAATTGCTTTGTATGGGCAAACTGAAATACAAATTTTGCAGCCTGAACATCTGTCTTCATCAACTCTGGCAACAATGGGCTCAATTTCCAGCTTTTTCCCGGGAATCAGACTAGCTAAAATATGTCCAGTAGCTGCCATGCCTTGTGTCATTGAGGCTGTAATATCTTTGGGATCCTGACACGTTCCTGCTAAATATACACCTTTAATTTTGCTTTGAAATGCTGATGCACGGCCATGAAGTTCTTCAAAAAATCCTTGTTTATCTGTTGCAACATCTAAAAGCCGTGTGAGTTCTTTTGCGTCATTATTTGCAACTAAAGCGGGTTCTAAAATAACCATATCTGCCTGAATTGACACAGAATGTCCACTAACATCTTTGCCTGTTATTTTAAGGTGGTCTCCAACAGACGTAATGTTAAGTGTGTTAATGTCGCTGTATCGAATAAATTCTGCATGATCATGATGCGCTGATTCAAAAAGAGTGGTTGCTTCTTTTCCACCAAGTACCATTTCTTTGTACAAGTGGATTATTTTTGTATCATGCAATTTATGATGAATCATGTGATTAAATTTTAGAGCAGATTGGCAACAGACTTTGGAGCAGTATGGTTTGTGTTTTGAATCCAAGCTGCCTACGCAATGAATAATTGCAATAGATTTTGGTATTGTTCCATCTGCTTTTTGGATACTTCCTTGAGTTGGGCCACTGGAAGCACTAATTCGTTCAAATTCAAAGCTAGTATAAATGTTATTAATTTTTCCGTATCCTAATTGAGGCAGCTGACTGACATCATATAAATTTGCTCCAACAGCAATGATAACTGCTCCAACTGTTCTTTCAAAACGTTGTTCTTTTTGGTCAAATTGAATGACACCATCAATAGGGCAGGCAGCAACGCAAGCATTACATTCTTTGCCATTGAGTTTAAGGCAGATTGTTGGGTCAATGAAGGTTGCATTTGGTAATGAACCAAAAAAAGTAAAGTCTATGGCTTTTCGTTGACTTAAACCATAGTTAACTTCATTAGGCGTTGATACAGGACAAGGTGTAACACATTCACCGCATCCAATACAGCCTTCAATTGAAACGTATCTGGGTGCTTGATGAACTGTGACTTCGAAATTACCAAAAAATCCTTTAACAGTTTCAACAGTAGCTTGTGTGATAACTTCGATATTACTAGCATGAGGACCATGTAATATGTCATCTAATAGTGGCTCTAGCATACATGGGCCGCATTCCATGCTTGGAAAAAGTTCTTCGTAGCGAACTGGCATTCCGCCAATCATCGGCGTTTTTTCAACAAGCGTAACTTTTCGGCCAGCTTCTGCAAGTGATAAAGCAGCTTTGAGCCCTGCAGGACCTGCGCCAATAATCAGCACATCATTGTGTGTTTCCAGTTGTTGTTTGGTAAGTGCTTCGTGAAAACGAACGCGTGAAATAGCTCCTTTAAGCAGTGTTATTGTTTTAATTGTAGCTTGTTCAATGTCTGCAGTTACCCATGCAATTTGTTCGCGAATATTAATCATTTGCATCATATACGGGTTTAGCCCTGCGTCACTTAAAATTTTCCTAAATGTTGATTCATGATCTCTGGGTGAACAAGCTGCAATTACAACACGGTCTGGACAATTTTCTTTTAAATGCGTTGTAAACTCAGCTTTTCCTGCTGGTGAACACATTAATCCAATACGCACAACATAATCTACATTGGAAATGGATTGAGTTGCTTTTTTAACTTTATCTAAATTAATTTTTTCCGCGATATTGCTTCCACATTCGCACAAATAAACTCCTGTTTTCATAAATTTCCCCCTTTTGCTGCGCTACATGTTGTTTCTTGCTGATTGAGTAAGGACCGAATACTAACTAAAATTTCATGAACGACTTTAGGCACAGATTGCTGAACTGCAGGCGTTAATGATTCGGTAAATGTTGTGACATCGCTGGCTTCAATACCCCAAATTAGAACTGTGTCAGGGATGCGTTGTCCTGTTAAGGCTGCTAAATCTAGCGCAAGTGGTAAGGGCGTGTCGTGGGTACTTGTAACATTGCGCGTTTGCATGAGATCATTTAGATGCAAATGTCGGATAGTTCCTGGTTCACATTCACCGGTTGTCATAGCATCTATAATAATAACAGTTTCATAACCGACCATACGTTCCATTAAGCGAATACCACCTGCATAGGCTTCTGTTACTGTGACTCTGGGGTGATTTTCAAATTCAAGCTGAAGTAAGCGCGCTACATGTATGCCAATGGCATCATCTGCAACAATTGGGTTTCCTAAACCAATAATGAGAAGTTGTTGAGTATCTGTCATCATTAGCACGCATCCCGTTGAATCGTTTTGATGAGTTGTCCCTGATTATCATGAATTGCAACAATTAGGGGCATTTTGCCAGGCAAGCTATGTGTTGCGCACGAGAAACACGGGTCATATAATCGAAAGCCCATTTCAATTTTGTTAAGAAGTCCTTCTTCAACAACAACGCCATGATGAATTAATTTTTCAGCAGCGCGTTTAATTGTCATTGAAATAGGCGCATAATTATTCGTTGTTCCTACAATCAGATTAACGTTGGTTAAAACCCCTTTTTCGTCAGTTACATAATGATGTGTAAGTGTTCCTCTGGGTGCTTCAACAGAACCAACACCTTCTCCAACAATACCTTTGGGGATAACGCGATAATCTTTGGATGTAATTTCTGGATCTGTTGCAAGTTCTAACATTCGTTCTGCAGCATACAGTAATTCGATTAAACGTGCCCAATGTGTAGCTAATCTGTGATGAATGGGCTCATACCTGCCATTCACTTTCTTTTTGCCGAAAGTTTGATAAAAACGATCAAAGTGTTCTTGCGCAAGTGGTGTTGCCATACTGTCTGATACATTTAAGCGAGATAATGGACTTGCAGTATACACGCCACTATCTTTGCCATCTACAAAACCTTTCCACCCTACTTTTTTTAGGTAAGGAAATTTTAGATATGTCCATTCCATGACCATTTCCTGAATATGGTCAGCATAATCTTTCGGTGCATATTTCACGAATTCATTGCCTTCAGGTGCAATGACGCGTATTTGACCATCATAAAAATTAACGCGATTTTTGCTATCTACCATGCCCATATAATAAGTTTCATGATAATAAATGTCGGATACAATAAGATCTAGATAGGTTTTATTTTGCAGTACAATGTCATTAAAAGCTTTAAGTGTAAATTGCGCAAATTCAATATTTTGTATAGCTATTTCTTCAATATGTTTGCGTTCTGCTTCGTCTAAGCCTCGGCTCCATCCGCCAGGAACTCCGCCAGTAGGATGTATGCCTCTGCCACCTAGCGTTTTAATGACTTCATGATTTCGCTGCCGACAAGCAATGACTTGTTTGCCAATATCTAGGCCAACTTTGTGAATGACACCAAGAATGTTTCGTTCACTAGGCGGAGCATCTGGACCAATAATAAAGTCCGGTCCTCCTAATGCATAAAAATGCGTTGTATGATCTGTGACATAAAACGCACTATATAATAATTCACGAAGTTTTTTTGCTGCAGGTGGAGGTTCAACGCCAAAAACAGCATCTAAGGCTTTGGTTGCAGCCAAGTGATGAGCTTCAGGACAAACACCACAAATTCGATTGGTAATAACTGGCATATCTTCAACATGGCGTCCAACACAAAACTGTTCAAATCCACGTAATTCAGGTATTTGAAAATACGTATTAGCAACATTGCCGTTTTTATCTAAAAAAATTTCAATTTTTCCGTGACCTTCTAGCCGTGTGATTGGGTCAATGGTAATGCGTTTCATAGTTTACTCCTTTGTCCTTAGCACATTAGCTGATGTGAATTTGTAAAATGACCCTGCCAAATCTGGGATCTCGTCGAGCATATTGCTAACTTGACTGTTGATAGTATCTTCGGATGTTCCGATTTGATTGGAAATATCCATAATTGAGCCTAAGGCTGAAATCATTTTTGCTCCTTGATCTTGAACTCCTTCAGGTGCACCATAGCAGCCAATGCATGGCATGTTTGCAGTAGGACATAATCCGCCACAACCATTTCGGGTTGCAACGCCCATGCATACAATTCCTTGTTCAAGCAAACATTCTGTTGGATCTGTGATAATTTCGTAAGTACGATAAAATTTAGTAATTTTTTTCTCGGATTTAGTGCGGCTACATTCGCTGCATACTGTAGAGGTTCCAGCACCCAATATCCCGCCTTTGGGTGGTAATACAGCACCTGATAAAACAGCATGAACTACATTAATTAATTGTGCAGGTTCTGGCGGACAACCAGGCATATAAAAGTCAACGTCTATAACGCGGTCCAGTGATTTGACTTGTTTGTAAAAAGCTGGAATTGTTAACGTCCCTTCTGGAACTTCGGTAACAGTTTTAGGCGTAATTGAAAAAGGATTGTCAATGGATTGATTTTTAAAATATACAGATTCAAAATGATCTTTGGATGTGTGCCAATTACTTAAGGCAGGAATGCCACCATCTTTGGCACATGCACCGTAAGCAATCAAAATCTTTGACTTTTTTCTTAATAGATGAGCCATTTCTTCGTTTTCTTCAGTTCGAATAGCTCCATTAAAAAATGTGATAAAGATATGGCCATCTGGCATTGCTTCTACGTCTTTTTTCTTAGTATCCATTAAACATGGGCAAAAAACTAAATTGAAATTTGCATCCACGTCCAGCAAACTTTCGTGGATATTAGCTAGCGAAACTTCGCATCCTCCACAGCCAGCTGCCCAGTACATCGCAATATTGGGTTTTTCTGTCATTATAATCCCCCTTACAAAAATAGTGTACATTTGACCAACTAGAGCAATATATACACATATATAATTATATAGGACGTGTTATTAGTCAAGCATATATTTGAAAAACGTGGTATATTTGAAAATCTTTTGAAATTCGTTACATATAGTACATATATGTGCCCGGATTTGTCTGCTAAAGCAAACATCTTCCCCATAAAAATGGGGAAGGGCTGGGTAAGGTGGGATTTTAGTTGCTTTCTTTATTTTTTGATGCTGCTTTACAGTTCATTTTAATTCAATCATACAACGATTGATTAGGTTGTTTTGCCAAATCTTTTCATTGCATCCAGTATGGTATAACCAATAACCGATTTTTTTTCATATCTCACCAAAATATCATCATCTGTTAATTCGGTTTCATCAGCGTGAGCCGGTTTTCGAAAATTAATATAAAGCACGTCTGCTTCCTTATCATAAGAAGACCAAAATTGAGGATGTTGAAAAGAAAGAATCGATGGAATAAGAGCCCGTACGTTATTCATTTCGTTTAAGCGCTATCAACGCACCATAATTGCCATCTACTATTTTCTCCGGATAATTAATCGCATCCAGTATGTCATCATAATAACCGGCTAATTCTGTATGTTCTTCGACAATATGAACCCACCGTTCTAAAGGAAATCGGATTGGAACATTGTTAATTGACATGCCTGTCGGCTTTGGATTCATCATTGCAAGGTTATTCTATGACAATTTCAAAAAAATATCTAGGAAAAAAGTTTGAATCTTCCATCGTTGATTGTAAATCAATGCAACTGTCACAGGGTTTCAATCCTTGTTTTATTGGATAAATGCTTACA
>CAYUBI010000095.1:0-6470 GCA_964443005.1 uncultured Candidatus Marinamargulisbacteria bacterium
CAAGTAAGGGCGAATAATTATTCGCCCCAACTGCAGCCGCCCCAGCCGCCCCAACTGCAGCAGTCCCAACAGCTCCAGCAACAGCCGCCCCAACAGCTCCTAAAGCCAACAGCTATAGGACCACTCGTCAGCGTAACAGATGATTTGCCGCAAGAGCAGCAAGCACTAACAACAGCTGATGCAAACAAGACACTAGCAAAAGCGCAAACCGCACAAGCAACTGCGCAAGTAAGGGCAACTGAGCAAGTAAGGGCCCAAGTAAGGGCGAATAATTATTCGCCCCAACTGCAGCCGCCCCAGCCGCCCCAACAACAACAGCCCCAACAGCTCCAGCAACTGCTCCAGCAACAGCTACAACAATTACAGCAACGACTTGCAGATGTTCAAATGAAATTACAAAAAAATGAGCCGTTTTTTAATGACCAAGAGTTCAGTCAATCAGAATCACCCAAAACCTCACAATCCAACCTAATTCTTGAACAAGAACGCCAATCATTACTTCAACAAATTCAATTAATTACTGTACAGCAGCGTCAATCTGAAGCAATGTTAACGAAATCACTGTTAGCAACAGAGACCTTTTCAGCTCAAACTCAAGAATCAATAGTTGAATCGCTAACAGAAACTAATACTACAAAAAACATCACAACAACGCAAACGCCAAATATTGCCGATCTTGTAACAGAGCAAGTAAGCGCGCAAGTAAGGGCCCAAGTAAGGGCCCAAGTAAGGGCGAATAATTATTCGCCCCGACAGCAGCAATCCGAAGAAACGGCCGAAGAACTTGCTACACGAACAACGATTCGTAATGATCTACGAGCAGAACTTCGACAATTATCATTACCACAAAAGCAACATAGTCTGACAGAAAAAGAAAATAACCTTTTTCTAGATGCGTTATCTGCACAAGCAAGGGCGCAAGTAAGCGCGCAAGTAAGTGCGCAAGTAAGGGCGAATAATTATTCGCCCCGACAGCTAGATCTAGAGCCCGGACAGCTACAGCGACAGCTGCAGCCCCAACAACTGATGGATCACGTTAATCAGCTGATTGATCAACTTAACGACAAACGCAATGCGCTCCAATCTTCCTTACAATTAGCTAGCGAATTAGAAACACCAACGTATTCTGAACGACTTGCAACAACAACATCCCTTCAAAATCAAATCAATATACTATCCAATCAAATCAACAAACTAAAAATCGGCAAAAAAAATATTGAGGAATTAAAAGATATTGAATTCAATGAAGATAAATCAATTAAAACATCAAATGATACAATGGAAAAACGTGTTGAACTTTTTAAAATTATTGATATTGTCAAACAACTTCAAACAAAAAAAGATAAAATTCTCCAAAAAATCAGTAATCAGTCTATTGAATCCTTAACTTCTGATGAATTATCTCAAATTGCATATTTAGGCGATCATGATGTTGAAATCAGCACTATTGAAAAAGTTCTGGATCAATTAAAACAACGAAAAATAATGCTAATGAAAGATATTCAGGATCTTGAAAAAGCAGAGACTTTAGGATTAGATATTCATGACCCTCACTCATTTGAAAACACACCTGAAAATCGAAACCTCCAAATTTCAAAAATTGTTAGTGCATTATCTGAACTTAAGAAAAAGAAAGAAGCTTTTGAACACGTACTTAAGCAACGCGAACAAATTGTTGCATCTGAACAAACAACAGGACACCTAACAGCTCAGCCTCCAGCTCATGAACTCACTCAAATTGAAGATGCGATTAAAGAACTTGAAGATAAGAAAACAAAATTACAAGAGCGACTTGGGTTTGATTTAGAAACCCAGCTAGATCAGGATGACCCGCAAAGTATTGATGCTTTGATTCGACTGAAAACAATTTATCTAAAAGACCCTGCATTATTTAAAAATGCTATTAAAGAATTTATTAACAAAAACCATTTAACTGCTGATATGGTCAAACAAGAATTTGGCCTTTTGATTGGAGATATCTCTACTTTATTTATTGATAAAGAACCCATTACCTCAGAGGCTAAAGCAGCTTTTTCTAAACTTTCAGGCATTCCCCTTCACTTGTTTGCAACTCAGGAATTATTACAGCAAATCATGGCTTCTGGAACAATTTCTCGTATACAATTCGAACATATAACCAATCAATCTATTACACCTGACGCCTGGGACTATGGCATGATGCGATTCAACTCATCTTCACTTGGGAAATTACGGGAAAAAACATCTATTAACGGATTTTCATTATCCTGGGCATTATTTAAACGATTTTCACAGCCCAAAGCAAGTGATGCAGACATTCATCGATTAGCATGGCTGTTTTTAACTAAACCTACATTTTCAAAAGAAGAATCAGATTTAACGTCTGGGTTTATGCTACAATTCGAAAATAACTTTAATGACCCGCATTATCATTTACATGATATAAAAGAAAAATATTTCCCTAATTGTTCCTACAAAGAAATTTCTAAAGAAAATCAAGAAGAAGTCATATTAGCTTGTTTAATGCGCATGATTGCCAGTGTGACTGAGCCAAATGCCAATGAATTAATTACTGAATTTTTTAAGGCCAGGCAAACCCCGCGTGCTACAGACAATGTTGATAAAATGGCAAATATATTTGAATATTATTTTAGTGATGGCGGACAATTAAATATTCAAAATTTACTGCAAGCCAGTCATTCTCAACTTGTGATGGCTGAACCTATTTTTAACGATCATTTACTTGAAACTGTTGATACCTCAACTATAAAATTGTTAATTGATACGTTCAAAAAACCAACACGTGAACGTCCTGCATTAAAATTACGTGGCACATTGATGGAGCGCATGCGCAAAATGCGAAGCTAAATAACGTTAGCATTTAGTATAACTGACACCTTATTTGCTTATTTGTTAATCGTTCTTAAATACACCATTTCGAAATTGTTTATTTGTATGAAAATAATGATACAAATATTCATCATTTCCCTGTTCCAAAAGCTGCATTAACGTTTGCAGTTCTTTTTCATAAGAACGTAATAAATTGATAATCACCTCTTTGTTTTGAATCGCAATATCCGTTCCCCATACTGCACAAGATGAAGCTACACGCGTAGTATCGCGAAGACCACTAGCTGCCATTTGTGTTGTCATCGGGTTTGTTTTGTTATGTGCTTTAATGACACGCATTAACGATGAAGCTAGCATATAAGGAAGATGTGAAACAGCACCCACTATAGCATCATGCTCGTCCGGTTTCATTAAATAGCAATGTGCACCCAAGGCTAAAATCATATCCTGAAGTAATTGTTTAGCTGTTAATGGTGTAGTAGCAGCAGGCGTTAGAATATAAGGTTTATCTTTAAAGAGTCCTGGAATCATAGCATTAATTCCAGTTTTTTCGGATCCAGCCATTGGGTGGCCGCCTAAAAAACACACATGCTTAAATTGGGCTTCTTCAACTTTTTTACAAAGATACCCTTTGACGCTGCCTACATCTGAAACAATGACAGTATAGGAGACTGTTTTATCAATTTCTTCAAGTAATGGAAAAATCGAATTCAAGGGTGTTGCAATAATTATTAGCTGGCTAGTAGTAAGGACGTCAGCAAGTGTTGACGTTCCACTATCAATAATTCCAAGCTCATACGCTTTAGTTATAGTTTGTGGATGTCGGGCATAGCCCTTAACCTTAAACCCTGATTTTTTTAGATCGTGGGCGAGTGAGCTGCCAATCATGCCTAGTCCAATAATGGAAATAGTGTCTAGTATCATAAATCTTTTATTTTGCGTTTGTGTAAATCTTTACGAAGTTTTTCTGTTCCATGAAGATACACATGTAGTAACTCGCTGTTTGTTTTTTGAGTATTAAATTGAACTAAAACTCGTACGAGACGTTTCATGGCAGTTGTAATATCTAGTTCTTGAGCGCATAAAAGCGGCACGTCTGTCCATCCTAATTCCCGTGCTGCAACAGCAGGAAACTCTGCATGACAATCTGGAGTCATTGTTAACGTTATACTAATAATATCGTCAATAATTAAATTATTTTGGGCTTGAAGTGATTGCAATAGTTCCTTGGTTTTCGAAACTATTTCGCTTGCAGTATCTTCGTTTAATTGTGTTGCTCCACGAACAGCTCTAACGTACAAAATAAACCTCCAGTGTTTGATCAAAAACCTGAACAATCTCAGCAGCTAAGGATTCAACCTGAATACAATATCCCAAAACAGTTGCTAATGAAATCGCATTAATTTCATTGAATGATGAGTTAATCGATGTATTGACATTTAATCCTAAGCCTATAATAACATGCTTTATCGTGCTGCCACTAGAGAGAGTTTCAACTAAAATTCCTGCGCATTTTTTATCTTGTAAATATAGGTCATTGGGTGGTTTTATAGTTAATTGAAGATTGTACGTAGCACAAAGATACTCCTGCAACGCCTTTGCGATATTGATTACAAACGAGGATACATTTGCTGGAAGAATCAGATCATTACGATAATATGACAGATAGAGGCCACCATAGGGAGAAACCCATTGTCGTCCAAATTGCCCATGTCCTCGCGTTTGGGTTAATGCCAAAATTGCTTGTTGATTGAATATGGTTTGTTGATGAATACGTTCTTTAATTGCATCATTCGTAGAGGGTAATGAATCAATAATAGACAAACGGCTTGCAAACACAAAAATTCCTTTTAGTAGAGGCGCAATACCTGCGCCTCTACTATGCTAAATATCCGCTTTTTATTTTAGTTTTCGTTCACCACTCTTGGACCATAGTGTCCATGCTTCTTTGGGCTGCCCAAATTGGTAAACGCCTTCGCTAGCTTTTTGGCCATTATCATACCATTCAACCCACAAACCATTTTTTGCACCATCAACATATTTTCCAATAGTTTTCTTTTGGCCATTATCATACCATTCTGTGTATTGACCGTCACGTTTTCCAGAAGAATAGCCACCTTCAGATTTCTTTTCTCCTGTACTGTAATAGTCTGTCCATAGTCCCTCTTGTTCACCCGCTTTTACAGTGCCTTCCGACTCTTTGTTGCCATTTTCAAACCAATACGTCCATGCACCTGTTTCATTATCGTAATTATAACTGCCCTCGGACTTTTTATTGCCATTTTCATGCCAAGTTACCCACGGTCCATTTTTAGCTTCGCCATACACAAGAGGCCGATAATTTCCTTCTTGTTTCTTTTTTCCAGAAGCATACCATTCGGTCCATAAACCATCTTTGGCATCCAAGTTATACTTGCCTTCAAATTGTTTTTGGCCATTATTATAATAAGAAAGCCAATTCCCTTCTTTTACTGATCCGTGTAAAAGTTTACGGAAATTTCCTTCTGTTTTTTTCTGACCATTGTCATACCATTCTAGCCAGCTACCGTCCAAATCATCAACTGCATATTTTTTTTCTGTAGCCTTCACACCATTGGCATACCATTCAGTAAAAAGTCCATTTTTAGCATAAGAATTTCCAACGCGCATAAAAGTAGCTTCTTGTTGTTTGTCACCACTTGCATACCACATTGTCCATATTCCTTCTTTTTGACCTAAATTATACCTGCCTTCTTCTTTTTTTTGTCCTTTGGCATAAAGAACAGTATATAGTCCATGTTTAACCCAGTTTTCTGGGCTTTCTTCTTGCACCCCATACTGCAACACAAAAGCTGCAGGCTCCTCAGCAACAGCTGGAATCATTCCAACAGCTGAAAGAATCAACAACACAGTCCAAACAGTTTTTCGTATCATATTCGTCTCCCCTACCCATAAAATTAAGCGATCAAACGATCGGTTATATTAGGGGTATTCCCTATTTTGAGACTTTTAAACATTTATGATTATAGTGAATTCTTAGGCATTTATCGAAAAATATAAAGAGCCCATTCTGGGCTCTTGAATATACTGAGAGATATAACCGAGGCTGTTTTGATGAGTAAGCGCTTAGCCCTTTGAGCCTTCGAGCAAATCAAGAATGCGATCTAGTTTTGAATTTATTTTATCTAAATCACGACTGGAAGCAACAGTATTATCATTATAACTACTACGCGGCGTAGATCCAGCATAAGGCTTAGATGAAGCATATCTGTCACCCCTAGCAGCAGAAGGATTTTTACCAAAACAGTCATTACAATAAACAGCTTTACCTGAACTGGGCCGAAAAGGAACTGTACAACTTTTCCCACACGTGTCACACGTAACCTTTGTTATTGTTTTATTTTCTGTAAACCGTCCCCCATTATCTGAATCTGTTCGACGCGAAGCATAATCAGGTCTGCGTTCATATCTTTCTTTTTTCCCCTTGTCCATAAATGTCATAATTAACCTCGATTTTTATATTTTGATGTGAAATCTATAAAATTTTCTATTAGATAACGAATCTATTGTAGACCTATATTGCTAATTAGAAAAGGAATAGAATCGTAAACGCTAATTAAAATTCAATAATTTTAGTTAATTGCAAAAATCGTTCATCGCTC
>CAYUBI010000096.1:0-1921 GCA_964443005.1 uncultured Candidatus Marinamargulisbacteria bacterium
TGGTATTAACGTCAATCTGAAAGGATTGATCAATAGAATAATTCTCTAATTCTTTCAGTCGTGTTTCAATTTCTGTATCAATGGCTGTATACTCCTCCGCCTTTTTTACAGGATCAGCATTGCTCACAAATGCTTGGCGTGCAAATAGCGAATAAATTGCATCCATTTTTAAGGCTAATTGAACTTGGACACGAAACGATAAAGGAACTTCTTTACGATCTGAAAATCCGCCTTTAACAAAAAACTTTGCCCGAGTGAAAAACAATTCAGCAGATTCCTCCGGATGATTAAAGGCTATTCTGTCTGTAAATAATTGTCGAATCACATGAAAAAGTTCGATTTTTTTGGGATCAGACTGAATATCATTAGGTAATTCATCTGACAACCGACTTAAAAACTGAACCAATTTTTCAGCATTGTATAATTCAGCTCGATTATAAAGGTCCATGGCTTTTTCATCTAAGTCCGCAGGACAAGGACGCCCATATTTTTCAAAAATGTCTGTCATTTCATTGCGATAACTATTTAGCAAACCAGAAACACTCAAAAATAATTTATTATAATCTAAACGATCTGCGTTGTTAATTAACTGATTAATATAGCTATAAGTAGACTGCTGAAAAATATGATGAAGCTTAAATATATCGTCAGCATTAATAACAATTCGATTATCTTTATAATTTTCAAGAAAAGTCCGAGCACACGTCATCCGAAAAGCTGACAACTTAACCTGAGTACTAACAGATAAATTATCTAAAAAAGAAGACAATTTTGTTTCTAGCTTTTCTGCAACATTAATGGATGCTGAAAATTTCTGATCTGATAAAATACTGGTGGGTTGCCTTTGCGCTAAAAAGTTCAATGATTGATCAGGCTGAAGTAATCCATAACCATTTTCCATTAGTTTCAATTCCAAATCCGTAAACTCCCGACGAGCATCAAGACCAATCAATGCTTTGCCAAGTTCTTCAAGCAACGACTGCGTTAACGTATCATAAACAGTCTGTGGCAAAGCTAATGTCGGGTCATTTTGCCCTGCGATATTTTTATAATATAAATCAATACACTGATTAATCGTTTCGCGATAAAAATTCATGCGCTCGCCCCAAACGTCATTTTTAAATGCCAAATTATTCATCACTTTAATTTGTGCCAGCTCAATCAAAGGTGAGGGATTAACCTTCATTAATTTGTCATAGATTTCTGGCAATTGACTAAATAAATACAGCTCAGATACTGAGCCTTCCAAGGACTCGATCATTTTTGCCATTCGCAAATAATCGTCCTGATTTTGTGGCTTCACCTGACTTAAATACTCCATAGCTTTTTTATAAGTCAAACTTGGTTTTTGTGCTGTATTTGCAGCTGATGTAGCAGCATATGCTGTTATCATCGATTTCCCGCGACTATTAATAGCAGGTGAATCATACAGAGATCTTAGATTTTTTTCTGCTTCCTCCTGCTGCGACTTCATTGCGATTTTCATGGTTTGTGAGTCACTGCTCCATAACATTCTTAATTTTTCCCACACACTTCCAGGAAGAATTGAAACCTCTCCTTTTGCTCCAAAAAATATATAATTGTTTTTTATATTTTCAATGGCATCCTTCATCAGCGGTTCTGTTTGCTTTTGCATTTTTTTTAAAGGGTTAATAATGTTATCCGTTACCATTTTACTAGCATCGGGATAATGATTTAAAAAGGAATTATTTTTAATTACCTCAAACAGTCCATTGCCACTATCTTTAACAATTTTTAAATATTGTTGTTGAGATTTCGTATCATTGACACGAATCGAAGACAACACCATTAATAACAAATGCTCATAAAGCTGTTTCGCTTGTTCTAGGGTTATTTCTTTTTTCCCAGCCAAAACCTGATCTACCATTGCAAGAATATTTTGATAATGATAAGCTGTTGA
>CAYUBI010000096.1:2021-5024 GCA_964443005.1 uncultured Candidatus Marinamargulisbacteria bacterium
TTGCCATACAGATCCAAAATTGTTCCATGACTGCTTTGGGTAAATTCTTTTGTTGTATTATTTAATAATTTATACTCGGTTGTGGGAATTTGAATGGCACTACCTGGTGCTTGGCCTTCTATTATAATAGGAATTACGACAGCTACATCTGTTGAGAGTGTGCTATAAACTGGTTTCGCATCAACTGTTGTATGTTCTACATTGATTTGTACATATAACCTAATAAATTCCTTAAGATCTTCTTGTTTGATCTGATATTTGGGATCTAGGCCCACACGATTTGTATCGGAATCAACAGATTCTCTCATTAAAAAAGATAAAAACGTCGGTGAAGTTGTGAGAATTTTGGGACTGGTGCGATCAAACAGTTTTTCATGCTGAAAGTTCCCCTGATCATCAAAATACAATTGATATTGTTCTAGCAAAAATTTATCTTTTTTAAGAATCTCATAAGCAGTTTCAAAAGAATCTTTTCGGATTTTATACCATAAATCTTTGTTCTCTGGGTCAAATTGCGCAAAAACATGCGCATAATGCATGATAGATAAGGAATTGGTTGTCCAAAAACCATGATTCAGCGGTGTTTGTGGCTGCACATCTTCTGAAATATTTAATAAAATTTTTCCGGATTCCATAGGATTTCCGTCACTAATTGTATTATTAAAATATATCAATTCGCGACTTTTGATACGTGATAGCATTTTTTTTGCTTCCTCACCGTATTTTTTTGCTTCTGCAGTATCTTCTTTTGAATCAAACAACAGGCTACCTTCAATAAACGCAGCTGCTATTAACAAATCTGTATCAACAGCGGAATTGATATCTTGTGCCTGAGGAATGCGTAATTCCTTTGTAACTTTATCATAAACTACACGGGAAGCAATTAAATATTCAGAATCAACTCTCATGGCAATCACGCTACTTGCCATTAACTTGAAATTTTGCTTTAGTTTAGATAATTCTTCTGGATAATTGCCCTTGCTTTTCATCCATTTTGTTAGCAAAATTATGGCATTGAGTGTTTCAGCCATATCAATCGAATTTGAAAACCCCTCTTGCGACCAATCGCAAATAAACAAACAATCTTTTTCTTTTATAGCAGGATCATTTGAATTAGTGACTTTTCCAATTACACCAAAATCAGCAATATACTTGATCAGTTCATGATATTTGTTCATCATTGCCTCATCAATAGAAAGTTTGGGAATAGTAGGGTTAACGACCTGCCGCATTAATTCGCCAATAATTTCTCTAAAATAATCCTTTCGTTCAGCTACTGCTTCAATGGATGGATTGCCAAGAATATCAATATCTTTAAAAATATCATCTAGCTTTGCCATAAGACCCACTAAAACCGTATTTGTGCCTAAACATTTGCCTATATCATAAGCATCGTTAATGGAAAGATTAATATGGGAACTGAGAGGAATACCTAGGGGCGAAACACGTTTACCTTTTTCACTTTGAATGGCTTGATACAGTTTTTTTAAAACCTGTACACCGCTAACTTCATCTTTAACTGCTCGTAATTCTTGTTTTAACATGTCAAGACTAGCAGGGGTAACTTTTACAGTCTGTAGTTTTTGAAAAACTGGAACACTGGGCAATTCAACATTAATCTGGGTAATGGGTGGAGGCGGAAGTACAGGTATCTCAGACAGTGCAGACACTGTCTGAGTCAGCTCTTTAGCTGCTGGCATTGGTGTTGTTTTATGAACACCAACTAGTTGAGTACTATTACTGTTACTTTTATCGATCCTAGTCATAATATGTCCCCTACCAACTATTTAACTTCTAATAAGTTATCGATGCATTTCATAATTTGTCCCATTCTATTTTTTTGCGTCCTGTGTTAGGTTATGCTTTTTATAAAAATTGTCTGCGGTTTTCAGTGCTTTTTTTGACAAGGCAGTTAATTTTACTTGATTCGTTGGCAAAAATCCCTGGATGTCCTCTTTGATTGCAATGTCTGCTCTGCAAATGAATTTCAACACCTTTTCAGATATAGGCTCCTTGCGTAACGATTCATTAGCAATGCCTTGAATGGCAATGTTATTGGACAATGCTGCACTCATTCGACGTGCTTGTTCATTCAGCCAATACCACAGAACAAAATCCTTAATAATCATAGCCATTGAACCATTGATCATTGCATTTAACCCATCTAAGGCCAAATAACCCATTAGGAAATTGAACAACAAGCTCATAATGATTAATTTCTTAGTACCAGGATTAGCAAACAGACTATTTGTTGTTGCAGGCGATTCAATTGTTACAGAAAAATCTTCAAGCCGATTTGGCCTTAAATAGGGCGCTTGTTTAAACACTTCTTCACTCGTTTTAATTTGAACAAATGATTGTTGAGCAGCCAGCGCAACTTCGGCCTTGTTATGCCCCATAAACTCACGCATTTTGTCATCCATGTGCATTTTGTACACATACTGCCCTATACAACCAATAATAAAGGCAAATAAAACTGCTGGTGGCGTTAGTCCAGTTAAAGCAATAGGCGTTACTGAAAATGCAGTTAACACCATGCCTACTTGGATTAAATCACGAATCATAAAAGAGGAACCATACGATAACGTTTCAAACCCACGAGCCCAGGTAGCCATTGGCGTTAATTGCCTCCATTTTCGAAAAGCTTGTGCATAATTACCCATTAATGCTGCTGTTGCTGCATACCATCGAATTGTCTTTTGAACAATTATCACATACATATTGGAGCTATCCGCAGACATACCTGCAATTTCTTGATTCATGGCTTTACCAATCGAGCCAATACTTTCCAGTTTGGGCTTAGAAGCAGCATCTTCAACAGGTGAATTGGTAATATCTACTTGCGAGGTAGTAATATCGCCATCAGTAGCAACTGCGATTTCATGACTGGCCATCAGTCGTATTTTACCAATAAAACCAGCTGCTTCCCAATCAAAACGTGTGGTTTCATACACTAGCCAAGCAGTCATCAAATGAGAAAGATGTTGGGCTAACGCGGGGTCT
>CAYUBI010000097.1:0-4809 GCA_964443005.1 uncultured Candidatus Marinamargulisbacteria bacterium
AAAAATTGCTTAATCTTACCTATCTAAATTGTCCTAAAAATGGGGGAAACCGCAAAAATCAAATTTCCCATTTACATAGTGAAACACTTTCCCAACCCCGACGCCATCACCAGCAGTTAGAATAGCTTCTCCATTATATGAAAATGAATTTATACTTTCTACAGTTTGTGATCTTACATAAAAAGGATATTTGCCCTCTGGTTCTTTATTTTCTGTATCTTTATTCCCCGTTGTAATACTACACAAATATTTTAATTTTTTTGTTTCCCAATTTTCAGGGATCTCACCCAACCATTCAATCCCGCTATCTTTATAACTTGGATACTTTTTATATTTCATGTTTGTCATCCAGCTCTGGGATCCAAGGGTTGGGCAACAGATTTATATTTGCTAGTCTCTTGATGATTTCTTCTTCGCTGGGAAGATATTTGGCATATTCTTCTGGTAGATTTGCGTAACGATTATAAGTGGCTATGCCTAGGGGATCGTTTGTCTTTTCGAGCATGTACTCGACCATCATTCTGTCTTTATCTTTACATAAAATGATGCCAATCGTTAGATTATGATGTGGTGCTTTGACTTGCTTGTTAATGAGTTGCATATACCATTGTACTTGGCCGATATCTTTGGGGTCAAATTCTCTAGCTTTCAGCTCGAAAACGACATAGCAGTTTAATTTAAGATTAAAAAACAACAGATCAATAAAAAATTCCTTTTCATGAAATTCAAGCCTATATTGCCTGCCGATAAAAGCAAAATTGCCTCCCATTTCTCCAAGAAAATTAACCACATTTTTTACAATGGAATTTTCAAGTTCTTTTTCACTAAAAGGCTGATCGGGATTGATTAGTTCTACATCATAATCATCCACAAACTCCCATGCTGCTTGCGCTTTGAGTTCTTTAGAAACAGTCGTCTCAAAGTTGTTTTGAGCGAGAGCTTGGTTTTCAAAATGATGTTTTTTAATTTTATCCATTAGATCCAACTTGGACCAACCCATTTGTTTAGTTTTCCTTAGATAATATTCTTTTTGAAGGTCGTCTTTACATTTCTCAATAATCAAGCAATTTTGTACCCAACCAATTTCTCGCACCAGTGGTGCGAGTTTTGAAGTTTCTTTATATGTCTCAAAAAAGGTTTTCATTCTCCAAATATTTGAAGGAGAAAACCCACGAATACCGGGAAACTCTCTTTGGAGGTCTTTGGATAGTTGTTCGACGATCGACTTTCCCCAACCCTCATTTTGCATTTGTTCGCTCACAGATTTGCCAATTTCCCAATAGAGCAAAACAGTTTGTTTGCTTACAAATTTGAGCATTTCATATCTGGCCGACTTAATTTTAGTCAGAATTTGATCTAAGAAGGGTTGGTAGTTGATTATGTGCGTCATGACTTCATCTCATTTAACATGACCATAATTTCATTATTAAGCTTTTCTAATTCAGCATCAATATCATCTAAGGATCGTGGCGGAATATACTCATAATCTCGTAATTCTGCATTAGATTCGGGCTTACCCTTGCTATCTTTACATAGTTCGGCCTCATCATCATGCGGGAAAAGGCTAATTTGTAGCGGTCTTTCAACAGTGATTCTTCTAAACCCGAACTCAGTAATGTTGAAAATTTTAGAAACTTTTGATTCTTCAAATTCTCCATAGATTCTTACAATGTCATCACACTGGGTTTCTGTAAGGTATTTTCTTTTTGATCCTAAACTTTTCCTCATGTTTTCGCCTAAGCTAGAAGCATTAATAAGTTGCATTTTGCCTTTTCTAGTTGTGGGCTTATTGTTTGATAAGATCCAAATATACGTGGCAATACCTGTGTTAACGAACATATCATTTGGCATCATAATTTACTTTACGAATATCATTTAACTTCATAACAACACAATCTCTCCATAATCAGTTAAACGAACTTGGTCTGCATCTTTAGTAATGACATTAATATCCAAAAGCTCTTTAATGTATCGGTAAACAAGACCTCTTGAAAAATTCAGCTGCTTAGAAATGTCTACGGTTTTTATATCTTTATTGTCCTTAATAATATGCAACATTTTCATTTGGGTGTCATTAATTGGATAAAACATTTTTGGCAAGAATATCGGCTGGTTATTTTCTTCCTGAACATAAGTAATCTGTTTGATTCGTTTAGCTCTGGTATAGGCACCATAGACTAATCCAAAGGATTTAGGTTTTCTTCCGGATGTAACATCAATATAGATTTCGTCTTTTTCAGGTATTTCATCAATAATGAACACAACTTCTCGGGCAACTGAAACAATATCATATAAATCAGTTACACGTGTTTTAAAAATAAGAATTTTGCCTAAGGACTCTTCTATAATACGAATACTTTCCGACATTGTTTTATCGGGTTTTTCATCAATCAGGGCAATAACACTCTCAATAGCAAATTTGTTGCAGATAGTTAAAATCGAGTGAGGCTGATATAAAGTGGCTAGTAAATATCTCATTTTCAAATTATACATGATACATGAAATTGTTTCAAATATATTTAACTAATCCACTTTTTAGTGTACACGTTAAATCGCAGTATTAATGATCTTTTTTACAGAACTTTTTTCGCTGTCTTTTGGATATAATATTGCGTATTGATTCAAAAAATCTAAAAGAATATTCGACATCAATAATGAGAGTTTCAAAAAATAGAAAGAGTAATTGACGTAGATCAAAAGAGGGCTCTTAATCCTCCAACACATCCTGGATCTCTTCCAGCCCCATCCGCATGTACTGCAACAACGTCGCCAGACTCCGATGCCCCAGCGCCAATTGAACTGCGGCGGCGTTATGTGTCCGGTCCGCGATTTTTTACGAAGGGGTCTGTCGTCGATTGATTTGTACCGATGCCGGTCATTGGATCTTCCAGCGTTTTTTAGTAATTCATCCGCAGCATCCAGGATTTTGCCTTTTTCAACTTCCGTAATCGTCCGTAACTAATTTTAGAATGTTTGAAAAAACAAAAAAGCGGGCATAACGTAAGAAGGGAGATAGCAAGGGGGCGTTTCAGGGATGATGCTTCGCTGGACAGTCGTACTATTTTTATTGCTTTTTGTTTGTAGTCATTCTAGTCTAATTTTAGATGAAGGCCTTGGCATAAATGGTATGCAAGTTGGCGGTGCATATACCGCAAATCCCAAAAATGGCTCTGCAATTTATTGGAATCCAGCTAACCTAGCTTTTCAACAACATAGTCAACTTTTTTCTTGCTATACCAACCAGTTTTCTGATATTGCTAATGCAACAGTTTTGTATAGTGTGCCGTTAACACAAGATTTTGGTATTGGATTAGGATATTTGGGGCTTCAGGTTAGTGGTTTAGATTATTTGGATGGAAATGGACAGCGTTTGGGCAGTAATTTTATTTACAATAACAATGTTTTTGTCGTAGCTGCTGGAAAACAATTGACAGAGTTCCTGAGTCTTGGATTTTCACTAAAATTATTTTCTCAAAAAGCAATAGGTGAAAAATCGTGTCAGAGTTTGGATGTTGCTGGAAAAGTCCTAGTTTTGAATAATACTAGTATTGGGTTTGTTGTTGAAAATGCGGTGATTCTGAATGGACAAGGCGAACTGTTTTCTAAGTATCGTGCGGGAATTGAACAGCCTGTTTTTGATTGGACGCTTTCTGCTGATTGCGTATATGACACATTGTTTAACAAGATGGTGACTAATTATGGTTTTGTATTTGCTGGAATTCCCACTCTTGAAATAAAGGGTGGATTTAGCGGGTATCTGGATCGATATTTCGTTGGTTTGTCTTTCAAAATTGCGCTGATTTCTTTGGATTATATGTATTCTAATCCTGATTTGGGAAGTGTTCATAGTATCGGAATCGCTATCAATTGGTAAAATTAATTATTATGAGGTAAGGTATGGAATTTTTTCTAGCAACTTTTTTTCTAGGTTTTTCCTTGTTTGGCGGGTTACAGCCACATATATCTACGCCAAATGTTGATGCGGATTTGCCTATTGTTGCAGTTGCGTCTCTCCAAGATACTACGGACAATTGGGCTTGGACGCCTCGTAATAGTCATGCTACTACGTCCATTTCTTTTCCTTCTTCACAACTGGCTCAAAAAACAACTGAGTTTATTGTTAAATATAAACCAATGGGTGTGAATGGAGGCTTGTCTGCACAACAGGCAACTGTGCAGAATGTAAATTTGCAACAGTTGAATCGTCGATTTAACGTGAGTGGCGAGCGGAAGTTGTTTGGGCGTCGAACTGGTACTGGAATGCAGTCTATGTCTAGTGTTAGGGATATTAAAAATAAATTTTCTGCTCGTGCTGCTCGCGCGTCAAAAAATATGAGTGCGCCTAATTTAGACAATTATTATATTCTTGAGGTTGCTCCAGGTGTTAATCCTTTGGAATTGATAAAAGAGTATCAACGTAATGGGCTTGTGGAATCGATTGAAGAAAACAAAAAGGTAGCTGTTTTTGCTTTGCCTAATGATACGTATCTTGATTCTGATCAAGATGGAAAATGGGCAATGGGTGCTGTTTCCTTGAAATATGAAGATTTATGGGGACTAAAAACAATGGGTATGGCTGATGCTTGGGCTAACTCTAGCATTTCCTTTGGAAATGGCATTATTGTTGCTGTAGTTGATACTGGCGTTGATTATCGTCATGAAGATATTGCAGCTAATATGTGGATTAATGTGCAAGAAATTCTTGGAAATGGGATTGATGATGATGATAATGGCTATGTTGATGATGTTTATGGTTATAATTTTGTTGGTAATAACGGAAATCCCATGGATGATCATTATCATGGAACC
>CAYUBI010000098.1:0-4273 GCA_964443005.1 uncultured Candidatus Marinamargulisbacteria bacterium
CTAATTTGGAAGTTGAAGATTCTTTTCTTAATTATTTGTCTGAAGCTTATAGCAAAGTCCCAAAGGAATTAACTGAGAATTATTTAGACAAGATGATTCGTGCACTGGATAGTGCGAATATGTCTCTATTTTTTGAAACCTTAAAAGTATTTTTTGCAAATATCCCATATACGTTAAATATTGAATTTGAAAAACATTACCAAACAATTTTCTATATTGTTTTTACCTTGCTGGGTTTGCGCATTCAGGCTGAAGTTGTTACGAATCAAGGACGCATTGATGCAGTGATTGAAACAGTTTCTAGTATCTATGTGTTTGAGTTTAAGCTGAATGGAACCAAAGAAGTAGCCCTAGCGCAAATTAATCGCAAGCAATATGCTGAGAAATATTTGCATACAGGCAAGCAACTTATTTTAGTGGGTGTAGCCTTTGATTCAGTAACACGAAATATTGGGCATTGGATAACGGACCCTCTTGAACATGGAGTTCCTACCGAAAAAGCTCTACTTCGGACGCAATTTTTATCGGATTCAATATAGTGGATTCAGTTTACTTGTAAATTATAATGACTAATATTTTAACGCTTGATCTTCATGGACATACTGTTGATGTAGCTTTGGCTGAATTAGATGGTTTTATCCATCGAGCGTATCATCAAGGTGCAGCTTTCGTAGAAATTATTCATGGAAAAGGCGAGGGTATATTGCGCGCTGAGGTGCGTCATGCTGTTGCTAGTGGCCTTTATCGAACGATGATTCGGCAAGTGGAATATGGCGAAAAAGCCGGTTTATATGGTGATAGTGGGATAACTAGGATTGCTTTATCTAGGCGAGTGATTCAACGAACTGAAATTCATCGAAAAATTGTTAGGAAACCTGCACTTGAAATTATGCATGCCTCAATTATTGCTGACCAAAAGGTCAAAGAAAATGTGGCTGTTAAAAAGGAAAAAGGACGTCAGCGATATCAGCGTCGAATGCAAGGAACGAAAAAAAGGAGCAATTAGTGGCTATTCTGATTACAGGCGCCAGCGGTATGTTGGGGTCTAAATTTGTTTCTGTATTGTCACGGCTAGCATCAGTTATTGCAACGGATGTTAATGAGCTTGATATTTGTAATGCTAATGCAGTTAAATCTTTTTTTTCCGTACATTCAATTAATTTAGTCATTAATTGTGCTGCTTATACAGCAGTAGATCAAGCAGAAAAAGAGCCTGAGAAAGCACGACAGATCAATGTGATAGGGCCCTTAAATCTTTCGGCGTTTTGCAGTGAATACGATATTCCGTTAGTTCATTTTTCAACGGATTATGTTTTTGATGGTATGTCTACTGTTCCTTACGTTGAATCCGATATTCGTCATCCTTTGGGGGTTTATGGTCAAACTAAGGCTGCTGGTGAAGATACGGTTACCTTGCTTCCCAAACATTTTTTAATTCGAACTGCGTGGTTGTATGGCGAAAACGGAAAGAATTTTGTAATGACAATGTTGCGTTTATCTCAGGAAAAAAATGAACTGAATGTTGTGAATGATCAACTGGGCTCACCTACGTATACTGGAGATTTAGTTGATTGGACTATGCAGCTAGTCCATTCAAAAGTTTATGGTACGTATCATGTGACAAATGAAGGAATATGTACATGGTTTGAGTTTGCACAACGTATTTTTGAATTAACGAAACGTGATATAATCCTACATCCTTGTACGAGTGACGCTTTTCCAACAGCAGCAAAACGGCCCCAGTATAGCGTGCTGAGCAAGAACAAGCTGGAAACTGTCTGTGGGAAAAAGCCCCGGCTATGGGAAATTGCATTAAAGGAGTATTTAACGCATGAGCGACTTATTGTTTGATTTATTGCCGCGTCTAGAAAAAAAACGATTGGTAGTCATTGGTGATGTAATGCTAGATGAGCATATTTGGTGCGATGTTGAACGTATTTCCCCAGAAGCACCGGTTCCTGTAGCAAAAGTGAAAAATATAACGCATGTACCTGGCGGCGCAGCGAATGTAGCCAATAATATTGCAGGAATGGGGGGCCACGTTTATTTGGTTGGATTAATTGGGGTAGATCATTCAGCAGATGTCTTAAAAGAAAAGCTTCAGGAACAGTTGATTAGCACAGATTGGTTGATTACTGCAGCAGATCGTCCTACAATTACGAAAACACGGATTATTGCACATAGCCAGCAAGTAGTTCGAGTAGATAAGGAAGATAATCGACCTATTGATCCCATTTTTCAATCACAAATAATTGCTAAAATTGAAGCAAATATTGCAAGTATTGATGGCATTATATTGTCGGATTATGGAAAAGGATTATTGTCTGATAATTTAGTTCAATCCTTGATTCAGTTGGCGCGACATCATAAAAAAATTATTGCAATTGATCCTAAAGGCAAACAATTTGATAAATATAAAGGTGCTACCTTAATAACGCCGAATCGTAAAGAAGCACAAGAAGCTATTGGAATGCTGTTGCCAGATGAACGTTTAATTCAATTGGAAGGTGAAAAACTTCGCAATAAGTTGCAGTTAAGTTATTTATTGATTACTCGAAGTGAAGAAGGCATGAGTTTGTTTATAGATAGTGAATATGCACATATCCCAACAGTTGCACGCGAAGTTTACGATGTATCTGGTGCTGGTGATACGGTGATCGCAGTCATGACCTTGGCTTTGGCTAGTGGATTATCGCCGCAACAGTCTGCTGAATTGGCTAACATAGCTGCAGGTGTTGTTGTAGCAAAAGTAGGTACTGTTGCGATTAATCGTGATGAATTACGTCGAGCCCTAGTAGAAAATAAACAGGTCGATCATCCCTGGCAACGAAAAATTATTGATTCACTTCATTGTGAAGCATTAATGGCTGAGCTTCATCGAAATGGGAAAAATATTGTAAGTACAAATGGAACGTTTGATATTTTGCATATTGGGCATACCCGATATTTGGCTGAGGCCAAAAAAATGGGCGATATTTTGGTTGTAGGCGTAAATTCAGATGCATCAGTGAAGCGTTATAAAAGCCCTGATCGGCCGATTAATCCATTGGCAGATCGTATGGAAATTTTGGCAAATCTTGAAATGATAGACTATGTGGTGATGTTTGATGAAGATACGCCCAACAGGTTACTTGAAAAAATTAAACCAACGATTCATGTTAAAGGTGGAGATTATGATATTGAAAAACTTCCAGAAACAGCTGTTGTTAGAAAATATCACGGTGAAGTTCGAACAGTTCAGTTTGTGGAAGGCAAGTCCACAACAAATGTCATTAATAAAATGCAGATAAAAAAATAAATAGGTTTGAACTACGTTGGTTTTGTCCCTTTTTCAACTGTAGGAATAATAGCAATGCCGCCTCTGGCGTTAAAATTACCTATGACTTTTAACCAATGAGGTTCGAGCAA
The DNA here is from genome assembly GCA_964443005.1 of uncultured Candidatus Marinamargulisbacteria bacterium. Classification (GTDB taxonomy): domain Bacteria; phylum Margulisbacteria; class Riflemargulisbacteria; order GWF2-35-9; family CAYUBI01; genus CAYUBI01. The sequence continues at coordinate 3,409 of CAYUBI010000098.1, forward strand.
GTTCCATAGATCATTGGCAATTCGATTAATACAGTTTTCGTGAAATTCTCCATGATTGCGAAAGGAAAACAGATACAGCTTCAAGGATTTACTTTCAACTAGCAAGTGATTAGGGATGTAGCTAATCTCTAGTGAAGCAAAATCCGGTTGTCCAGTAATTGGACATAATGATGTAAATTCGGCACACTGAAGCAACACATGCGTTATATTTCCGTGATGTTGGTTGCTAAAGGATTCAAGTATGTTTGCATCTGGTTTTGATGCCGTATAATTTGCTGTAGAGTGACCCAGTGCATTAAATTGTAAATTATTTTTCATTTAAGTAGTTGTTGTTTGTTTGCGAAATTGCATATCAAATAAATGTTTATAATGTCCATTTTTATTTAATAACTCCTGATGTTTACCCACTTCGACAATTTTGCCATCATTAAAAACAATAATGCGGTCAGCATTAATGACTGTTGATAATCGATGAGCAATTACAAAGGATGTTCGCCCTTTCATAAGAATATCTAAAGCATCTTGAACTAATCGCTCAGATTCTGTATCTAAGGACGACGTAGCTTCATCTAGAATAAGAATACGTGGATTTTTAAGAATTGCACGTGCTATAGCAATGCGTTGTTTTTGTCCGCCGGATAATCGAACTCCGCGTTCACCAATTTTGGTATGATATTTGGCTCGAAGTTTCATAATAAAGTCATGGCAATTCGCTTGTTTAGCTGCTTGTACAACAAGATCATGGTGTGCGTCAGGCGTTCCATATAAAATATTATTTTCAATAGAGCCTGAAAACAAAAACGGTTCTTGCGGAACAATACCAATTTGTAAGAAAAAAAAAAAAATATCATACTCTCGAATATCA
>CAYUBI010000099.1:0-4135 GCA_964443005.1 uncultured Candidatus Marinamargulisbacteria bacterium
TACTAACGCAACAAGCAGTTGTCTTGCTCGCTGGATAACTGCTTACTGAAAACAATTATGAATACGCTTAAACAGTTGACTTATGGAAATGTGTAAATCGGCCCAGCTAGTGCAGATGAATCAAGGCGGCTGCCCTGGCACAGCTCAGATCCCTAAGGGAATGCTAGGGTAGTAAAAAGGAAAAGTAGAACAATAAGAAGTGACTTGGTTAGTTTCATTCATTAGCCTCCGAAAGCCAACTCAAAAACATCACGAACGATTTTATCTTTGACACCTTTGATAGGAGTAATCCCAGCTAATCGTTCAGAAATATCATTATATTCCTGAGTGTCAAAAATCTGTCGAATTCGCTCGGTTATCCACTCAGCAGTCAGCATTTCACGAAGCTCCGGATAAATTAACCGGCCTTCTTTACGATTCACAAGACATAGAAATTTAATTTTCTTGTTCACCTGCCGCAAAATCCATTGCTTAGGATAATTACGTAAAACTGGTAAATTAAGAATAAAACCAGCGAATCCATCTAAATACACTTCGCGCGTAAAATTTAATGGAACAACAATCAGAGCAGGAACATGAAAACCCGACAACATAATATTATTAGTTCCCGGAATAGTTAATGCAAAATCTGCTTTTCGAAACAATTCATTATCTTCAGCCTCTGAAAACGAAATTCCTATATGAGGCACAGGCAATTTAATTTCAGAATAACGAATATGTTCGGAAATTTTCACAACAATCTCCCATTCGTTAAGAAACGGTTTAACTGCATCAAGGAACAATGGAAGTACATGTTTAAACTGATAAGGCCGACTACCTGGCAAAATAATCATCACCTTTTTCTTCGTTGACTTCACTGATAATTTATTTTCTGGTTCAATTGAATCCAACATCAAATCTCCATCAATATCACGTGTATAAAAACGATAAAATGCCCGCCGATATTGAATAAGGCCCTCAGTATACGCAATAGCCTTATATCCAAACTTCCACTTCAAAACAACAGAAAACAACAAATCACCACCTAAAAACAACACGCATCCTCGTAAAGCAGGTTGATATGCCAACTGATTCAAAAGAATATACTGATAAACTTCCCGCGATGATAATACATACGCGACTCCATCAATAGCTTTTGCAATTTCCACTTCTTTCCCGCTCGCAAATCTACACGGAAGAATCATCACAATAATACGAATGGTAGAATTTACAGCTCTGATTGCCTTAATAATCGGCTTGACCCATGTAGACATCTCGCCTGGGCTATTGGTTGTAATAACCAAATCAAAGGGCAGCTGCATGGTATGTATTAAGAATCAGAAAAAGGAATAAATTGACGCAAAAAACTAACATCGTGATTTACATAGTCAGACTCAGTAAGTCCACATTCATGAATCAAGTGCTGCGTCACATGAGTATTCCCCACATCATTTGAAATGTGGGCATCAGAATTAAATATTAACTTACACCCCAATTCTTTAGCAAGTCGAGCCATAATAACCGAATTTTTTAAGGAGCCCGGACGAATACGTTCCGACGAATTATTAAGCTCAATTAATTTATTTAACGCTGCTGCACGTTTCAATATAGGAACAAAATCAATGGGCACTCGAGGATCATCAATATGGCCTAAAATTTTCACATATGGATTCTCTAGTGCAGCTAACAAAGCATTGGTATGTTGTTGTTGCGAATAAAAATTAGGACCTATACCAGGATGAAAACTAGCAATTGCATAATCCAAATGAGCTAAATGATGGGTCATCAAATCAACAGTACCCCGATCATCAAGGATATTTAGCTCAACACCTTTTAACACACGCACACCATCTATGAAATTAGGAACAATACCCAAATTTAAAAAATAATATTCATGAGGACCATCCACCATTTTCGGACCATGATCAGAAATTCCAATCACATGCAAACCTTGCTTGTTTGCAACGCGAGCAACTTCCTGAATTGTTGAATATGCATGACCACTTGCAACAGTATGAATGTGCAAATCTATTATATTTTTCATTATCTTAGTATAAAGCATCCTCATCATTCCGACAAATTCGATTTTATTATATCGATTTTTATTAATCTATTTGCTTCCAATTAGCAATCATGTTATGGTATCAACAGAGGTGATGATTTTATTGAGCTGGCAAGAAATTATTCAGCTACTACGAGAAGGCGAAAATCAGCACACGGAATTCAAGCGAAGCATATCCACAAGTTATGAGCTAGGTAAAGAAATTGTTGCTTTTGCTAACAGTGATGGTGGACGATTAGTTCTTGGAATTGATGACAAGAATGGTCATCTTATTGGCGAAAACATCACCAAAGATTGGATCGTTGATATTGCAGAAAACATTTGTTCCCCAAAAATTTCAGTTAAAGTCAAAACCATTGAACGCACTGGCAAAAATATTTTCCTAATTCTCATTCCAAAAGGAAACAAAAAACCTTATGCCTACAAAGGCGAAGTATTTATTAGAGAAGGCACGCACGTAAAACCCTGTGCGCCTGAGATCATTCAAATTGCAAAACCTGGCAACAATCCTAATGAACATACGTTTTCTGTTGGAAAACAAAAACCACAACTAAGTAAACGACAAATGGATGTGCTAACCTACCTTCAATCCAACATGTATGTTAATAATCGCGAATATCGTGAACTATATCAAATTTCACATAAAACTGCGCATTTAGAATTGGTTGATTTAGTAGACAAACGATATCTTAAATCACAAGGCAAAGGTCGCAGCACCTGCTATATTCTGATTTAAAAAACAACGACCAAACTATATTCCGACACGAATAACTGCTGCGATTTCTGACACACACGCGCAACACTGCATTTCCTCAATCGCTTTATTTTTATTATTTTCCGACACCTGATGGGTGATGATTACCAATTCTGCAGTCTCATTCAAACCTTTCTGAATTGCTGATTTAATACTAATCTTATTTTTCGCAAAAATACCACTTATTTCAGCCAAAACACCCGGCTGGTCGTGAACACTTAAACGAAAATAATATTCAGATTGAATTGCTTCTTTTTTGCGAAGCACAATTGATTTTAGTTTAGCAGGCATGTATGCCGAATGATTCGCAATTTCCAGCACATCTGCCCACACAGACGAAGCCGTTGGCACACTACCTGCACCACGCCCAAAAAGCATAATATCGCCCACAGCATCCCCAACTACATACACAGCATTAAAAACACCATGTACTGAAGCCAGCGGATGTGAACTAGGAAGGATAACAGGATGAACGCGTAGCTCTAATTCATTGTTAACTAAGCGTGCAATACCCAATAGCTTAATAACAGAATGAAATTCCTTAACATAATCAATATCAATACCGCTAATGTTAGTAATACCTTCAACTAAAATATCTTTAGGCGAAATTTCAGTTTGAAAAGCAATACTAGCTAAAATTGCTAATTTATATTGGCTGTCCAAACCATTAACATCAGATGCAGGATCAGATTCAGCATATCCCAATTTCTGTGCATCTTTCAACGCTTCATCAAAGCCAATTCCTTTTTCCTGCATATTCGTTAAAATATAATTAGTTGTTCCATTCATAATTCCATAAATGCCCAAAATATGATTAGGTACTAAGGTGCTATGTAAAGTTTTTATGATAGGAATCGCTCCAGCTACTGCAGCTTCATATAACAAAAAAACACCGTTTATTCTAGCTAATTCTAATAATTCAGGCCCATGTTTTGCAAGGACTAATTTATTAGCTGTCACAACACTTTTTTTGTTTTGCAAAGCAGTTTTAATAATCGTTTTTGCAGGCTCTTCCCCACCAATCAACTCAACAACAATATCAATATCCGGTTTCGCAACTACCTCGCGCCATTGATTTGTTAATGTAAATAAAGAAAGGTCTTCGGTTGTTTTCGAAAAATCTAAATCACAAATAGTATCCAATACAATAGGCTCTGTTGAAAAATCACTAAGCTTATCATAATTATGCTTAAAAATATGGATAACACCTGATCCAATTGTTCCAGTACCAATCAATCCAATTTTAACCATAAAGTCTACTCCTATGCTTAAAGATAATAAAAACCAACTCTTTCATTATAAAGCTAACACGCAAATAAATCAAAAAGAGAGTTCAATCG
>CAYUBI010000100.1:0-4047 GCA_964443005.1 uncultured Candidatus Marinamargulisbacteria bacterium
CCGTTCAATATTTCCATCCTTGTCTTCGTTCACCACCGCACACGAGGTAGCCCCTTTGGGAATCGATTTCCCATTCTCCCTCATCCACTTTTCTACGGTCATGTCTCCTGTAATTTTTGGAATTGCCCATTTAACAATCGGGTATGCAACGCCAGCAGCAGCCACGCCAGCAACTACCTTAGGTGTCATTGACCACTTCTTTTCTTCGGGCTTTACAGCCGCCGCAGGTGCGATGTCATCTAGATCAGCCGTGTCTGCATGTGGCTTTGCTTCCACTTCTGGAAGAACATCTTTCGAACCAATTTGAAATTTTTTTGACTCGTTAGAAATCTTTGAACTAGCAATTTCAGCAGATTCAACCTGTTGCGGAATGGCTGATTCAACTTGTGATTCCACAGGTTTACTAACTTTTTCATTAACTGGAGATTTAGCATTGGAATCAACAACTGGTTCCTGCACCGTTTTTTTATTCTCGCTGATAGGCATTTTTTGAGGTTCTGGGGCTGAAATTGAAGCGTCTTCTTCAAAAAGCTCATAATAGGATCTTTCTTTCACAACCTTGTCCGTCTTCAGTGTTCCAGGTTTTTCTTGTACCTCTGGACTTTTAAATTTAATATTATCATATGGACTATCACCATTACCCCAACCTTCATCACCGTTCATCGTCTTTTTAACTGAAGATTCTGTAGCTTTACCCCCAAGATCACCCGCGGGTGGCTCCACCCTAGAAATTTTCCCTAAAAATGGTGCAGCGCCATAAGGAAGCGCGCCTGCCATACCGGTACCAGCAACTGCGCCTTCCATCGCTAAGGGAACAGGCATAAGATGCCCTGTTGTTGTTAAAGCTGCAGGACCCATTTCAGGCAAATTCATCTTGGGTAAACCATTACCTACTTGCGTTACTCCAAACGCTACAGTTGCAGCCACTGCGCCCTGACTTTTTGCGTCATTATTCACTCTTGCTTTTTCCTCGGTTACTAAAACGTTTTGCACCAAGGGTATTTTTTTTAATTTATTAATTGTCTCCTGTGTACTTTGACCAGCAGCCGTTTTACCTGCGAACTCAATCAACCCACCTGCAACTCGCCCCATCTCAAGAAATCCCTGGCCAATCGGCTTTGTTTTTTCTTCATAAACCGACTGCATGGCTTTTTTATTAGCTTGATTCGTTTCATCACTTAAAAACGGACTCGCAGCAGTAGCCGCTATATTTATGATCCCCTGCAATGGCACTTCTAGCATATCCAGTGTCCCTTTGCACATATCTTTAACCGATTCATATACGCCTGTCATTTGCCCATTAACTTGCTGCAGTAGTGGTGCATCTAACGAAACAAAACATAGTTCAGCGTTATCTTTAAGATTAGTGTATTTTGAATATTCCGGACTACTTACACTCCACGAACTATGGTCATTCAATTCCGAACGTACATTTAATATTGCTTGTTTAACCTGTCTTAATTTTGTTGTAGAATCAATGGAGTTTTCTGAAGCTATTCGCTTAAAGACTGTAGACTGTTCCTCAGAAGACAGCTCTGAAAGTTTTTTTATTGCATCCTTATCTTTAGGATTGTCCCACAAAGCAGAGGCAATCGCTCCAACAGAGCTATGTAAAGAATTACCGTTTGCGCCTAGATAAGAAGGGTTACTTTGTCCATCAATACGGCTCATACTGCTACTCCTTTTTTTACTACGCTACTCTGCCTCAGCAAAGAAAACCGCATTCCCTGCTCTTTCACAAGCGCAAGCAATCACTGAAGCTCTCAACGTTGGTCACTGAGACTCTTGACGTGCTATCCCCTATTCTGCCCAAAACTTTAGATACTAAACATATTATCGTAATTTATGCCTTGTTTCTTGTATTTGAAAATTTACAGATAAGACTGCAGCTCTATATTTATAATCATGCAAATTCTGATATAATAGAACCATGCAAAATGTATACATCATCGCTGGACCCAATGGCCGCGCCTTATAGCAAAAAACTACTTAGATAAAATTAAAATTTTAGATCCAGCACTTTTTTCAATTATCACAACTATCAAGGAGTAAGCAATGAAAGAAGATAATCGCTCTATTCCAGACAAAGCTGAAGCTGCCATGAAAAAAGCCGTTCGCGAAGTTATTAAACGACACAAACAAACCGGACGTCCGTTAGCTATATGGAAAAACGGACGAACAGTTTTAATTCCCCCTGACCAAATAAAATAAACCACTATCAAGGATTAAATCTCAGCTTGTAAAAACCGAATTGTCTCAGGCACCAATAATTTGCGAATTTTTCTAAGTTTTTCACCAGACAGCAGTACATTCAAGTCTTGATTGATAACTGTTTCTGTAACATAAGTTTGCAAAAAACTAATCAGTCCATTAAAATATACCGCAGGCAACTGATTGCACCGCTCAACAATAATCTCTGATTGATAACGATATCCCATCAAAAAAAAATGATGTACATCATAAATGTCTCTTCCTGCAACCGAATGATGTTGATTCCATCGATCCATAATCGCAGCCAGCTTATTAGCAAACATCGTTTCAATGGTTTGACAATAAACAATGCGATCAATCTCTACCAAACGAAAAGGGCTATAAATATTTGCTGTTGGCGGAGGAAACGTAATATCAATTTTTAATGTATTTCTGATGCGATCTTGAACTGGATACTTAAGGAAATATTGGGGTACTTTGCTACTTTGATCAGCAATGATCACATCACATGCATCAAAAACCTTTTCCATGACTTGCCGAACGTGTTTCATGTTAGTCTGATTTCCAATAAAATCAAAATCAAGATCAACAGAAAAACGATCCAAAAATCCCAGCATCGCAGCACAAGTTCCACCCTTAAACCGAAGCATCTGTTGCAACAGCGGCTGATCCATTAGACTAGAAAGCACCCGATACATCCATGCTTTGTGAATAGCATCTTTGGGATTAGGTAAATTCATATCTCTCGGGAGTTAACGGATACCCCACTTGCTCTTGAATTTTTCGCACCTCTTTCCAATTGAGGCAACGTGATTGATCAAAAAATGACAAGGGATTATAGTAAAGAATGTCTGCAACTGCCCGAGAAATCGAAGCCCTTTTTAAACGTTTTTCAGAAATAACGCCGATCGATTGAAACAAAAAATGATCGGCTAATTGACGAACATGATAACAATAAGGTCCAATTTGCATATTCTTAGAAATCGAACTAATTAAAGTCTCTGCCTGAGGTGGCTGATGAATAATTCCTTCATGAAATAATACAGACTCTGCACTAATATAACCAAAGGAATGCAGCCCAACAAGCCCAACCACCCAGGGTTCTTGTTGTTCAATAGGAATCAACGAATATAAACCCTTATAAACACGCTGAATCAATCGATGTTTACAGTATCTGGACAATGTTATGTTAAGAGTATTCTTATTGCTAATCTGCCATAATGCAGCCAAATCACTCGCATGAAAAAGTGTTTCGCCCAACACTGCTAATTGTTGAAATCGTTGTGCTTGATTCGCCCGAGGAACGACAATTATGTTCATTTTGTCTGTACTCATATGTACAGGATAAACTAACAAAAAAGAAATTGCAAGTCCTAACCATATTCGAGTTCATAAATTTAGAATTAAAACCGATCTATACTTACTGGCTTATCAGTTTATTAATGGGGAAATTATTCAAAATAGCCATGAAGATTTTTATACTAATTTCCCATGACAGTCCGAACTTATTTCATGTTGTCATGGCCATAATCACGCAAATTCTGATATAATTACATTATCTACACATAAATAAAGTTATTAAAATAACATCAAGGTGAGGAAATATGACTGACAATGAATTAAGAGACTTAGTAATGAGTTTGGCTATTGCCCAAAAAGAAACAGACAAACAAATCAACAAATTAAGCGAAAAAAGTGCTATTGTTCAACAAGAAACAGATAAACAACTCAACAAATTGGGGAAACAAATTGGCGGCTTAGGCAACATGTTTGGCAATGTGACTGAAGGTTTGATGATGGGATCCTTAAATGATATTATGCTAAATCATTTTCATT
>CAYUBI010000101.1:0-3986 GCA_964443005.1 uncultured Candidatus Marinamargulisbacteria bacterium
ATTCAAAAGGCTGATCATAAATCCAGAGTCCCTTGAAAAGATCTTTTTTTCCTTTGAAAATCGCCTCCAACGTAGACAGAAGTAACGACTTGCCAAATCGTCGCGGACGGGATAGGAAATAGACAGTGGCAGTTTGGATTAGCTGATAAATCAGCTTCGTTTTATCAACATATAAATGATCGTCATTTATTAATTTTTCAAATGTTTGAATGCCAATCGGCAATTTTTTCATTTCGTTATTTCCTTTACTATTTCCAAATAAAATTGAATTTAGTTAATATGGAGTATTTTTTCAATTTACATTCCCCAAATCATGATTTTGTTATCAACAACTTCTCGATAGATTTTTTCGTCCCACGATAATTTAGGATCACGATTAAACAAAATTAAATGGCCTTCATTAGCACACTGAATATCCATATACGTTCGCAGTTGTGCAAGCCCAGCAACTTTTGAATTTGGTCCCTTGTTAACCTTTAGCTCCAAAGCATAAGTTGCTCCTTTATATTCTAGAAACAAATCCATGCGTTTTAAGCCAAGGCCATATTCGCGAAGGATTTTTCCTCCACCATTAATCACTCGCTGCAAAAATGCCATTAGCAACAAGTGCGGGCCTGCTTCTTTATACGCAAATCGTTCCAGCCAAATTTCGCTGTTTTCACGGAAAAATTGCTGAAACTTTTCAAGAAGTTTGACCATACTTAAACGATCATTTTCAATATACCATAGAATATTTTCTTCCATCGTCATTTGGCTTGTCCATGTTAATTCTCTAGGAATAATTTCACGATAAATAGCATTGGAAATTTGAAATTTGCCGTTTTTCTTTTTAATGAGTCCCATATCCATGGCATATTGTGCATCATCCATAATCAGCTCAACTGTAGCCTCATCTGAATATAGCATAGGTCCAATTACATTTCGCACGCGTTCTTCACGCAATTTGTCGCTGAGTACATCCAAATGCGTTTCGCGACGCAAAATTAAATTTTCTTTTGCAGTTTCTATAATATTTTTAGTAATCGGTTGAGTCCGATCTTTAACCAGTTTCCAGCAAGCTTCATAAGCCAGTGCATTTACCAACCAAGGCTGCCCTTCAGTAAGCCCCCACAAATATGGAAAAATATCTTCATTAAATATTTGACCCGTTTCCGCAGTATGTTGTTGATATAGTGAACGAATATCTTCAGGAGAAAAATCGCCTAAACGCAACGATTCTGCTTTTATGTTAAACGCACTTCCACCCGTAATAATTGCCTTTTCAGAATCCGAGTGAATTCGGTAATCACGTACATCGCGTAACCCACATAAAATAACAGATTGCGGAAAATACTTTGGACGCATAGCATAACCATTACGAAACTGTCGTAATACTGAAATCAAAGTGTCGCCGACTAGCGAGTCGATTTCGTCTACCAGTAAAACGAATGGTTTGTCCAACGTCATGCAAATTTGTTTAAATATGTCTTGCAAGGAAGCAAGACTAATGATTTCTGGTAATAATTTTCTAGGCTCTGGAAGAATTGCTTGCAAACCATCTGTAACTTCTATCCATTGAACCATACTATAAAGAATAGCTTCAATTCCATCTTTAACATTTCCTCTAGCAGCCTGAGCATTTTCTACATTAACATATAAACAATAATACTTCCCTTGCAAATTAAGACAATCCCTTAAAGCCAATAAACACGTTGTTTTACCTGTTTGGCGTGGAGCATGTAATATAAAATATTTTTTTTGACTAATTAACGACAAAATTTCATCACGATTCATGCGATCAATCGGAGACAAACAATAATGATCATCTGCGCGTACAGGGCCTGCAGTATTAAAGAATTTCATAAAATAACCTCTATAAGCATTATAATAGAAGAGCAAAAAAACGTAAACGAAAAAAATGCAACTCATTTATCATAAGTATATACAATGATTCTAATCTTCAGTAGAATAAAATATAGAATTCATTTAATAAATCAAATTATTAGGAGAACAATCATGAATAAACGCATTATTATTATAGGTGCAGGCCCTACTGGAATTGGCGCAGCCTATCGATTAGCTGATATAGGACACACCAACTTTGCTATTTACGAAAAAAATAACTATATCGGTGGATTATCTGCCAGTTTTAAAGATGCACAAGGTTATACCCATGATATTGGTGGGCATGTATTGTTTTCTCACTACCCTTATTTTGATATGGCAGTTGAAAAATCACTTAATGGACATTATGTAGAACATCAACGAGAAGCTTGGATTTTTGGATATGGGAAAACCATTCCCTACCCATTTCAAAACAATATTCGTCATCTAAATAAAGATATGCTGTGGGAATGCATTGAAGGACTTTTAAAATTGACGCCGAATTTGTCACCCCAAAACTTTGGCGAATGGATTGATTGTACCTTTGGTGTAGGCATTGGGAAATATTTTATGCACCCATACAATTTAAAAGTGTGGGCATATCCAACAGATTTAATGGCACACCACTGGATTTCTGAACGTGTGTCTGTAATTAATTTAGAGAAAATTCTAAAAAATGTCATTTATGAAATTGACGAAAAATCATGGGGTCCCAATAATTTATTCAAATTCCCTCTTTACGGCGGAACTCAAGCGATTTTCTCAGGCATGATTGCTGGATTTCAAGACAAACTACATTAAAATAATCAAAGAATTTGAAGAAATAATAGGAATTAATCCAATAATCAAAACAGTGACCTTTAAGTCAGGAAAAACTGATACCTATGATGAATTAATTTCTACCATACCTATTGATCAATTAGTTCATTCATTAGCAACACCCGAAGAAAAACTTATCAATGCTGCAAAAGACTTACTACACAATAATGGATATAGCATCGGAATTGGTGTACGACGTCCAGTTTCTGCAGAAAATAAAACAAAATGTTGGAACTACTTTCCCGAAAATAATGCTCCATTTTATCGCGTAACCTATTTATCAAATTATTCACCTAACATGACACCCAATTCCGAAAGCATGTTACTTATGGCTGAAACCTCTTACTCATCGCATAAACAGATTAATGCAGGAAGTATTATTGATGACACAATTGATGGACTCATTACCTATGGGTTGATCAATGAATGCGATCGCGAGCAAATTGACACAGCCTACTGTATTCCCATTAACTATGGCTATCCAATTCCTAGTTTAAACCGCAATACAGCGCTTACAACATTGTTGCCCGAACTAAAAAACCGAAACATCTACAGTCGCGGTAGATTTGGTGCATGGCAATATGAAGTTGGCAATATGGATCACAGTTTTATGCAAGGGGTTGAAGTTATTGATTATCTTTTGCATAATAAAGAAGAAACAACTCTACTTATAAAATAAAGGATAGATTATGACAGTGCCCTTAACACTCTCCATCATTGTTCCAGCCTATAACGAAGGCAAAACAATTGCCAAAACTATTCAAGGATTGACTCAACAAACCTATGCACATATCGAACTAATTATTATTGACAATAACAGTAAAGATGATACTTTTTCCGTAGCCAAAAAACTAACAACAAAAGTCTTTCAAGAAACAAAACAAGGTTATATTCATGCAGTACGAAAAGGTGCAGAAGTAGCCACCAGTGATTTAATCACATTTTGCGATGCTGACAGCTTTTATCCAATTACGTGGGCAGCTGACATTGTAAACGCATTTACCCACGATTCCACAATTGTTGCAGCATATGGAACTGCAGATACACATGATGCATCACCCATTCAAAACTGGATCAATTATATGGGATATACAGCATTTTTATATATCTCGCGTTGGTTAGGATTAGACAATACTTCTGGCTTTAATTTTGTCATGCGGCGTTCAGCTTACGACCAAGTTGGAGGATACAATCCAGCTTATCAAAAAATGTCTCCAGATATTGAACTTGGGAAACGATTAAAAAATATTGGAAAAATTGCATTTTGCCCGAAAATCAAAGTGTCATCTTCTTTTCGAAGATTT
>CAYUBI010000102.1:0-3376 GCA_964443005.1 uncultured Candidatus Marinamargulisbacteria bacterium
CATCCATTGCTTGAACAATCATACCTGATAAAAATTGATTAAAGGTATGAACTGACGAATCATAACTGGCTTTGCCATAACTAAAACTATTGCCAAGGACTTCTTGTTTAAATGTATCCAAAGCAGCAATGTCTAATGTTCCATTATTAACCATGTTCATGAACGTAATCAGTCCATGAACAACTTCATTGCGATCCTTAGAATATACAATTTCCTGTTTATTTTTTTTATCATCTTCATTTTTTGTCAGTTTTTTTCCATAATTTTTATGAATCAACTTTAAAAAATCCTTGGATTGAGGATCGTTAAAATGAATGACATTTAACACATGATCCAAAATTAAACGTGGCCATTCAATGCGTGCAGGTACCGTATGACCTTTGCTTCGTTTTGGGAAATGCGTGTCCAAATCCTTTGAAACCGTAATGTCTCCTGTTGTTTTATTAACCTTAACCAAACACCAATCCACAATACCTAAATCAGGATCATTCATGATTGCAGTATTAATTATATTTTGAGTTTCCGCGACCTTGCTCCATCTAGGATCTAAGTGATTTAATTTGTTTGCTGCATATGCATATGAATAGGATGGGTTATATTGAAAAATAACTTCGTCAGTGGTCTCAACAGTAAAAGGGCTTTTTCCGTTTGGCTGAATACCTGATACAGGAATATATAAGTCCTTCACAATAACAACTTCTTTATTCAGAAAATCGTCACTAGCTTGCTTCGTTAACACATGATAATCTACATCCACAGTGCCTGCGGCCCATTTTCCAGCGGCTACGTTCTCTGCAGCCAGTTGAAGATTTAAAACATTAAAAACATCCGCATCTGCTGCTGATGTTAAACTGCCTGGTGTCCATCCACGAATGGATGACTTTTGAATCTTAAAAAAATATTTACTCAGTCCAATAGTTATTTTATCAAATTGACCTTGCGCATCTGAGGATCCCTCATTTGCCAACAAAAACTGAGTATAAGCCTGACCTTCCGTATGAAAATGAAGTTCATTCTCGTACTTCACTAATGTTCCATTTCTATTCAAACTATCCGTTCGATAAAAAACAGCTTCTTTATCCAGAAATTTATCCCGATGATTGTTTGAAGTAATTAAACCTTTCAACATCTGTAGTAACGAAAATTGTTTCTCAGCCACGGGTCGAGCAGCTGGAGCTGGCAATAGCAACTTAGCCGCTGGAGCTGGCAATAACAGCTGTGTCGGTGGCGCTGTTGAAACGATGGGAACGCCTGTTTGTATGACAATAGGAATAGCGTTTGCATGCACAAATGCTTCATCCACAGGTTCAGGTGACAGCCCTTTTTGTATAATACCAATACTTTTGTTATGCGTTATAACAAAACTAGAAGCCCGAAAAAAGGTAACACTTCCTTGACTTTTTTGTTCTTGAAAATAAAATAATCCTGCATTGACATGGTCTTGTTCGCTTTTCATTTTAGCACCTCAAAAAGACTGGTTACCAAGTTATCGTCACTTTCTTTAATAAATTTCAGTCTATTTTGCAGTGCTCGGTTTATGCGCTTCTTCGTGTACAGCCATTACCATGCGAGTAAGCAGTAATTCCTGCATGGTATGTTTGGCTGCCTTATAATTTGGGTTGCCATAGTAATCCGGTGCTGTACCAATCATTTTAATAAAATCAACAATATCATACGACGTAATCCCAGTAGCGAGTTGAAACAGTAAGGCTAGTCCAATAACCAATTCATTTCGATACCCAGCATATGGAAATAATTCAAAATCAATACTAAATTTTTCCCGAAACGAATCTAAAAATTGTTTAGACCCTTCATCATGATTGCGAATATAATTTAAACAATGATCCATAATTAATCGCGGCCATTCAATAGTCGGTGCTGTTTTTTGACCTTCATATCTTTTAGGAAAATAAGTATCCAAATCTGTAGAAACTACAATTTTGCCAGTTTGTTTATTAATTTTTACAACACACCAATCAACTAAACCTAATTCATCAAGAATTTGGTTATTTATTTTAAGTTGCGTATTTTTGATTGCTGTCCATTTGGGGTCCAGTTTTTTTAAACTATTTGCAGCAAAACTATAGGAAAATGACGGATTATACTGCAAAACAACATCTTCCTCAGTTTGCACCATATACGGGCTGGTACCATCAACTCTATCGGAAATTCCAGTTAAAGGAATGGCTAAATCCTTAATGTAAATCACACTTTTTGTTAAAATTTCTTGATTCAATTGTTGACTCATTTTCTTATAATCAACCAATGATTTTGTCCACTTTTTTGAATTTTGATTATCAGCAGCTTGGACTAAATTCACAAGATTCCATACATCAGCATTTGTACACGAGGTATGGTTCGTGGGTGTTTCAACAGAAATTAGCGTTGTAGCACAACGAGGCAAAACAGACTTTGCGCCGTTAATCAACTGGTCAAATACAATTTGGTCCTCTGGTTTTGCATGTTCAGAAAGAATCATGCCTGCATAAGCTTGGCCTTCTGCAGTAATGCCATTGGGTTTACTATCCTCATAATTAACAACTAATCCGTTATCAACCTTTTGATAAATCGGATGAGTTGCTTGTAAAAATGACTGATTCAAAGGTAATCGTTCGCGTACTATTTTTTTAGCATCTTCGATAGGACACAACAAGGGTGGACCATCTCTATCAATATAAGTTGGATTTTGTATCATAAAAAAATGCACCTTAACTCTTAGGTTAATCGCAGCTGGCATATCCAGTTGCACAGAGTGAATATCTTTTAAATCTAAAGGAATTTCATAAAAACGCTGTCCTCGTGATAAAAGATGTCCCTTCGAAATCAAATTAAGCTGCTCTCTATTCCACAAGTTTTGTCCATTAATTTTAATACGAATTCCTTTGTCATTTTCTAGTGAAAAGCCTGAATTCCATTGGTAAAGGATCACTAATCTGCCAGGCTGATCTTTTAAATGAAGATTAAGATTTCGAATCATCATGCCTGTTTCTTTAAGCTGCCCGTCAAACGAAATCATATTTTGATCAATTGTAAGCTTTAATTCCTGAGTTTTTCGTTCAATGCGCTGGACATCCCAGGGCCCCAAATCCAACGGCAAAAGAACCTGAATATGATTACGACGAAAATCAAGCAATTCTTGGCGAGCTGTAAACACTTCAGCAATACCAATATAATTGTCAGTTGTAAAACAATTATCAATATCATCCAGAATTTTTCTTACCTCATCATTACGAACATGTGAAATTTTAAATTTTGCATATTGCTGCATTGCCAAAATTTCGGAAGCTGCTGGGCTATAAATTTTTGGAGATTTATAATCAACTGCTTCTAAATTTTCGGGGGGGGGGCCATAAGACCTTAAACAAGGAGAACCATC
>CAYUBI010000103.1:0-2338 GCA_964443005.1 uncultured Candidatus Marinamargulisbacteria bacterium
AATGCTTTTATCCTGAATACACTCATGAACAAACTGAATGGCTATTGAACATCGCAGAAGAAAAAGGATTACTTGTTACAGCAGGATCTGACTATCATGGTTTGCATAAACCAACTGTTCAATTAGGCATAATTCCACCAATGCAAAATTGGATTGCAACAGAAGTTTCCCCATTTGTAGAATTAATGACTCAATGATCAGTATTTATGACCTAACACTAGAACAATTAGAATTGTTTCTTATCGAGCATGAAGTTCCTAGATTTAAAGGTCGTGAGGTTTTTAGTTGGGTATATCAAAAACTACTTCTTAATTTTGATAACATGACAACACTCAGTCATAAAGAACGGACTCTGTTGAAGTCCTATTTCAATTTATTGCTGCCTAATGTAGAAATGCAAGCTGGCACAAACACTACAAAATTTAAGTTAATTCTTGCTGATGGTTGTTGTATTGAAACTGTGCTAATCCCCGGCAAATTTAACACCTTATGCATATCGTCTCAAGTAGGGTGTCCATTGGCTTGTCGATTTTGTGCTACAGGAACAATGGGGTTTATTCGAAATTTAACTGCTGGAGAAATTGTTAGCCAATGGGTCACTGTTGCTCGAGCTGGGTTTCCTGTTGATCATATTGTTGTAATGGGCATGGGCGAACCCTTGTTAAATCTTGACGCATTGCATCAAGCTATTCAAATACTGAATGATTCAAAAGGCGCCAATATTGGTATTCGCAGGTTTACAATATCAACTGCAGGCATTATCCCTGAAATGGCTACTATGGAACAATGGCCACAGCCAATTAATCTTGCAGTATCACTGCATGCTCCAACTGATGAACTTCGGAGCCAATTAATGCCTATAAATCAACGATTCCCGTTGTTGCAGCTTATGGAAGCAGCCAAACATTATCAAGAAAAAACAGGAAGACGAATTAGCATGGAATATGTTATGCTGGCAAATATTAATGATTCAATAATTCATGCAAATCAACTAGTTAAACTGCTTCGGCGTACCGGATTTCATTTGAATCTAATCCCTTATAATGGTATTAACAACATTTATCGACAGTCAAGTTCAGCTCAAATTCAAAAGTTTGTAGATCGTTTAATTGTAGCGCATGTGAATGTGTCTGTACGTCAAAGCAAAGGAAAAGATATTCATGCAGCTTGTGGCATGTTAGCAAATGAAGCATAAATCTATTCAAATTGCTTTTTTTGATGTAGACGGTACGTTGCATCGTGGCAAAACTATATGGGAAATTATGCATAGAAAAACAAATACATGGCACTCACATGGACTAGGATATCTTCAGGATTTTTTAACTGGTAAATTATGCTATGAATCTTTTGCTCGCGCAGATGTAAAAGCTTGGAAAGGAGTTTCAGAAAAAGTATTATATGAAGCAATTCAAGCAATTCAAATTTATCCAGAAGTAGAATATATATTCAAAGAATTACGTGCGCAACACTGCAAGATTTATTTAATTTCAAGTGGAATTAGCCAATTGGCCGAGGCTTTGGTTCAACGGTACGAATTAACAGGGTATTATGCAAATCCAATTCTACTTGAGTCAGGTTATTTAACAGGTGAAATATCTATTGTAGTTCCTTATGAAAGTAAAGGGGAAATTGTTAGAAGTTTAATGGCACGTTATGGAATTGCGAAAAAAAATGCCTTAGCAATAGGTGATGGAGTTGCAGATATACTAATGATGAAGGAAGTCGGTTGTCCTATTTTTTTAGTACAAAAAAATACTAAAACAATACTCGGATTTAATGGATTTGCAGCTAATTCATGGCACGAAATTATTAACCATTTAGACTTTGTTGTTAGTGATTCGATTTATGGATACCCTACTACTAAGCCCTAAAATCAGTTAAATGATTTTAGGGAACTATAAAGAAAACCCAAAATGGCGATGTAATACATCGCCATTTTTGGTTATAAAACCTAAAAATAACAATAAAAAATTACTTCTTTACTGCCTTTTTATCCGTTACTTTTGCAGCTGGAATTGCTGGCTTTGCAGCTTCAATTTTTACAGCAGCCTTTGTAGCTTCAACTTTTATAGGAGCAACTTCAGCTTTTGTAGCCTTTTTTACAGCAACAGCAGCCTTTGGCGCTTCCACTTTCACAGCAGGAACAGCAACAGCAGCTTTTGCAGCTTCCACTTTCACAGGAGCAGCTTGCTTAGGTGTAATTTTTGCTTCAACAGCAAAACTCATAGCAGCTAAAGAAACAGCCATAATGAGAGTCATAGCAAATACTTTTTTCATAAAATTCACCTCCCAAAAATAAATTTAATAATTCTTGATGACTGATTCATCACTATTATAT